>DGFC01000040.1:325-4916 GCA_002391465.1 Firmicutes bacterium UBA3910 | reverse complement strand
TGGTTGTAGAATTGATCGTCTTCAATGGCCACCACGGCGTTTTTTACGTGATCGGGTAGTTCTGTGATGTCTACCGGAATGCGGTTTTCTCTATACAAATCGGTGATTAGCTTGCCGTTGACGTCATAGATGTAAGTAGTGAAGTCTTGATGGATGTTCACCTGATCTAGGTCTGGGGCACTTTTTAAGTAAGCGGAAAAGACGCCTGTGGCTGCTCCAAAGAGAGTGGCGCCAAATATTATTAAGATGTATAAGAGTACCGTATTTTTCTTTCCTTTTTTAGCCACGAGGACACCCCCGGAGAGTAATTCATTGTTTATTATAACATAAAGTTCGGGAAATTATCTGCGTTTGTGGGCTTCACTGCCTTTCACTTGTGAGGAGGATTCTTTCATGGTAAACTGGCAGTGGAAGAAAAACCCGGTCCCTCGCTGGCGGGTTTATCTCCGTATATCCCTATTTGCCTTGGTATTGTTTGTTGTACTGGCCCTGATGATAGTAGAACAGCGTTTATCTCCCGTATTGCACGTCTGGGCCGAAACTAGGGCCCAGAGCATTGCTACCAGGGCCATCAACGTTGCTGTGGAAGAGATTATGGCAGTTACAATGAGCAGCACAACCTATACCCATTTCATCCGCGATGGCGATGATAACATTAGGGCTGTGCAGTATGATATGGGTGAAATCAACAGGGTGAGCAGTCAAGCCACCCACAAAATCCTCCAAACATTAAACAATATAGGGGAGGAGGTATTCCCTATTCCCTTGGGCCAGTTGACCGGCTTAGACTTCCTAGCATCGTGGGGGCCCGGCATTCCGGTGAGAATGATTCCCGTGGGTGGTTTAACAACAACACCCGTTGCCAGTTTTGAGAGTGCCGGCATCAACCAGACGTGGCACCGAGTGCTCCTGGATATTCAGGTTACTATGCGGGTTGCCGTTCCCCTCAAGTCAGAAGAAATTCTCGTATCAACCCAGGTACCAATTGTAGAGGAAGTGTTTATCGGTTCGGTACCTACCTGGTATTTCGCTCCCTATCACGATTTAGATGCGGCGGGGGGGAATTTGGTCTTGCCGTTACGATGACGTCTATCCAGGACAATGATAATCGGGAGGGTGATCAGGCAGATTGCTAAGGCTATCAGCTGAGTGAGTACAAACGGACCATACAGCGCGCTGTGTTGCCGAATGAAGTCTAGGAAAAAGCGTACTAGAGAGTGGAGAAAGAGCACCCTCAGAAAGGCATAGCCGTGGTAGCGGGGTTTTTTCGCCCATTTCCAGGCAAAGGGCAGGATGATTAAGGCTGCTGCTACTTCATACAGCTGACTGGGATGGACCGCTTGGGTCATTCCCGGGAACGTAACTCCCCAAGGCAGATCGGTGGGCGGACCGTACAATTCACCGCTTAGGAAGTTGCCCAGCCGGATGAAAATGTGCCCTACGGGGAGGATGGGGGCCGCCAGATCGGAAATCTGCCAGTAGTTGAGTTTATGTTTACGGACATAAAAATGCCCCACGATCATGATGGCTATGATAGCGCCATGGGAGGCCATGCCGCCCCTGGCGAAGATATCTACCGGATTGGCGATGTAGTAGGGCAGATCGGGTAGGATTGCGCCCACGCGACTGCCGATCAAGCCTGTGAAAGCACCAACAAAGAACAGATCTTCAATCACCGACACATTCAGCTTATGATGTCGGGCCAGGTAGCGGACGATGCAGTAGGCGGCCACAAAGGTGGAAGCCATCAAGATTCCGTACCAATAAATATCTAGAGAACCAATACTGAAAGCAATTGGGCGCATCTCTATCACCTCGCAATTGTGTGTAACAACTAATATTCCTGTTATCTGCCCAAATACCTGCTTCATACCGGGAGGGAACACCGTGAAAAAAATAGTACTAACAGGCGGCGGTACCGCCGGCCATGTTATGCCCCATTTTGCCCTACTGCCCCAGCTGCAGGCGTCTGGCTGGGAGATCCACTATATAGGAACTAAGGATGGCATAGAAAGGGAACTTGTGGGCGATAAACTGCCCTATTACCCCATCAGCGCCGGTAAGTTTAGGCGTTATTTTGATCTGAAGAACTTCAGCGACCCCTTTCGTGTGGTAAAGGGTATTGTTGATTCGCTGCGGATCCTGCGCAAAATTCGGCCACAGGTCGTGTTCAGCAAAGGCGGCTTTGTAGCAGTTCCGGTTACAATCGCTGCATGGATGCTGCGCATCCCAGTTGTTCTGCACGAGTCCGATTTTTCTTTAGGTTTGGCTAACCGGATCAGCAAACCCTTTGCCAAAAGCCTCTGCTTAACTTTTCCCGAAACGAAAAACTCCGTTTCTGGCGAGGCGATTGTAACGGGAACGCCTATTCGCAGGGAGATAACGGAAGGTTCGCGCCAGGCTGGGCTGAGCCGCTGCCGTTTTGTAGAAGATATCCCCACCCTAATGGTGATGGGGGGCAGCCTAGGTTCAGCTGTGCTAAATGAAATAATCAGGCTCAATTTGACTGAGCTAACTGAGAAGTATCAGATCATCCACCTCTGTGGTAGGGGTAACCTCGATCCCGCACTGAAGAATACCCGCTACTATCAACTGGAATACGCCAACGAAGAACTGCCCGATTTGTTTGCCGCAGCAGATTTCGTTGTTTCCCGGGCCGGAGCCAATGCCATTTTTGAACTGCTCGCCCTAGCTAAACCACATCTCCTCATACCCTTGTCTCGCCAGGCGAGCAGGGGAGACCAGATTCACAATGCCAACTCCTTTGCAAAACAGGGATTCAGTCTGGTACTCCAGGAGGAAGAACTCACTTTTGCTGCGCTGCTGGCCAAATTGGACCTGCTGGAGGAAAAGAAGGAAGAATTCACCAGCACGATGCGCCAGTCTGAACTTGTGGATGGAACGGGAAATGTGCTGCGGGTAATAGAAGAAACGGCCTTATAAAAAGAAGGGCGGAATCCCACGGGATCCGCCCTTCTTTATGTGCCTAATTACTCGACCTCAATTGCTTGGCTGCTTTCCCACAGCCCATGGATATTGCAGTAGCTGAGGGCCAGGAGCGTTCCGGACTCCTTCAGCCGAACCCTCACGTTGGCAAAGGGCTCCGTGTACACCGGGCCTGCGTTCGCTCCCTTTAAGCCCTCGCCATGCGCGGTGAACTGGACATCGGCCAGCTCAAAAGTGAAGCCTTCCTTAGGTTCAAAAAGAAGTTTTATCCAGCGGATATGGTGTTCTGTGGTGTTAGGATGGGGCTCACCTTCGCCAATACCAATCCGGATGTCAAAGGGTTCGTCCCCCTTAACGCGTTCCGGTGCGGTAATAACCGGGACGTGTTTTTCGCTCTTCCAATCGCCACTACGTAGAAGTTCGCCAAGTTTCAACTCTAAACCCTCCCTTTTCATTCTCTTAACACACACTTTCTGGCTAGAACGCCGCTTTCCTCCTCAAAATTCCCTAATAAAAATGAAAATGGGGTACATCTTAAGGGTAGGAGGTAGTAAAATGGCGGAAAAATGTCCCTACTGTAATCAACTGATCTCAACGGAGGATAGCAACTCGTTTGCAGATTCGACACCCTGCGGTGCCTGTCAGCGTGAGCGGTTCACAGCGGAGCCGGTAAACGAGGCTGAAACAGAAAAGACCAAACAAGATCGCCCCGAGGGCCGGTGATAACCGTTTGTTGATCGTCCTTGCTTCGCTGCTGCCCGGTGCATTTTGGCTCTGGTATTTCAACCGATACGATGTGTGGGAGAAAGAACCTGTTTGGCGCCTTCTCTTGACTACTGCGGCTGGCGCCATATCCGTAGTGCCTGCTCTGATTTGGGAAGCGCCCTTCACTGATTTGTTTTCAGCTTCCAATTCCCTTGCAATGCAGGTTTTCCTTTCGTTTCTAGTAGTTGGCCTGGGGGAAGAGCTGTGCAAATTACTCGCTGTAATCCTCAGCGCTTTTAGGACCTCTGAGTTCAACGAGCCCATGGACGGAATTATTTATGCCGCAGCTGCCGCCATTGGCTTTTCTGTAGTGGAAAATGTCCTCTACATCACTTCCTTTGGTCTGGCTATCGCGCCCCTTAGGGCCACCGTTTCAACCTTGGCGCACATTGCCTTTTCTGGCCTAGGCGGCTATTTTCTCGGTTTGGCCAAAATGGCTCCGAAACCTTGGGCAGCTGCTTTGCTCAGCCTGATTGTGGCTGCCTTTCTCCATGGAGCGTTCGATTTTCTTCTCATTACCGGTCTGGTGGCACCAGGTGTACTGGTAATAGCAATCTTGGGACTACAGGCCCTGCTCTTTGGCGCGATACGGAATGCTGTCAGACTTTCCCCCTTTAGGTAATCCTTGTGCAGAAAGGACGCCTATGCTAAAATGAAGGCAAGACACGAGGGGGTGTTGCACAATGGCAGGGCATTCCAAATGGTCTAATATTAAACATAAAAAGGCAAAAGAGGATGCTAAAAGAGGCCAGATGTTCACAAAACTGGGCCGCCAGATCACAGTGGCGGTGAAGGAAGGGGGATCGGATCCCGAGTCCAACTTCCGTTTACGCCTGGCTATTGACGCTGCCCGGGCGGCCAACATGCCCAATGACAACAT
>DGFC01000040.1:0-196 GCA_002391465.1 Firmicutes bacterium UBA3910 | reverse complement strand
ACATGCCCAATGACAACATTGAACGGGCAATCGCCAGGGGAATTGGCGGGCTTGATGGCGCTACCTATTCAGAGGTTTTCTATGAAGGATACGGGCCCAACGGAGTGGCTGTCCTGTTATATACCTTAACTGATAACCGCAATCGTACAGCAGGGGAACTTCGCCATCGTTTTGCTACTGTCTCTTATACACATCT
>DGFC01000144.1:1742-12896 GCA_002391465.1 Firmicutes bacterium UBA3910 | reverse complement strand
AGATGTGTATAAGAGACAGGACCTCGTGTTTTGGCTACCCCTTCTTCAATGGCCGGTGTGACCGCATCGGGGTTGAAGGCCTGGGTCTCTTCAATGGAAGTTGACACATCCGCCCCGTACTTATCCTGCACTCCACCTGTGGAGATAAAATCCATGGTAAAGCTACGTACGAAAATAGCCTGGGCTGCGTAGGCCTCAACCGGCCAGTCCGGGAACATTTCCCCCGCAACCACCGCTGCCACGTATCGTTCCAGGGGCATCTGCAGGATCTCTCCCGTTTCATTCACGTAAACGCTGATCTCCGGTTCCTGCTTCAAATCCCGAGCGATATTTTTATTGCTGCTGGACCAGCTGATTAGAATGGTGACAGTGGCTGCCACAACCAGCACCAATCCCAGTACAACAGCCTGTTGTTGACGTCTGCTCATGCTCATCCCCCCGCCTTTTTTACTAGTTTCACCAAACTTCTGACAGAAAATCTCTAAAAAGGCGTGTAAAACCCAAGTTAATGGGGAAAATATTACCACTATAGCAGGAAAACCCGATCAATCCTAGAATAAATGGGTATATTTCTACCTTAAAGGAGGTCTACTTTGTGAACAAAGCGGAACTAATCGCCAGTGTTGCGGAGAAATCCGGTATGACCAAAAAGGCTGCTAGTGAAGCAGTAGAAGCTGTGTTTGCAACCATTTCTGAAACGCTTGCTAACGAGGAGAAAGTTACCATTGTAGGGTTCGGCACCTTTGAAGTAAGGGAGCGCAAAGCTCGCAAAGGCGTAAACCCCGCAACTAAAGAGGAAATCATGATTCCGGCCACTAAGGTTCCCGCCTTCAGACCGGGCAAATCCCTGCGGGAAGTAGTTGCCCCGTAAATTCGTATGTCTTAAGCCCCCTGCAGTGCAGGGGGCTTTTCCCTTTCATGAATAAGGAGTGGTAAGATGAGTTGGTCGCGCCTAGTTGAAATAATCGCTAAACTCCGCGCCCCGGACGGTTGTCCCTGGGACCGGGAACAGACCCATACCAGCCTCAAGCGCTACCTGCTGGAAGAAACGTATGAACTCTTTGAAGCAATCGATCAAAATAACCCCCGGGCCATCATGGATGAGCTGGGGGATGTGCTGCTGCAGGTCCTGCTCCACGCCCAAATCGGGGCAGAAGGGGAGCACTTCACAATCGATGATGTTATTTCCAACCTCAGCGAGAAGCTGATCAGACGCCACCCCCACGTTTTTGGCGAAGGGGAGGCTGACACCCCGGCGGAAGTGGCCCGCAATTGGGACGCTATCAAACGCACCGAAAAGGCGGCCGCAGAGCGAACCTCGGTACTGGATGGAGTGCCCAGAGTGTTTCCTGCCTTGATGCGGGCAGAGAAGGTACAGAAAAAAGCGGCAAAAGTCGGCTTTGACTGGGACGAGCCCGCCCCTGTCCTGATGAAAGTGGAAGAAGAGCTGGACGAAGTGCGTGAAGCTTATCGGCGTCAAGACCAAGAAGCACTCCAGGAAGAACTGGGCGATCTGCTGTTTGCAGCGGTTAATTTTGCCCGTTTCGTCAATGTTGATCCAGAGTTTACCCTGCAGGAAGCCACGGACAAATTCGTAGAGCGCTTTCGCCTGATGGAAGAGATGATCACGGCAGAAGGTGGTAAGCTGGAGGGGATGACCCTAGAAGAAATGGACCGCTATTGGGAAAAGGCCAAGCTTCAACTGCGCAGGAAACCCCAGTCTTGAAGAAAACGCTCTATGCGCCTGCCGAAAACGGGGATCAGGTGCAGATCCCGCCCCGCCAAACTGCCCCACATCACAAGGAGCAGGAAGTAGAGGATTATGCCAGCTGCCAAACTGCCCAAGGTGGCCAGGCCGCTGGGAATAAAGTAGGCTAGAGTATCCCAAAGATAGTACATACCAAAGGACGTGACCGCTGCGGCTGCAGCCGGGTAGAGCACTCCCCGCCGCAGGGGAACAATACGTCCCACCCTCCCATTAACCGCCAGCACATTAAGCAAGGCCACAACCGCCCAAGCGGCGGCGGTGCTTAAGGCTGCACCCAGAATGCCTAAGTGGGGGTCTACCACTAAAACGTAGTTGAGGGCGAACTTGACTGCGGTACCAAGGGCTAGATTGCGCACCGGAATGAGCATGGAGCCCAAACCTTGCAGCACGGCCGTAGTGGCTTGGATTAGGCCCAAAGTGATTGTACCTGTAGCCAAAATCTTGAGCTGAGCCCCGATTTCCCCGTAGCCAAAGAGCACTTCACCTAAGGGACCACCCATCACAAAGAGGATGGCGTAGGCTGGAATGCCGAAGATTAGGGCCATGCGCACCGCCTCTTCTGTCCTGTATTTCACCAACCGCTTGCTTCTCAAGGCCCAGGCTTCAGAAATTGCCGGTACCAGGCTGGTGGCTAGCGCTACTGTTACTATATTGGGGAAATGGGCAAGAGTCAGGGCCATCCCCATATGCCCCAAGCCTTCCCGGATTACTTCAGTGGAAAACCCTGCCGCCTGCATACGGAGGGGTATGAGCAGACTATCGGCCAACTGCATAATTGGCCAAAGTACGGTCACAACCACGGCAGGAATAGATAACTGGAGCAGCTTTTTCAGGATTGGCACAGCCCTTAAGCGTGCCTCTTTTTTTGCCTCGCTGGCAAATCCAGCCAGCAGCTTTCGTCTGTGGGCAAGAAAAAAGGCGAGCATAACCAGCCAACCGGTACCCTCGCCCACCACGAACCCCCAGCCAATACCCGTTACCGCCTGTTCCACCCCTTGGGGCCTTAACCAGAGGCAGAAACCTATGGTGGATACCACCCGGAGTGTCTGGGACAGAACCTGGGCCAAAGCAGATGGGAGCATGAACTGGAGACCTTGAAAAAGGCCCCGCATCCCCGCTTCCAAAGCCAGGAGGAAACAGGAGAAACCCAGGATGGCAATGGTCTTCTGCACACCCATTTCCTGGGCGAAAAGGCGGGCAAAGAGGGGCGCACCCAAAATTAAGGCAAGGGCTGTTAAGGCCCCTGTGCTTGCTATAAGCAGGAAGCCCAAGCGGAAGATCTTGTTCACATTCTGCATGGACTTTTTCGCCGCTTCCTCCGCAATCATCTTAGCCATGGCCACCGGCATGCCGGCGATAGCCAAGACCGCGGCGAAATAGTGGATGGGCTTCACCAGTTGATATAACCCCATACCGTCGGCATAAATGATCCGGGGGAGCACAACCATATAGGCAAGCCCAATCACCCGGCTCACTGCGCTGGCTGCCGCTAGAATTACCGCTCCCCGCAAAAAAGACTCCTTGGCCATTTACCTTCTTCCCTTCCGTATTCCAACTTACGCCGGTAAGGATTGGGTTATGACCGCTAGGAGTCCCCTGCACTTTCTTTATATATTTGCCCCTTGTTACTGCTCCATCTGTTTTGCCAAAAAGCCCGCCGCCGTTTCGCACAGCTTTGTCTCCAATTCACCCAGGGTCACATTGGGATCGTTGCTGCCGAGGATTACGGTGCCTATGGGGTCTCCCTCCGAAATGATGGGCGCAATCACCTGCATGGCAAAGTCCCACTGCTCCCCTTCAGGGTGTTCCCCGGCCCGGGTGATAATGGTCTTCCGCGTTTCCATCGCCTCTTCAACCACTGCAACTACATTTTGATCGATCCACTGTTTCTTGGGTGCCCCCGATACCGCGACAACTGCATCACGATCAGTAATGATTGCAATATGATTCGTGGTCTCATAGAGGGAGTCAGAATATTCCTGGGCGAAATCGCCTAATTCACCGATGGGTGAATACTTTTTGAGAATGACTTCTCCGTCCCGATCAACAAAAATTTCTAAGGGATCGCCTTCGCGGATTCGCAAAGTGCGCCGGATTTCTTTGGGAATGACAACGCGACCCAAATCGTCAATACGTCTTACTATACCCGTTGCCTTCAAAGTCGCACCCCTCCTGTTAAGTTGGCTCGGGATTAGTATGACCTGCACTTCCACTTTTATTCATTCTGCAAAGTGGCGAGTACGTCGATTAGAAAGGCTAGGCTCTTACCTTCTTCATGGGCCCTCCGCTCCACAAGCAGCCTCCCCGCTTTCCCGTGGCGGTAAGAGATTTTGCCCCGATAACGCTGGTATAGTTCTGCGTACTGCTCGGCGTCAATGGCCAAACCTTCCAGGAACTTGATCTCAAAGTGCCGCTCCCGGGCCATAATATTGGCAATGCCCGCCCGGCGGGACAACACTCTTATCCGGCCGATCTGGAGCAGGTTGTATACCGCATCGGGGGGATCGCCAAAGCGGTCCGTTATTTCATCCTCCAGCTCGGCGCAGGCCTCTAAATCAGTCACATTAATGATCTTCTGATAAAGTTCCACCTTCTGCGCCGGGTCGCCCACGTAGCGATCGTCGATGTAGGCGTTAACCTGTAGATCTAATACAGGTTCAGGCGGTTCCACAACCTTTTCACCTTTCAGCTCACGGATGGATTCTTCTAAGAGCTTAGTGTAAAGCTCAAAGCCGACCGAGGCAATAAACCCATGCTGCTCTGGGCCTAACAGGTTCCCTGCTCCCCGGATCTCCAAATCGCGCATGGCGATGCGGATACCGGAGCCCAGTTCGGTAAATTCCTTAATGGCGGACAGCCTTTTTTCCGCTTCTTCCGTTAAGATCTTGTCTTTACGGTGGGTGAAGTAGGCATATGCCACCCGGTTAGTGCGCCCAACCCGGCCCCGCAGCTGATAAAGCTGGGCTAGGCCGAAGTAGTCCGCGTTGTCCACAATCAAGGTGTTTACATTGGCAATATCCATCCCGCTTTCAATGATGGTGGTGCAGAGCAGGATATCAAACTCACCGTTGTAAAAATCGAGCATTACCCGCTCTAAAACGGCCTCATCCATCTGCCCATGGGCAACAGCAATGCGGGCCTCGGGCACCAGTTTCTGCAGCTCGCTGTAAACATAATCAATGGAATGAACCCGGTTGTGGACGAAATACACCTGTCCTTGACGGGCCAACTCCCGCATAATCGCCTGGCGGATGAGCTGTTCATCGTATTCCACCACATAGGTCCGAACCGGATAGCGATCCTCAGGCGGAGTAGCTATCACACTCATATCACGCACACCCACCATAGCCATGTGCAGCGTCCGGGGGATGGGCGTGGCCGATAACGTAAGCACGTCCACGGTCGGTGCCACCTTTTTCAACCATTCTTTTTGGGCAACACCAAACCGCTGCTCCTCGTCGATAATTACCAAGCCCAAATCCTTGAACTTCACGTCCGAAGAGAGCAGCCTGTGGGTGCCGATCACAATGTCGATTGCGCCTGAGGCAAGCCCCTTAATTGTTTTGGTAATCTCCCGCTGGGATTGGAAGCGGCTCACCACTCCCACATTAACGGGGAAACCTTCAAAACGCTCGACGAAAGTGCGGTGGTGCTGCTGGGCTAAAATGGTGGTAGGTACGAGCACAGCTACTTGTTTGTCGTTGGTAACCGCTTTGAAAGCGGCCCGTACCGCCACTTCCGTCTTGCCGTAACCCACATCGCCGCAGAGCAGACGGTCCATGGGTCTTGGTTTCTCCATATCCCCCTTAACCGCCTCGATTGCTTCCATTTGGTCAGGCGTTTCCTGGTAGGGAAAAGTGGCCTCTAAGTCCCGCTGCCAAGGGGTATCTTCCGAAAAGGCAAAACCGGGCACGGCCTGGCGCTCAGCGTACAATTCAAGCAGGCCTTCCGCCATTTTATGTACCGATTCCTTGGCCTTCTGCTTGACCCGGGCCCACTCGTTGCCGCCCAATTTGGACAGGCGGGGTGCACCCTCATCTAGGCCAACATAGCGCTGGAGAAGGTGAATCTGGTCCGTTGGTACGTAAAGTCGGTCTTTTCCTGCGTAGCGAATGAGCAGGTAGTCTTTGGAGCGGTCATCAACCTGCAGGACTTCAATGCCCATATACTGACCGATCCCGTGGTTGATATGGACCACGTAATCACCGGGTTTGAGCTCGCTGGGGGCGATCTTCAGCCCCTCTTCCACCTTGGTGGGCCGGGCCCTCACCCGCTCCCTACCGTACAGCTCCAATTCAGTTAGGACAACCAGTTTAAAGGCGGGGAATTCAAATCCGGTCTGGAGATCACCCGTGGTGATCACGCAGTTGCCGATCTGAAGCTCTTTACCAACCTCCTCAACGTAAAGGGCAGGTACTTCCTCTTCCCGCAAGATCTCCACCAACCGCTCGCCCCGCTCCTGGGTGGAAACGAGAAGCAGGATACGGTAGTGATCCCGTCGCCACTTTTTCACCTGTTTCAGCATGCGCTCAATACTGCCGGCAAAGTGTTCAGGCATGCGCAGGCCCAAGGAGGTACTGCTCGCCCCCTCCATGCCTGTCACCCGTTTACCCAACACGGAAAGGTAAAGGGGGTTATAACGCTGGAAAATCTGCCACAGCTCTGTCCAATCCCGATAAAGACCCGTTAAGGCAGGTAAAACCTTGCCCCTCTCTACTAGTTGGGCAATGGTCTCACTTATTTCCAAATAGGCATGATCAACCGCCTCTTTCAGGCGCAGGGGCTCGTCTAATATGAGAAGCAGATCCTCGGGCAGGTAATCAAACAAGGTAGCTAGCTTGCCAAGGAACGGTTTGTACTGCTCCATACCGGGGAAATAGCCCCGCTCTTCAAAGGCTTCCAGATGGCGGGCCACCTGAGCCTGGAGATGATCCGCCTCTTCTACCCGCATCAGCCTGTGCAGGCGTTCGCCTTGGACTTGGGCAGCCTCCCAAATGGCTTCCTTAATCTGTTCCAGCTCAGCAGCATCGTATAAAGTCTCCCGGGCGGGGCCAATTACAACCTCCTGGATGTTCTCCAGGGACCGCTGCGTTTCGTAGCTGAACAGGCGAAGAGAGTCAATTTCATCGCCAAAAAACTCTAGTCGTACCGGCTGGTCCATTGTAACCGGACTGATGTCCACAATACCGCCTCGAATACTGAACTGCCCCGGACCCTCCACAGCCGGGAGCCGCTCATAGCCGAGCATAACAAGCCTTTCCGCCAGTTCATCCAGATCGAAGCGGGAGGACAAATCTACTGAAAATTGCGAATTTAAGAAGCGGTCAGCCCCCGCCAATCCCTCCAGCAAGCCGATCACCGGAGCAAAGATGATAGTACCGGGCCTTCTTCCCAGCTGCAGAACCTGCAGCCGTTCCGTGCGCAGATCCAAAGCGGGCAAGGCCTCTTCATAGGGCATGAGCTCGTTACCTTCCCAGATGAGGGGACTGCAGTGGGGCAGCAGAACAGCCGCATCTGCAGCCAGTTTTTCCGCTTGGTCTAAACTGGGGGTAACCACTAAGGTCACCCGGTTTGGATTGTAAATTGCGCTGAGAAAGATTGAACGCTGCCCGCCGGAAAGCCCGGTAAAAATATGGCTGCGGCCCTTTTCAATAGTCTCCCGTGCCGCCACCAGTTCTCTACTCTGCCGCACTAAATCGGTCAGATTGTGTAAGGACAATTGATATCCCCTTTCCCAACCGGTTACGCTTCTCCGGTCTGCCTCCGGTTAAATTGGTTCATGGCCGTGAGCAGACCTTCTTTCAGCCACATTTCCACCGCATCCGCCCCTCTTTTTGCTGCCTCTTTAAGTATTATTAGTTCTTCCGCATCAATCCTCTGCAATACATAATCGGCAGCGGTTAAAAATTCAGGGGTTGCGCCTATCCCCAAGCGCAGACGGGGAAACTCTTTGGAGTCCAAGTGTTGAATAATATTTTCCATACCCCGATGCCCGCCGGCACTGCCCGATCCTTTCAAGCGCAATAAGCCGGGGGCTAAATCCAGGTCGTCGTAAATAACCAAAAGATCAGCCAAATCCGGCTGATAGAAGCGGACGAAGGAACTGACCGCCTCGCCGCTGCGGTTCATGAAGGTTTGGGGTTTAACAAGCACGATCCGTTCTGCGCCCACCCGGCCTTCGCCGTACTTAGCTTGGTACTTGTGCCGAGTAAGGGGAATCTGCCAGCGGTCGCTGAGCTCGTCTATCACCCAAAAGCCCAAATTGTGCCGGGTTTGGGCGTAGCGTGCACCGGGATTGCCTAAGCCAACGATTATTCTCACCGTCACCGTCTTCCCTCCAAATAGAGATCACAAAAGAACGCACAGTGACTTCTTCCAGCACTGTGCGCCCCCTGCTGACGCTAATTTCTTTATTCTTCGGACGGTTCCTCTGCTGCAGGCTCTTCGGCTTCTGCTGCGCCGTCTTCAGCCTCTTCTTCATCGCCTTCTTCTGCCGCAGGCAGATCGGGCAGGGTTACCCTGACAACCGCTTCGTCCGGTTCACCAACAACCTCAACGCCTTCTGGAAGTTCCAGATCGGCGAGGGTGAGCGTGTCATCGAGGGTGAGTCCGCTCACGTCTACCTCAATTGCCTCCGGAATCTGAGTTGGCAGACAGGAAACGGTGACTTCCCACAGGAGCGTTGCCACGATGCCGCCATCATTCGCCCGATTCTCTTCGCCAACGTAGCGGATGGGCACACTGATTTCCAGTTCCTTCTTAAGGTCTACCGCGTGGAAATCCACATGCATCAGATCGCCCCGGACCGGGTCGCGGAGAATGTCCTTGACGATAACCGGCTTAGAATCTCCGTTAATGGCCAGCGTAACCAAGCTGCCCGCTGCTGAAAGGATCCTTTCAGCCTCACGGACGGACACTTCCACATTTATTGCCGGTTCACCGGAACCGTAGACTACCGCGGGGATTTTGCCAGCGGCACGGAGTTTGCGCGCATAGGATTTACCTGTTTCAGTTCTTTTTTCCACAGTTAGCTCTAAATTAGCCATACCCATTACAGCCTCCTTTTTATTCCGTCTAATGATATCATTCTTACCACATTTAGTCAAACAGATAGCTTACGGACAGTTCCTCGAAGATGCGCCGAATTGCTTCTGCAAACAAGGGCGCAACCGATAGGACTGTCAGATTGGGTATCTTCTTCTCTGGGGGCAGGTGAATGCTGTCTGTTACGATTATCTCCTTCAGCGGGCTGTTGGCTAGTCGTTCCACTGCCGGGTCGGAAAAGACCGCATGGCTGCTGCAAGCATAGACCTCCTTGGCACCCCGCGCCAAAATGGCCTCAGCCGCATTGACTATGGTACCGGCCGTGTCGATCATGTCGTCGATAAACACTGCCGTCTTACCTTCCACATCCCCGATAATGTTCATTACCTCAGCAACGTTCGGTCTGGGTCTGCGTTTGTCTACAATGGCAATGGCGCAGTGGAGGCGATCGGCCAGTTCCCGGGCCCGGACAACCCCGCCCACGTCAGGCGAGACAACGATTACATCTTCCAGTTCTTTCTTCTGTATGTAATCGTAAATGATTGGCATTGCCCGGAGATTGTCTACCGGAATATCGAAGAAGCCTTGAATCTGGCCTGCATGGAGATCCAGTGTGACAACCCGATCGGCACCTGCCGCGGTAATTAGATTTGCCACGAGCTTAGCAGCGATTGCATCCCTAGGCTGGGTCTTCCGATCCTGTCGGGCGTAGGCGTAGTAGGGAATCACTGCACACACCTCTTTGGCAGAAGCCCGTTTCATTGCATCAATCATGATCAGAAGTTCCATCAAATTTTCGGAAGACGGGTTGTTCAAGGGCTGGACAATGAACACTTCCACACCCCTCACAGTTTCTCCGATGCGGACCCTGATCTCACCATCCTTGAACCTGGTCACTTCCGCTTTGCCCAGCTCCAAACCTAAACAGCTGCAGATCTGCTCCGCTAATTCCCGGTTGGCGTTGGCGCTGAATACCTTTAGTTTTTTACTGCCCTGTCTCATTTCAATTCCCGCCTCCAATTTTAACTGGTCAGAAAAGTAAAGGGGGCTATGTGGCTGCCTGCATCCACATGCCTGCCCACAACAATAGTGTTTTCCATAACTACCCCATCACCGATTTTGGCCCCACTTAAGCGGCAGTTCGGCCCTATAATGCAGTCACTGCCGATCTCAGTACCCTGCTGGATGTACGTGTTAGGGTAAATAACAGTATCCTCGCCGATGGTGCAGTCGTGCTCAATCCAGGTTGTGGCGGGATCAATGATCGTTACGCCCCGATCCATCCATTTACGACAGAGGCGATCCCGCAGCACAGCCTCGGCCTCCGCCAGTTGACTGCGGTCATTAATCCCCATGCTCTCTTTGGGATCAGCCAACACATAACCTGCCACTTTATGACCCGCTTTGAGCAGAAGGGGCAGAACATCGGGCAGATAGTATTCGGTCTGGGCGTTATCGGGCGTGATTTTGGTCAGGTATTCGAATAACAGTTCACTGCGGAAACAGTATGTCCCGGTGTTGATTTCCGTAACAGCCAGTTCGTCCGGACTGGCATCCTTATGTTCCTTTACCCCCAAAACACGGTCGCCGTCCCTAATCACACGCCCATAACCGGTGGGATCATCAAAGATGGCAGTAACAATAGTGGCTGCCGCTCCCTGCTCCTCATGGTATTTCAGCGCATTAGCAAAGGTCTCACCGCGAAAGAGGGGCGTATCTCCATAGGTAACCAAGACATTGCCGCTAAAACCTTTGAGGGCTTCACGGCACTGGTTTACCGCGTGTCCAGTACCCCGCTGCTCCTTTTGCTCCACCAGCTCAACACCGCTTAACGCCTGGCGCACTTTATCACCCTGATAGCCGATCACGACTATCGTGCGATCAAAGGCAGCCTCCCGTACGCTGCGCACCACATGGTTGACCAATTCTAAACCGGCCAAACGGTGCAGGACCTTTGCCTTTTTTGATAACATGCGCGAACCTTCGCCTGCTGCTAGAATAACTGCTGCTGTCTTACCCAATCATTACACCACCTAAGCCGTGATCCAATCTGCGGGCCTTACTATCACTTTTTCTTCTTCCACGTTGACCTCCTGCAGATAGATCAGGGATAAATAATCATCGATCAGCTTCTTCTCGGGCCAGCCCGTTTCAATCAAAACACCTGTCCCAACCACTGTACATTCAAACTCATCCATCAGGTTGATCAAGCCCCTTAAAGTGCCGCCCGCCTTCATAAAGTCATCAATTAAGAGCACCCTGCTGCCCGTGGGTAGGGCACGCCGGGAAAGGGACATTGTCTCCACCTGATTGGCGCTGCCCGACACGAAATTCATTGTCAA
>DGFC01000144.1:1087-1681 GCA_002391465.1 Firmicutes bacterium UBA3910 | reverse complement strand
CACGAAATTCATTGTCAACACAGGCCCTTCAGTAGGTTTGCTCTGGCGGCGCACCACCACCAGGGGCACATTTAAAGAGCGGGCTGTGCTTAAAGCTACCGGTATACCCGCCGTTTCGACTGTGGCAACGTATTGGGGCTCGTATTGACTGAACTTGGTGGAAAAGATGTGGCCTACAATCCGCAGAAGCTGGGGGGACAAGATGAGGTCATCAGTGTAGACAAAACCGCCGGGCAGGATGCGATCCGGTTCCCGCAGACGTTCACAGATCCCCTCGATTTGCGCGAGAATCTGCTCGCTGCTTAGATCGGGCAGATAGCGCACACCGCCTACCGCACCTGCTATTGTCTCTACTTTCCCCATCCCCAAATCTTCAAAGGTGGATCGGATAATGGAGAGATCCTCGGAAAGGGTTGAGCGGGCAACCCCGAAAAGCTCGGCAAAATCGCCCACATCAAATACATGATGGGGCTTCTCCACCAACATGCCGGTGATGGCTGCAATTCTTTGTGCTCGCCTCATACTAGGCCTCCTTGTTCTGGACAACCGTTAAAAGCTGCTCCGCCAGGGTTAAATCGCTGGGCTTATCCACAT
>DGFC01000144.1:316-869 GCA_002391465.1 Firmicutes bacterium UBA3910 | reverse complement strand
GGCTTATCCACATCGGTGCTCAGCTCCGGATAGGGGCTGATAATCAAAACACCCTTATAACCAAAGAGCTCGCTGGCCCGCTGTTCGATCTGTCCCAAACTGAGCCGCTTGAAAAGGAACTTAAGGATAAAATAGAAACCTAAGTGGCGCACGATTTTCCACGGTTTCTTACGCTGAAAGACCAAATCGTCCAAGATCCATTTGGAATTGAGGATGGTCTCCACTTCAGCCAAGAGCATATTGCCCCCTGTAAAGGTCCCTTCCTTCAAGGTGAAATAGGTACGGACCGTTTCTGGATAAGCCTGCTCGCTGGCTTCTTTGGAAACGATGGGGTAGAATATATCACCCTCCAGCTCGGAGCAGCGATCCAAAAAGTCATCGATCACTTCAGGCCGGATCAGGGGAATGTCCGCAGTTACCAGACAGACTTTCCCATTTCTATCCACCGCATTTACGCCCAAAAGGACGTTTTCGGCTAGGCTGGAGCCTGCTTCAATGAGCCGGACGTTGGGAGGTAAATATCCCTGCAAAACCAGAGGTCCCACAACAATCA
>DGFC01000144.1:0-154 GCA_002391465.1 Firmicutes bacterium UBA3910 | reverse complement strand
GCAGCGCCTCCAAGACGTAGTACAGCATGGGTTTGCCGTGTATGGGGATGAGTGCTTCCCATTCCTCCTGGCTCACCTCTTGCAGCTCACCTCTGTTGGGGGCTCCCGCCAATATTACCGCATCCACTTTGGACATTGGTTCTTATACACATCT
>DGFC01000076.1:6381-12616 GCA_002391465.1 Firmicutes bacterium UBA3910 | reverse complement strand
TTGTCCGTCCTTAATGCCATGTAAATGGATGAAAGCGCTACGCTGCAAAACGGCTACCGGATGATCTACACCGGTATTTCAGTCGGTTCGGACTTTTCCTATGCCGCGGCGGTAGCATCCCAGGAACAGTTCATGGCGGCATTCGGCTCCCGTACCGTCGGTATGATTGCAGCCCATTACGATGAGTTTTTCTTTAATAAGTCTGCGGCGGAGAAAACTGAAGCGGAAAAAGCTGTGGTGGGCACCGTCGTCTACAAAGACTTCCCCGCAACCATCTCGGGTAAGGCTTTCCTCGGCTTAGAACCAACCGCGACTCCAGGCGAGGCAGGCAGGTTCTACACCGTTGATTCGGGCCCGGTCATGATCAATGACATGATAGTGCGCGCTTCCGAGCTGGGCCGCCGCGTCATTTACACACCCAATGAGATTCATCCCTGGAACCACTTTTCCAAGCGGACAACAGCACATCTGATCGATTTTTACACCAACGCCTTTGCCGGTGTAACATCTCCCAACCAGACTAAGGTAAACCTGAACCCAAGCAACCAAATCTGGTGGCTGAAGGAAGGCTTTAACTTCCTTGCCCTGATCGGCTTCTTCCTCTTTGTCATCTCCCTAGTCAGAATACTGCTCACCCTGCCCTTCTTCCAAAAGGCAAGAGTGGCTCAGCCACAGGTGGTTTCAGCAGGGAAAACCAGAAACGAGAAGATCATTTCTTGGCTGGTAATCATCCTTGCCACACTGCTGCCCGCCATCTTCTTCCCTGCCCTGTTCAACAAGACCGCGGCAGGTATGAAGCCCCTCCTCTGGGGAACAATTGTGGTGGCGGTACTCAGCATCGCTTGGCTCTTCTACAAACGCCAGGAGCAGCAAGGAGAGGACAGCCCCATCTGGATGCAGGCCGGTGCTATCGCCTTCTTCGCACTCCTTTTGGTGATCTGGATCCTGAGAGCCAATTCCCTGCTGGTTTTGGGCAGCACCTACAACCAGCCCACCACTAACCAGATTGCCTATTGGGCAGTTGCCAGCGGGTTAATTGCCGCCCTAATCAACGTGATTGTCTACTACCTAGACAGAAAGGGAAAAGGGGCCCGTTTGGAAGCTTATGGGCTGGTGCTTGAGCCCATGGTCATCGTCTCAGCCTTGGCAGCTGCTTTGGTGGCAGTTGTGGCAGGCTACATCGTGCTCTGGCTGATGCAGGCTCTCTTTGGAGTTGACTTCAGGATCTGGACATTAGCGGTACGCACCTTTAAGTTCGAACATGTCCGCACCGCCCTCAGGTATCTTCCCTATTTCTTCGTGTTCTACCTGATCAACGCAGTTGCGGTCAATGCCAATACGCGTGGATTGAAGAAATGGGGCTGCCTGGCCGCTGTGGCCTTGAACTCGGGCGGTCTCATCCTCTGGCTGCTGTACCACTACGGTAAAGTGTTCCTAACGGGAGTGGCCGGTTTCCCAACCGAAACGCTGAACGGCATCCTCCTCATTGCCCTGGTACCCGTCTTGGGCATTGCCGGGGTGTATGCCCGTAAGCTGTTTGAGGAAACGGGTAACGTCTGGTTGGCCGCTTTCTTGAACGCCATTCTCTTCACTATGATTACCGCAGCCAACACCGCCATGTTCTGGAATTTAATGTAGGCGGGGTTCAGAGCAGAACAATTTTGTCTAGAAAAGAAGACGCCCGGGCAATGCCCGGGCGTTTTTGTGTCAAATTGGAGTCGCCTATCCCTTTACAAACAGCGTAACTGCACCTTTTTTGGTTATGGCCTCCGCAGCCAGGGCATTGCCTTGGGCAAGCCACTCCTGGGGACTGCCGCCCTTTAGGTAAGCGGCCAAAAAGCCTGCGTTAAACACATCCCCTGCCCCTGTGGTATCCACAACATCCACCTTGGGTGCCGGGGCAAAGTGTTCCACTGCGCCGTCCTCCGTTTTAGCCGTAAGCAGGGAGCCTTTACCACCCAGCTTCAGCACAATGTTCCTTGTCCTCTCTCGCAGCACGGCAAGGCCTTCTTCCACAGACTCCTCACCGGTCAGTAGTTTCAGTTCCAATCGGTTGGGAAAGGTGAAGTCCGCTTCCGCCAGCAGCTTGGTCAACACAGCCTTATCCACCGCATGCACCAGTGGCGATGGATCCCAGGCCACAATACCGCCCGCCCTTTTCACGATCTCCACCGCCTTAAGGACGAAGTCCGCTTGACCCGGGTCTAGGAGGAAATAGCCTGAGAGAAAGAGCAGTTTTGCCTCGCGCAGGCCGTTAATCACCTCTTCTGTTAACTCAGGCGTTTCAGCAGAAGCCCCTCGGTAGGAGAACATGGTACGCTCCGCGCTGGCATCGATCATGGTTATGGTGTACCCGGTGGCGCTGCCGTACTGAATGCAGCTGGTATCAATCTGAAAGGACTCTAACTGCTCCCTAATCTCTTCCCCCGCGGCATCTCTGCCGATCCTGCCGCAAAACAGGCAGGGGACACCCTGATAGGCCAAAGCTATTGCCGTATTGGCCGCGGAACCGCCGGTGTTCCGGATAGATTCCAAGATAGCGGCCTCTTCCCCCGGTTGGGGGAAGCGGTCAAGCCAATACTGATGATCGAGAAGCAGGTCGCCGATGATAAATACCTTACCTGGAGTAGTCAATGTGCTCCCCCTAAATCGGGCCCAGTTTGCTGTATTCTACCGCAATCTGGGCGGCAAGGGCAGCGTTGTTTAAAACGAGCTGAATATTGGCTTCCAGGCTCTTACCTGCCGTTGCCTTTTGGATTGCATCAAGCAGGAAGGGTGTTGTATCCTTACCTTTAATCCCCAGCCTGTCTGCTTCCGCTAGAGCTTCGTTGATTTTAGCATCGATGTAATCCCTGTCCATGGCAAACTCTTCGGGAATGGGATTACCAACTACCATACCCTGGCGACTACCAAGTTCCAGCTGGGCCTTGAAAATCCGGGCGATCTCTGCCGGGTCATCCACCCGGTAGTCAACGCCAAAGCCGCTGCTGATGGTGTAAAAGGCCGGGAGCTCATCCGTTTTGTAACCCAAGACGGGCACGCCTTGTGTCTCCAAGTATTCAAGGGTCAAGCCAAGGTCGAGAATAGACTTGGCCCCGGCACAGACAACCATAACCGGTGTCCTGGCCAGTTCTTCTAAGTCAGCGGAAATGTCCATCGTTTCGGTTGCACCGCGGTGGACACCACCAATCCCTCCGGTGCAGAACACCGAAATGCCTGCTAGGTTAGCAACTGCCATTGTTCCTGCCACAGTTGTGGCACCCATGGAACCCCGGGCAGCTAAAACTGCTAGATCTCGCCTGCTGGCTTTCGGCACCGCTGCCCCTTCCTTACCGAGCAGTTCAATTTCATCGACCGATAAGCCGGCCCGCATTTTTCCGTTGATTATGGCGATGGTAGCTGGAATGGCACCGTTGTCCCTAACAACCTGTTCAACAGCTAAGGCAGTTTCCACGTTTTTCGGATAAGGCATACCGTGGGCAATGATGGTAGATTCTAATGCCACCACCGGACCTCCGGCCGCCAGAGTTTCTTCAACTTCTGCCGATCTTACCACCCAATTTGTCTGCAGCATATCGCAGCCCTCCTCAAAAGAATCCGTTCTTTTCTGATTCGTCATAGATCTGGGAGTTCCTTGAACTAAGTGATCAAATGGAGAAAACTTGTGCCGTTTTCCGGCTCCTCCACAGCAAAGTAATCTGCAATGGTGGCAGCCAAGTCGGAAAGGGTCTCCCTCTCTCCAATCTCAGTGGACCGAATGCCCTGGCCGTAGGCCAAGACAAACGTCTTTTCCCGGGTGTGCTGGCTGAAACCGATGGTGGGATCATTACCGTGGTCCGCAGATACTAAAAGCAGATCACCCGGCAGCATAGCCTCCATTATCTTCCCAAGATACTCATCGACGATCATAAGTTTTTCGGCGTAGGTATCGACGTTTTGGGCATGGCCGGCCAAATCCGTTTCCTGTACCGTTCCTGCCACAAGCCCGGTCATGAACCTATCTAGGGAGCAGTAGATCTCTTCCATCACCTGTGTCGTTTCCACCGCAGGGATTTTCACCGCACCTTCGCATTCAATCACATCCTGCATCTTGCCAACCAGCGTTACGGTGTAAAGCCTGCGGGCTAGAATGGAACTGATCTGGCTCTGGGGATCCACACCATAGCCCAGATGTCTGCTCACATAACCTTTCTTATACACACCGGACTTGGGCGAATTGACGCCAGTTAAGCCATCTGCCCGGGTTTCTATACTGCCAAGGAGTTGTTCCCGGCTTACTCCCCTACCCCCTAGGGCGATCACCCTGTTTACCTTCACCACCGCCCGGACAATGCGGGCGATGGCCAATACCTCTTCAAAGTCGATCTCATCGAGGGGAGCACTGACGTTGTAAATCTGGCCGTAGTCCGTTTCAATGTTATCCGCTACCACAACGCGATCATCAACCAAAATGTATGGCTTGTCCGGTTCGGGAAAACTGACCCGGTGCCCCGCCCTGGTCAGCTCCGTGATTACCTCATCCCGGAAGTAGCTGAAGGGCTTAAGCAGGGGCTTTTTGGGCTTGGTACCCATAATTTCCTGGTGACCCATATAACTGTCCGCACCGGCGTGGGCCAAGTTCAAAACACCCACTGCACCCAGCTGCTTATCACCGGACAAACGGGGATGCATTAGGATCTGATTGATCCCGAGCCTCTCCAAATTGGGGATTTCCAAACGTTCTGCCTGATCCAAAATGTGCTTAAATGTGTTGGCCCCCATATCCTGGGACCTGACTTCCGCCACGTCGTCCATGGCTCCGACACCTAGGCTGTCTATAATCACTAAAATAACTCTTTTCATTGCATCACCCATTGCGTATTAAGTTGCCCCAGCTGTCGTAAATCCCGACTAGATGAGGTTCTCCCGTACTGATGCCCTCCACAACCGCCACTTCTGAACGGGTAACAAAGATCTGGGTCCTAAAGGCGTAGACTACCGTATCCCCCACCTTTACTGGACTGCCGTTAAGGAGGAGTTCACCGTAATAATCGATGTTTTCCGCCGAACGGGGAGCAGCCGGCAAAATGTTCTCCACCGCCCCATCCCAGTTGGTGCCCACCATGGCCTTCTGCACATGGCCCCGGGGGTAAAAGCCTCCGCCGTAGGTGTACGCCTTACCATCGTAGAGATGGGATACTTCACTAACGTAGACCAGGGCAGGTGTTTCAGGCTGGCTGCCGTTGGCATTCAAGGGCGTTGTGCCTGTAAAGGCGTGCCCCGGCTCCGCGTGGGTACCACCCAGTTCACGCACATGGGCCAGGGAAGCGACTGAGTTTGCACTTGGGGCGTTGATTTGGCTTAGTTCTAGACCCAATTCATCACGCAGGAGCTGAGCCCCCCGTATGAGCGTTTGGGCATTAGACGTGGCCTCCACCGCACCTGAGTCGTTGTTGTACAAAAAGCAGGGAAAGACGGTAACCCCCGCGATACGGACACCTGTCAGCGCCATAATCTCCCTGGCCGATACTACAAGTCTCTCTAAGCTAAAACCACCCGTTTGGCCGGGGTAAATCAGGTCACCTTCGCCTACTACCCTCAATAGTAGATCCTGCACCCTACCCTGCTTTTCTGCCTCGAGCGATATTTCCTTTGCTTTTTCCACCGAAAAAACGGTGATCACTTCCGGTTGATACGAAAGAATCTCAGTAATCATACTAGAGGGAATCTGGACGAGATGACCCACATTACCAAGTCTAATGCCGGCGCGGGCCAGCGTTAAAGCCTCCCATGGGTCCACTGCCACCGCCTGCTCGATGCCGGTTGCGGCAATGCGCTGGGCTACATGGGGATTGCGGCCGATTTGTTTTGTCATCATATAAAGCTTAAGGCCTAAACGATCTGCTTCTTCCTTGAGCAGAACTGCGTTGGCTGTAATTCGGTCCACGTCTAACACATAGGTATTGGGGCCGATCTTACCCCTGTGGTGTAGCTCAATGGCGGCCTCAATCAGTGCCCTGTTCCGTTTTATTGTTGCGTCTAAAAACATTTAACCACCCCGTACATCTGCCTTGTCCACTGCTTCCTGCAGTACCCTGAGGACAGTATCTGCCCCTGCCCGCATGGGATTAATCCTGATCATGTAGTCTGCCAATTTGGGGTCTTGGGCCAGGAAAGTGCCTGAAACCCTGTAAAACATGGCCGCCACTTCATACCTCGACTCAGCTCCCACCGGATAGGGTGCTCCCCCTAGAAG
>DGFC01000076.1:0-6097 GCA_002391465.1 Firmicutes bacterium UBA3910 | reverse complement strand
TGATGCCCTTTACCTCGCCTGCGTTGAGCCTAGCCACAACCTCATCGGCCGCTTCCTTCTGCAGGGCAAGCATAACAGGGGCGTAGACGAGGGAGCGCAGTGCCTCCAGCGCTTCGTGGCCCTGTACCTGGCTTCCACCTGAGTAATTTAGCTCGTTAAGCTTATCGATTGTGCTTTGATCAGCCAGAACGCAGCCTATCCCTTCCGGGCCAAGGAGCTTAAAGAGGGAAAAGGCACTGGCGCTTCCCCCTGCCTCTATGCCAATTTTTTCCGCCTTCATTACAGCGTAGTTATCATCTACTAGAATAAAGAGGGATGGGTTGATTTCCTTAAGCAGTTCAATTGTCTCGCCTAAGTGATAGCGATCGGAAGGAATCTGTCTGGTATGCTGGACTAGGCAGAAATCAACCGCCTGGATCACGTTTTTGTCCCAGGTCTGCGGTTCGTTAAAGTCCACCGCCACTGTTTCTAAGCCCATGGACTCAATGATCACCCTCGTGGTGGGATAGATGGGTGCGGTATGGACCAGGATTTTCTGTCCCGGTCCGGCTTTGGCGTTAAAGACAGAGCGGAGGGCACCCGTGCCTGCTCCCCGCACGAGGGCGCAGGCCTCGGCGTGGAAAAACTCGGCCAAAACCCTTTCCACCTTTTCCGTGTAAACAGGCTTGCCCTTTCCGGGAACAACACCGTAGTCACCGGCCTGGAGAAACTCATCGCCGCGAAACTCGCGCATGATCAAATCGACCAGTCTGAATTGAAACTCCTTAGCCTGTTCTAAATCGATTGTGGCAATGGGATAAGTCCGCATCTCTATCCTCCTAAACCGCAAGCAACCTGCGGGGGTTATGAATGAGCATCTGATCCAGCTGTTCGTCGGTTATACCGTGCTCCTTCGCTTTGGGTATAAACTCCTCAAAGAGATAGTTGAAACCAATACCGCCGTTCTTCTTCAGGTGACTCTTACGGGTCATGTCCTGGGAGAGGACAATCTGGTCCAGGTGACCGCGCTCAATCAGGTACTTAATATGTTCGATCCTCACATCATCACTTTCGTACTTAGCCTTGCCGATGGTGTCAAAGCCCAAGTAACAGCCGCGATCGGCAATCTTAAGGTGGTAGTCCCGATTGCAGTTCAGATCCAAATGACCAATCAGGATCTTACCTGGATCCACTTTGTACTGGGCAAAGAGGTCTAGCTGTTCCAGGGCCATGGTACCCAAGGTAGTATGGGTGAAGATGGGATGGCCTGTCTCTAGGTGAGTTAGGATACTGGCCTTGAGCATTCTCATCTCCATGGGCGTGATCTCGTTCTTACTTGTTCCGACCTCGCCAATGATGTGTGCCTTAACTCCCGTACCGTCCATACCTTCCTCAATTTCCCGAATAAAGATCTCAGCTATTTCCCCTTCACTTAACTGGTACATCTCAGCGGGAATAAACGGTTCTTTGTAACAGCCGGTGCTGGCAATAACATTTACGCCGGTCGTTTGACTGATCCGGCGCAGAGTTTCCACATCCCGGCCCATGCCGATGTTGGTTACCTCCACAAGGGATTGGATCTGGCTGTTGGCAAGTTCGGTAATAACCGCCTCAACGTCATCGAACTTGGCATCTTCATCCTGCTTAACCCCGGAAAGGTCTATGTGCAAATGTTCATGGATATAAGTCCTGCCCAAGTCTTCACTCTTAATTTTACCGTTCACAGTATAAATGGCCATCTAAATCAACCCTTCCTCTTTCCGCTGGTAGCTGTGGAGAAAATAGCGCTGGAAAAGCTCGGGAGGTGAAAAGGCTTGTGCCAGCATTCTGCCCACCGAGAGAGACAACGATCCACCCCGTTTGCCTTCCGGCCCCAACACCAAAAGCCCCGATGCCAGTTCACCCGTTGGAATACTCACTGCGGTGGCATTCAGCATGTTTGCTACCCTGATTAAGCCCTTGCCGCCCCTAATCTGCATCTCTTTCCCCGTTTCACCCCACGTACCCAGGACCGAATCTCCCCGGCCCCACAGATCTACTGGGCCCTCCTGGGAGAGGATCAGATCAATGCCTGCAGCTAGCAACTCCCCACACTTGGCTATCAGTTCTTCCCTGCTCGGCAGCGCCAAGTCAGCGGCACCAAAGTCAGCTTCCACAATCTCCACCCAATCCTCCAGTTTGCCCAGGGCGTGCTGCAAGCCGCTGTTTTCCCGGCTACCGTGTGGGACAGCAACCTTGACTCTCTCCGCCTTCATTTCGTCTGCGCACAGAAGCTGGTAGTCAGCAACGTGAGCCAATACTTCAAGGCCAAGTTGGTAGTCGTAGGTTATTATACCCACTCCCGGGACGAACTCAATCTTGTCTGTGGAGATCCTTGGGTTCTGACCCTTGAGACCAAGTCCTTTAGCCATAAAACCAAAAAGCCCGGTGCTGATTGCCGGACCCAGAACAGAACCGCCCCCGTCTGTACCCAGGGCAAAATCATTAATTCCGAGCAGAATGTTAAGACAGGATCCACTGGATGAGCCGGTCATAACCCCGCCTGTGAGTGGATTGACAAGGTCCACATCGATTGCCCTCCCGCCCCGGGCCATACTGTCAATGGTGTGGAAAAGATAGCCGGCTGCTGTCAGTTTGTCAATGAGATTCCAGCTGATCTGCTTGGTGTTCTTTACCCCAAAGAGGTAGACATCCCGTTCTCCCTGCTGGATAAGCTCTGCCGCCTCATCCAACACCTCTGGCCTGGCGTACTCCACCGTACGCCTCAGGTTTTTTTCTGCTGCCAAGGCCGCTTTGGCTACCTTGAGCATTTGAGTGAGGTTATGTTGCAAAGCAAATCACTTCCTAAAAGGGGCGAAGCCGGTTTTCCCGGCTCCACCCTCCCTTACTGTTTACAAAAGACCAAGTACGGACAGTACGTTGGCCAGCACGCCAACCAAAATGGCTGCGATGGGTCCAACTGCCATCCTTACAACGGGCGTACCGGCGATTTCGTTTAAGATGTAAAGACCGGCCACCGTGAAGAAACCCAAACCGGGAGCAATGGCGTTGGCTGCATTCATACCGCCAACCAACAGGGCGATCTCCAGCAGCTTGCTCATGGCGTTCCGGATGTTATCCCCAGCATTTCTAATACCGGGGTATTTATCCAAGGAAGCACCCAAGCGCTCCAGCAACAGGACTTCTACGCCCATTACGGCTGCACCTACCACAAGAGCCAAAATTGGTGTGCGGATGAAAAGACCAACTGCAAAGACCAGAGTCATTCCCACCGGTCCGTAGACGCCTGTGGCGATGGCGGTGGAGGCAATGAGGGGGATAAACCCAATACCCCTAGCCAAAGCGGCTAGGCCTGCATCAATGTAGTTGCCCTCTGCTGCCAGGTTCAAGGAAATGGGGTCACCGGCGATAATCCCATAGGATGTGGCAGCAGCAACCAAACCACCCATGACCATAAGGGGAATGATGTTGCTTTTAATGCGCTTCACACGCTCGCCAAAGACGGAGGCCAAATCGACGCCGTCTTCCTCCCCTTTCTCCCGGGCGGCAAAGAAGATCAAAACCAGCATACCGACGATCAGGGCCATACCTTCTGCGTTAAGTGTAACGGTGGCCGAGCCGATGCTGATTGCGCCGATCATGACTGTAAGCTGCCTGGCGAGAATGGAAAGGACCAAGTTGATAATACCCTTCCGTACGCCGAACTGATAGGCGGTAGCCAAAGCCGGGAATACGGCAAAGGCCGCCACGATGGGCGTACCAACTGCGCCAAGGTTGTCCATAACGTTGACAGGCAGCTTCTGGAATACGTTGACAATAGCTTCTAAGCCTACTACCAAACCGGCACCGTAAACAGCACCTACAACACCGGCAATGATTGTACCCCGATTACCATCAGGACTGAACGAACCGATGATATCTGTTCCTAACAAAATACTGTGAATAAGAATGATGGTTGAAGTTAGCGAAAAGGGAATTCCGAACCCGATAACCAGTCCGAAACTCATGGCAAAGGATGTTGCAGCCAATTCCGCTCTGCTCATGCGGCCTTCCAAATGCTCGGGCATGATTGGCCTGAGACCGTCGTTAAACACGGCTATGCCGCGGTTAGCCATAATGGCGGCCAAGGCACTTACTACCGCCGCTAATAACATCTTCATTTACCGTTCCTCCTTAATTGTCTTCCCCTTTTTTCAACAGTTCCCTCACTAGAACCGGAATGACCTGTTTGTAATGATCACCGGTAAAACCAAAGGCAACCTTGCCGGCTTTGACCGCCTGGACAATTTCTTCCTCCTGTGGCGGGCGCCCGGGCATGGAGAGGGAAACGCACTTGTCCCGTGTCAAAAGTGCGATAGCCATGCTCAAAGCCCCACCGCCCCCGGTGTGACAAGCGCCGACATAATAGTCTGCTTTGCCCGTTTTGACATCATTGGCGGCGGCCAGATCCGACTTAACTTCCGCTGTCACCTTCCCCTCACCCAACTCCTCGATGAGGTTCTTAATGTTCTGCTTCTCCATCTGTCCCCCAACTACGATTTTCGACTTCATCACCTCCCATCCCTTATTCAACGTCTTCTACTAACGCGCAAAGGTGCAGCGCTAAAAAATCCTTTTCTGTCTGGGGCAGAGTTATCTGCAGTCTCTTTTCCAGGGGAAGGTAAAGTTCGTGCAGTTCCCGATAGGTCTGGGTCTGTTTCACCTCGGCGAAGATGTCTTCATCTATTGGCTCCAGCTCTTCGCCCCTTTTGATCCTACCCAGCGCCATGGCCAAATGGCTGACCAACATAGCCCCGTTGTCTTCAGTGATAGTCAGGGAGTACCTTTTCTCCACAGCCTGAACAAGTTCAATTACCGCATCCCTTACCGCTTCGTCAATTTCCTTGGCATTAACCAGTAGATCCAACCTAAACAACAATAGTTCGTCCATCAAGGTACCCCCTGCACTAATACTTTGGAATGATGCTGCCGGCAAGAACCCCTTCCTGCACAGCCGTGATCATTTCACTGTCTATTATCCTGAGCAATGTCGTCTTTATTTCCGGCCTCTCTTTGTTGATAACCAAGACTGCCGTGGCCGCTTGGGAACTGACTTCCATACTCTTGGGATTTGTGAGCTCACCTAGGTTATAATTTAGCCCCTTCTCCATAATTTCATCCTTGTTCCACACAGCCGCATCGATCTCGCCGCTTTGGAGTTTGTTGAGGATCTGGTTGTAAAATGTCTCAACATACTCCACTTCTAAACCTTCACATTCATATTTTGTCAAAAGAAACTGGTCGGGCGATTGGGGATCGAGCCCAACGCGCATACCCGGTTCGATTTTGGTGTGGGTACTGTCCCGGAAAATGACCATATGACTACCCACGTAAGTACCTGGGCTAAACAGAAACAGAACCTCAAGATTGTCATGTTTAGCCAGCTCGTACCAGACGGCCAGCTGGGAAGTCACTGCAAAGTCATAGTCGCCTGCAGCAAGGGCTTCCACCCTTTTGTCAGCCCCCCGCATAAAAGCAAGGCTGAAGGGCCATTCCTCCCCTTCGAACGCTCTGTAAAGACCCGTAGCCATTCCCTCATAGCGTTTGGAGTAAGGCAGGGGCATGACACCCCGAATTGTCCCTAGGCCCGCCACGCGCCACAACTTTTGGTAGTCGATTGCGCTGATAAATGTCCCCAAGTGGCCGCGGCTCTCCAAACTGACTGCCCCTTCAGCCTGCAGCAGTTTCAAGGCAGCTTGGACTGTTCCGCGTCCAGTCTCATACTGTTTGGCGTAATCTCCTATAGTCGAAATCCGGTCTGACGGGCCTAGGGAAATGAACTCCCGGGCCAAGAGAACGGCTACCGCTCCATTTTTAGACATGAGCTTCTTAGCAGCAAACACTAGCATCATCCTTAAGATTCAAAGGCATTATACAATATACCGTATATTGATTTTACCAGATCCAGAAGTGGTTGGCAATACTTCTTAGCATTTTGTAAAAGCCCGGTTCACAAAGGGGACCAACAGATTCCACCTCACGATGGACACCCTTGCGCTTGGCTAACGGTTGGCAACTGCCAGCCCCCGTAGCGGACTTTCACCGCCAGGTTACGCGCCATGCGTGGCGCACATGAAAA
>DGFC01000102.1:4777-38663 GCA_002391465.1 Firmicutes bacterium UBA3910 | reverse complement strand
AGATGTGTATAAGAGACAGGCGCATGCGTGAGCTTGTGGCTGAAGACGTTCCCTTTGAACGGCGTACCGTGTCTCTGGAAGAGGCGCGACGTATCTACGGGGAACAGGGTTTTGAGGACAAGCTGCGCCTGTTGGAATACTACCCGGGCGATGAGGTCACCCTCTACAGCTTCGGTTGGCTGCACGACTACCTTTCGTCGGTGCTGGTACCAAGTGCAGGTGTTCTCCAGCATTTTAAGCTCCGTTACTACCTACCCGGCTTTATTTTGGAGTACCCTAGGCGTGTAGATCCCTATCGGCTCCAGGAATATGTGGAGCAAGGTAAACTGTTTAATGTCTTTTTTCAAACTGGTAAATGGCAGGAAAACCTGGGTATTCCCGATGCAGCCTCTCTCAATGACTGCATTAAGCAGGGGGGGTTCAAGGAACTCGTCCATGTGTCTGAGGCCTATCATGAGAACCAGATCAGTGAAATCGCCAAGCAGATCGCAAGGGACAGGGATAGGCTGCGGGTGATCCTTATTGCCGGGCCTTCCAGTTCAGGTAAGACGACATTTGCCCAAAGGCTTTCTGTTCAGCTCAGGGTAGAAGGACTGCAGCCGGTAGCTATCGGACTGGACGACTATTTTGTGGATCGGCACCTTACCCCCAGAGATGAGGACGGAATAGTGGACTTTGAGGCGTTAGAGGCCATTGATATTGAGCTCTTTAACGAACACCTGACCAAATTGATTCAAGGTGACGAGGTTGAAATTCCCACCTTTGATTTCATGACGGGCTCCCGTAAGTGGAATGGAAGGAGGCTGCAGGTCAGGGTAGATCAACCCATCATAATCGAAGGGATCCACGGACTCAATGACAAGTTGACAGCATCCATTCCCAAGGGGCGTAAGTTTAAGATTTATATTTCGGCCTTAACTAACCTGAATCTCGACAACCACACCCGTATATCCACCACCGATGTGCGTATGCTGCGGCGCATGGTTAGGGATGCTCAGTTTAGGGCCCATGATGCTAAGGCCACAATCGATCGCTGGCCGCTCGTTACCCGGGGTGAACATCGCCATATTTTCCCCTTCCAGGAAGATGCGGATGCCATGTTTAACTCTACACTCATTTACGAGCTGGCTGTGTTGAAACCCTTTGCTGAGAAGCTTCTGCGGGAGATTACACCTGAGGATCGTCAGTACGCTGCGGCCCAACGGCTGCTCCGCTTCCTCAGCCACTTCATTCCCGCTACCGATCTGGATGTTATTCCGTGCAATTCAATTCTGAGGGAGTTCATTGGCGGCTCCTGCTTTGCGTAATGGAGGCATAGTATGAAAACGCTGCTCGTGGCGGTAAACGCGACTTACAGCCACACCAATTTGGCCCTGCGCTATCTATCCGCTTATTGCCGGGGCCAGTTTCCCGATTTAGACACAGTAGAATTCAACATCAACCAAGATCCTGGGCTCATGTTGGCGGACATCGCTCGGCGTAGGCCAGATGTGGTGGGGTTTTCCTGTTACCTCTGGAATATCGAGCTCATTTTGCCCCTGGTTTCTAACCTGCGCCAAATTTGTCCGGAAACAGTGATTGTTCTGGGAGGTCCGGAAGTGTCCTACGACACGGATTATTGGCTTAACAATTACCCCGCCATCGATTACTTAGTGGCCGGGGAGGGGGAAAAGGCCTTCCTTCTGCTGCTTGAGACCATAAGGGACAAGGGCAAAAGAATAGGTGTAGAGCAGCTTACTCACATCCCGGGTTTGGTATATCGGACAGGGGATGGTGTTAAGCAAAATCCCCAGGAACCTTTGGATCTGGCTGAGATTCCCCCCATTTACGGCGGAGATTTGAGTGATCTAAAAAACAAGATCGTCTATTACGAAACGACCCGGGGCTGTCCCTTCCGCTGCGCGTACTGTCTGTCCTCCGTTATGGGTCCGGTACGCAAGTTTCCGCTGGAGAGGGCCAAGGCTGAACTGCGCAACTTAGCTTCGGTGGGGCTGCAGCAGGTTCGTTTCGTCGATCGGACTTTTAACTATGATGCGAAAAGGGCCTATGAACTGCTGGAATTCATGATCGAATTGGACACAACCACCCGGTTTCAGTTGGAGGTGAGCGGAGACATTCTCACAGAACCGGTCCTGGAGCTATTGAAACGGGCACCGGAAAACCGCTTCCAGTTTGAAATCGGGGTACAGTCCACCCATACTCCCACGTTAGCGGCGGTGGAGCGGCGTTCCGATTTGGGCCGCCTGCGCGAAGTTGTTAAGTTTCTCATGGAAGAGACTACCGTAAGGGTGCTGCTCGATCTGATTGCGGGGCTACCCCAGGAGGGCTTTGAGCGTTTCGGCGAGTCTTTCAACTACGTTTACGAGCTGAAACCGCAGCGCATCCATTTGGGCTTCCTCAAACTGCTGCGCGGCTCGCGTCTCCGGGAGGAAGCGGATAGCTTCGGCTGTCTGTATACGGAACGGGCACCTTACGAAGTGCTGCGGACAGATCACCTTTCCTTTGCGGAGATTCAGAGGCTGAAGATCATTGAGGATTTGGTGGAGAAATACTGTGGTGGGCGCTTTGATAAGTCCCTGGAATATCTTCTGAGGGATGGGAAAAAGCCTTTCGACCTTTTCAATGCCTTCGCGGGGAAGTGGGAAAAGGCTGGCTACCATTGGTACAACCACTCCCTTTCCCGTTTGTACCAGATTATTGCTGAGTTTTTTGGCGAGGGCAATCCCGACCTGGTGCACTGGTTGCGCTACGATTTCAGGCGAACTGAACCGAGGCGGGCCACGCCGAAATGGCTGGGGGGTAGATCCGACCGCAAGCTGGAGAACGAACTGATCAGCTCCGGCCGCATCTTCGCCTATCTGCCCGAACTGGAAGGGCTCCAGCCCCGGGAAATCGGCAGGAAGATCTTTGTGGAAGAGATTCCATTCAGTACTGGTACGGAAGTGTTTCTCTTTTACTTTTCCCAGGAGGGAGAGCCGGCCCGTGTCTTTGTCTTAGAGTAGGCTAGGGGCACTTGGGCTATTTGGCTCGTTACTTCATCCAGCGCAACTAAATCCCGTCTACTCACTTCTTGGAGGGAGTGTTTGCCCAGGGCACGCACTCCTTTTTTTATTTCTTCAGTACACGATTGGAGGTAACGGTTCAGGGTCTCGGCCCCTTTCTTCCAGTTAAACTGTTTCGCATATTTGCTCCGGGCAAAGGCCACTTGGGTGGGTGGCTCCCAGGGGATGGCCTTAAGGGTTTGGGTGTGGGAAGCGGCATAGAGAGCCATTGTACCTAGGGCTACCGCATCGGCACCTAAGGCGATTGCCTTCAGGCACTGACCGGGTGAAGTGAACCCACCGGAAACGATCAGGCTTACCCGGCCGGTTTGATTGTGGTTTGCCAGGTAGTGGGTGGCTCGACATAGGCCCACAAAGGTGGGTAGACCAAAGTCGTCTGCCAAAATCGGGGGAGCGCCGTAGGTGGCCCCCTGGGCCCCGTCTAAGACTAGGAAGTCGACCCCCGCCCGCAGGCAGAACTTAATGTGTTCTTCAATTTTGTCAGTCATGGGGAATTTCACACCCACTGGTACACCTCCGCCCGCATCCCGCAGAAAGCGGACCAGGCGGGGGAGATCTTTGGGGTGGTCATAGCGGGGGAGATCGGTTTCAACCGTTTGAGGTTCATCGCCTTGGGCTCCGCCCACAGTTGCTCCTTGACCGAGCTGGATCTCGATTGCGTCTGCTTTTTCCAGTATTGCCAGGCTACGGTGGAGGGGCAGGCGGGGGTATTGGACGATCAGCCGCTCAGCCAATTGCCGCTCTTTAGGCAGAATAGGTCCTTCCCCTGTGTTAGTTGCGGTACCCGCCTTGGTACTGCCCAAGGCTAAGGCGTATTTCATCTCTGCACTTAGGGCGCGTTTATACGCCATGCCGGCGATCAGGAGAGGAATATCGATCTTAAGCGGTTGCTTTGCCCGCGGCCCGATAACAACGGCAGTATCAATGGGCGTGGCACTGGGCAGGGCCAGGCGGTCCACAATGGCGGGGCCGAACATGAGAGCATCAAAGTGGCGGTATTTCTTAGGACTGCCAAAGGGACGCTGGATCAACCGGCCGAATTCAGCTCGGAGGTTGGTTTCGATGATTTCTTGAATACCGGTGCGTTTTGTGGCTGTGTATAGTTCAGCTAGGTTTTCCGGATATGGGTCGGTCATAATGCGCCGCAGGAAGGAACGGACGGTTTGGGCACTCATATACCTGAGGCCGGCTAAGCCCCCTAACACACCGAGTGAAGGGATAAGCACGCGTTTTATGCGGTTCTTGGACAGAAAACAACCCCCTTCCCGGACTCTTTTTGGGGAGGAATAGCCCTGGCAGTGGCGTAATATAACGTGGTGGGCAAATGCCCGCTCCCCGTTTCTAGCATTTCAAGGGGTGGGGGAAGTTATACCGGGCTGGCAAAGGGGTGAAGGGAATGAAGCGGTTCCAGTGGGTTATCTTGTTCCTAGTCCTCTTTGGTGTGCCAGTATGGGGCGCTGGTTTTCGGGATGCAGGTTCCCTTTACTCCGTTTACATTCCGGATAACTGGATCTACCAGGCCAAAGAGTCCAGTCCAGAACTCAATGTTTTCTATGGCAGTGGGGAAGACGAGCTACTCTATTTCGAGGTTTTGGAGAACGTGTTGGCCGAAAGCTCAGAGGCTTTTGCTACGGCGGCGCTGGAGCTCTATGCTGCCCCTGGTGGACTACCCGGCTTTGAACTGGTGGAAAACCTATCTGCGGTAGAGGTGGACGGGGTAGTGGGAGCAAGGTGTGTATACACCTACAAAGACGGCAAGGATCGATTGCTGTGGGAGGAACGCATTTTTCTCCTTCTCCCGGACCAGCGGGGGTTTTCCCTTGCCTACGGCAGCGCTGGGCCTCGGGATGATGGCTCATCCCTTTTGAGTGAAATAGTCCGCGGATGGCGGTGGTCTTTTGAAAACTGAGCGCTTTGCTGCACGGGTTGTGCTTGGGATAGTACTGCTTGTCCTGTTCGCTCTTGTGGGCACGGCCCATGCCGATGTATTGTGGAAAGACAAGTTCGAACAGGCGTTAGGCCGGGGAGCTGCTCCCCAGCTGGTAGAGGAATACGGCGGAGAATATATTCCGCCCATTTGGGAGCGGATGTGGCTTGAGGAGATCTTTACCCGTCTAGCAGCCCAAGCGGAGCGGCGCGAAATCGAGTATTCATTATCCGTACTAAATACCTTTGAACAGAACGCCTTTGCCCTACCAGGCGGGTACATTTTCCTGACCCGAGGGCTACTGCAGCTCATAAACGGTGACGAGACTAAGTTGGCCGCCGTTTTGGGCCATGAAATTGCCCACGTGGAAAAAAGGCACGGTATCAATGCGGTGCTGCGCCAGTTGAGCTTAACAATAGCTTTCGAGATGGGCATGATCTGGCTCGATGTTCTTCCCCCGGAGTTGGTGCGGGTGGCTAGCGTTACCCTACTGGAACTACTCAAGCGGGGTTGGGGGCGGGACGCGGAGTATGAAGCGGATCTACTTGGCCAGCACTTGGCAGTGCGGGCAGGCTTTGATCCCATCGGTGCAGTTGCCATGCTGGATGATCTTCTAGACGCCGATCCGGAACAGATGCCAACCCACATTTTCAGCAGCCATCCCGATACGCGGAATAGGCGCAACCGAGTCGAGGAAAACATCATTTCCTTTTGGTCTGAGCCAGAACCCCTAGGGGGGAAAAGGCAGGCAGAAATCGCTGAACTAGGCAGGATTTTGACGCAAAACAGGCGAACAGATCCTAGGAGCAGGTTTGCCCTTTCTCTGTCCGAATCCCCCCTTGATGCTGGGCTTTTGGTTTACGATCAGCAGCGGCAGGAAACGCTTGTTTGGTTGAACGACAAAATCGTCCAGACATTCAGCTGGTCGCCAACGGGTGAGACGCTTGCGGTTGTGGTGCATGACGGCCCAAATAGTGCCTTAGTTCTGCTCAACCGCCATGGGTATGTGGTGGAGGAGTGGTCGCCTGACCCGGACCAGGGAACGTTGACCAGCATCAGCTGGTCCCCAGACGGAAAAATGCTTGCCTTGGGGCTGACAGATGCTGTGGTAGTAACATACGTGGATTGTCCGGTCCAGATTCCTGTGAGTGGGGTAGCCGGCGGAACAGATCCAATCTGGCTGGACGATGGGCTTCATTTCCGGCGCGGTGAACTGTGGTATCGCTCCGAGCCGCCAACTGTGGAGCCGGTTGAGGTGTCAAATCCCGTTCCCCGAGTGCTTCAGCGCAGGAGAATTCTCTCTCCCACCGTCATTCGCGAAGAGGGTTCTATCCGGTTGACCAGACCATCGCTCACCTTACCTTAATAGCAGGAGGATGTAATGCGCCTTTTACTAACTTGGAATGCCCTGGCAGAAGATGTGGACATGATCCGCGAAGCAACCGGTGCGGAAGTGGTACTGGCCCGAGACAAGGAGGAGGCGGTCCGCTTAGCGCCAACGGCTGATGTCATTTTTGGCCTCGCTGCGGCAGAAGTACTCAAAGCAGCCGAAAAATGCCGTTGGCTGCAGATCATTTTTGCCGGCGCAGAAAGGGTGCTGGCTGCCGAGTGGGGAAACCCGGATATGGTAGTAACTAACGCCTCTGGAATCTTCGGTCCGCCTGTGGCCGAACACGCCGTTGGACTCCTTCTCGCCCTGAACAGGGGCATTCATTTAAGCAGGGATAACCAGCTGGCCCGGGTTTGGGAGTCGAATATAAACTGGCAGTTCCGCGAGCTAACCTCTGTTGTTGTGGGTATTTTAGGTTTCGGGGACTTGGGCGAGCAGGTCGCCAAGCGTTTGGCAGGCTTTGGTTGTGAGATAATCGGTTTTCGTCGTAATCCCACCGGTGAGGAAAGGTATGCGAAGGCGGTTTACCCAATCGCTGAGTTTGATAATTATCTGGGACAGCTCGATTACCTGATAGGTACTCTCCCCGAAACGGCAGACACGATTGGTTTTCTGCATCGGGGACGACTGCAGAAGATGCAGTCCCATGCGATGATTATCAACGTGGGTAGGGGAAGTTTGATTCCCCATGGGGACTTAGTGGAGGCACTGGAGAAGGGGTGGATTGGCGGGGTTGGTTTGGATGTTACTAACCCAGAACCTCTCTCCGCAGAGAGCCCGTTATGGGAGATGACGAACGTGCTCATCACCCCCCATAACGCTGGTTACACGCCCTTTCACAAAACAAGGGCAATCAGTATCTTCCTGGAAAATTGGGGATACTTTCAAAAAGAGGGGATTCCCAGGATAAACGTGGTAAATCCCAAATTGGGGTATTAGACCTCCGAGGAAGAAGTATCCTGCGAACCCGCACTGCCGTTGGAGCGGCTGTCGTTAATGTAAAAACCGGGCCCTTTGAAGATGATGTTAACGTTGCGGCTGATAAGGCGCTGGACCTTTTCACCGCACTTGGGACAGCTGCCAAGGGGTTCGTCCTTAATGCTTTGTTCAACTTCAAAACGGCCGCAATCTGTGCATTTGTACTCATAAATTGGCATGCAGTTTTCCCTCCTTTGAAAATCACTAAGGAATATTGTACAGCTTAAATCCACTTAAATCAACAAGGCGGTAATCGTAGTGAGGAGCAGTCAAATGAGAAACAAGTTGAAATTATACGTGATTATTTTCTTATGTGCAGTCCTGATCACCCTTTGGGGCGGGGCGAATTTGGCGTCCGCCGAAGAAGAGCAGGAGACAAAGCCGATTACCATTGATTTGAACACTCCCCGGGTACAGCCTAATGAGGACGATGGGGAAGAGGATCTCTTGGAGGAGAAATATCATGAGATTTTGTCCGAGCTGACCATTTCGGAAGAGGCTAAGTTGGTGGCGGAGAATATCAAGAACATGATCACTACCATCAAGGATCTTACCTTGGATATTACCATCGTCCAGATCAAGGGGGAGCGCAGCGATGTGCTCGTTCTAACCGGAATGTTCGGTGTTGAACATCGCCTAGCCCGCCTTGAGTTCCTAGAACCCAGTGCCCTGCGGGGACAGATTGTGGTGATCGATCAGGATCTTTTGGAAGTGAGGATATTCCAACCCGTCACGAACCAAATCGCGGTGCGGGAGCTGGAGGATATGAGCAAAGAGGCCCTGTCTGCTCTAAACGTGGCCCAGGATATTACTTCGTACTTTGATTTTACCCAGTACGAGATTGCTGTCCTGGAAACAAAGGAATATAATGGAGTTAAGGAATACTCTCTTGAGGTACGTACCGAAGAAAGTGAAGCCCTTCACATCCGGGTTACTGACGACACTTGGTTCCCTACACAGATTATAGTGTTTGAAGATGGGGTACAGGCCGGGGAAATGACATTCAATAACGTTACCTTCAGTCCCGGATTGGAACGGGAGGATTTCCAAAATCTACCGAAAGTTAAAGAGGTTCGACTTTAAATCTTAATGTAAGGGGGAGATGAAAGTGCCTGATGGGCGGCGTACTAGTTCACTAATACTGTGCGTGATCCTGCTTGGGCTGCTGGCAAGCCCAGCAATGGCCTTTGAAGCAGAAGATCTCCCTTTGGTTTTTGGCACCCACGGCTGGCAGGGAGGATTATCCTTAAGCCAGGAGAGGATTAAGCACTTAGGGTTTTTGGGCTACGAGATAACCGGAGTGGGGGGGTATTTCCTCCAGGATCTCTTTTCTGAGCACGTCTCGAGTTGGTTTGCAGGCCATAAGGAAGTTTTCGTGGGTAATGTGGGTTACACTTTGGAGTTTTTTGTAGGTAATACCGAACGGCCCCTCTTTTCGATTTTTACGAACAGCGTTGATCCCCATATAGGTGCGTACGGAGAAGTGAAACGGGTCTATGGCGACTACGGCCACGGCCTTTCAGGCATGGCCCAGTTGTTTATGAATGCCATGGGAGAGATTGAGTACTGTATCAGTCCCTACGTACAGTTCACCAGGCAGGGAGTCTGGCGCATCTCCGCTTCTTTAGGCAGTTCCTTTGGACTAGGTTTGTCTTATCTAGAGTCCGGGGAAACCCTGCAGTTTGACATTACTCTGGTCAATGACGAGTTCAGCTTCTATGTACTGCTGTCCGTCCCAGAGCAGCCCATTAAGTTCGGTGCCGGTTGGACCGAGCAGCGCATGCAGGCCTTCCTGCGTTATACTTTCTAACGAGCTGAGTTCCACCGCAAATTCGTAATTTATTTCACAAAAAAAGACGCATATGCGGAAAAGGTCTTACCTGAGCAGGAGAACGGGTTTAGGACAAGAATATCTATTCGGCTGTCTAAAGCCAAAGAAAGAAGCGTGAGGTGAATTGATGCATGGGAAGAATTAGAGCCTTTTTCGGAGGAATAGATGATATCGACAGCGCCAAACAGAGCACTGCAGGCAAACCCATTTCGGTGCTGACCGCCCCCGAAACTCTCGTCGTATCCCTGCTGCAGCATGCCGGTGCGGAGGCCAAACCGGTGGTTGCTAAAGGTGATGAGGTACTCAAAGGCCAACTTATTGCTGAAGCAGATGGTGTAATAAGTGCCAACATCCACTCGCCTGTTTCCGGCAAAGTATTGGCGGTTGAACCTCGCGTTCATCCCAATCGGGCAGCGGTGACTGCCATTGTGATTGAGAACGATGGGGAGGAGCGCTGGGTAGAGAAAAACCCAGTGACCGATCCGGTACAGCTCAGTCGAGAGGAAATTCTGAACAAGATCAGAGAGGCCGGTATAGTGGGTATGGGAGGCGCAGGCTTTCCTACCGCAGTTAAGCTCAATCCGCCTAAGGAGGCCAGGATTGATTATTTAATTTTGAACGGTTGTGAATGCGAGCCCTATCTCTCAGCTGATGATCGACTCATGATCGAATATGCCGAGGATGTTATTCTTGGGGCGAAGTTAATTGCTAAGGCGGCTAATGCAGGCGCCATTATTATTGCCCTCGAAGATAACAAACCTGAGGCGTATGAGGCCCTCAAAGCGGTGGCTGGGGCAATAGACGTAGTGAAGCTGCCTACCCGTTATCCCCAGGGAGCGGAGAAGCAGCTTATTCAAGCTGTCACCGGGCGGGAAGTACCAACCGGGTCGCTGCCCTTTGCTGCAGGCTGCATTGTAAACAATGTGGGCACTGCGTGGGCGGTAGCCAAAGCGGTCAGGGATGGGGAGCCCCTCATCAGCCGCGTGGTAACTGTGAGTGGCGAGACCATTCGTGAACCGCAAAACTTCCTGGTTCCCATCGGCACGCCCCTTGAGTATTTGCTGGAACAGGCAGGGGGCTTTGTGGAGGCGCCAGGTAAGGTGATTGTGGGTGGTCCCATGATGGGCGGTGCCCAGTTTGATCTACAGGCATCTGTGGGCAAGACTGTGTCAGGTGTGATAGCGCTGGCGGAGGCTGAAAGCCATACTCCCAACGTTCTGCCCTGCATCAGATGTGCTCGCTGTGTTGATGTTTGCCCGGCCAACTTACTGCCGTTGCGGCTCGAGGCCTATGGTATGAACGAGATGTTCGACCACGCTCGCGATTACGGAGTGATGGATTGTATCGAATGCGGGTGCTGTACTTATATCTGCCCGTCTAAACGCCCGCTTCTGCATTACATTCAGTATGCAAAACGAGAAATTGCAGCTATTGAGCGAAATTCAAAGTAGAGGAGTGAGGGGCAGTGGAAGATATGAAATTGATTGTTGCACCGTCTCCACACCTGAGGGATAGGGATACCACCGAGAAGATTATGTTTGCAGTTCTCCTTTCCTTAGTGCCTGCTATTGCAGCGTCCATTTATTTTTTTCGGTGGGATGCGGTTCGTTTAATTCTACTTGCTGCCGGTGCCGCTGTGGCTACCGAGGCGATCTTTCAGAGGGTGCGTAAAAAGCCCATTATGGTAGGGGATGGCAGTGCTCTGCTCACCGGTGTGTTGTTGGCGCTAACTGTGCCGCCCAGCTTACCCAGCTGGATGGTCATTCTAGGTGCGGTTGTGGCCATCGCCATTGGCAAGCAGGTCTTTGGCGGTTTAGGGCAAAATCCGTTCAACCCCGCCCTTGTGGGTCGAGCCTTTTTGACTGCTTCCTTTGCTTCGGCCATGACTGCTTGGACAGTACCCTTTGATGCTGTTACTGCAGCTACACCTTTGGCTCTGGGGGCTGCTCGCAGCGATATACCAGCATTATTCTTTGGGAACGTTGCCGGCTCGCTGGGTGAAACATCTGCCCTTGCCATTTTAATCGGTGGCATTTATCTGTTTTACAGGGGAGTATTGGATTATCGGATTACGGTAGGTACCCTCGGTACCGTTACAGTGTTTGCACTGCTTGCAGGACAAGACCCTATCTTCCACCTGCTGGCTGGAAGTGTGCTGTTCGGTGCGGTGTTTATGGCCACTGATCCGGTCACTTCTCCCATCACGCCGCTGGGACGCTGGATCTTCGGTGTTGGTATAGGTGTGATAATTATGGTTATTCGTTTGTGGGGAGGCTATCCGGAAGGGGTCACCTTTGCAATTCTGTTTATGAATGCAGTAACACCTTTGCTCAACCGTTGGACCCGCCCGCGAATTTATGGACATGGGGTGAAGGCAAATGAATGAGTCCGTTCGTATGGTAGTTGTGCTAGCAGTAATTGGTATGGTATCAGCCGGTGTTTTGTCCGTCGTGTATCAGACCACTAGTGCTATAATAGAAGAGAATGCAGCTCGCGCCTTAGAAAGTTCCGTTCTCGAGGTTCTGCCCGGTACCAGTACAGTGAATATCATCCGGGCGAGTAGAGATGAACTTGGCGAGGACGATCAAAGGACCGCCAAGGAGCGGGAACAGACCACCACCCTCATTTACCAGGGTGTAGATGAGCAGGGTCGCCCCGTGGGTTATGCCTTCGTGGGTGAAGGAAACGGCTATGGTGGTGTAGTCAGAGTCTTGGTAGGTGTGGCTGAGGCTTCTGATGAGATCCTCAACATTAAGATCCTGGAGCACACTGAAACTCCCGGATTGGGCAGTAGGATCGAGAACGACGACTTCCGCCAGCAGTTTGCAGGCAAGTCCACTCAGGATCCCATTGCCATCGGTTCGGACATTGACAACATTTCTGGTGCAACCATTTCTGCCCGGGCAGTAGCCGAAGCGGTGCGGGAAGGTTTCCAGGACGCATACGCAGCTTATAGGGGAGGGCAGTAAGGATGACTCGAATCTGGAAGAACTTTCTTAACGGTTTGTGGGATGAGAACCCAACGTTTCGCATCTTGATCGGCCTCTGTCCCACCTTGGCGGTGACAACTAGTGCCATAAATGGCTTTTCCATGGGGCTAGCGACTACGTTTGTAATCCTCTGCTCCAGCGTTTTGATTAGTATTCTTCGCAGTGTGATTCCAAGCAAGGTTCGGATCCCGGCTTATATTATCCTCATCGCCACCTTTGTTACCATTGTGGATCTATCCATGAACGCCTATCTTCCTGATCTGCACAAATCGCTGGGTCTTTTTCTGCCCTTGATCGTGGTGAACTGTCTTGTGCTAGGACGGGCTGAAGCCTTTGCCTCCAAGAATCCAGTGGTTGCTTCGGCGGCAGATGGCTTAGGTATGGGCTTGGGTTTTACTTGGGCATTGACTGTCTTGGGAGCTATTCGCGAACTGTTTGCCGCTGGTTCCGTTTTTGGTTTTCAGCTTCTAGGTGAAGGTGTTACCACAATTGGGATTTTCGCTTTACCTCCAGGTGCCTTCATTACACTGGGTATTCTAATAGCGATCATGAACATGATCGGGGTCAGACTGAAGAATAGGGCTAGTTAGGAGGGTTACGCGTGAATTTATTTCTGCTTTTTCTAAGTGCTTTATTGGTCAACAACTTCGTACTGGTCCGCTTCCTAGGTATCTGCCCGTTTATGGGTGTTTCCAAGGAAGTTGAGTCCGCCTTTGGTATGGGCCTTGCCACGACCTTTGTCATGGTGGTAGCGGCTGCCGTGACCTGGCTGATCGAGACCTTTCTGCTACAGCCAATGGGGCTTCCTTTTCTACAGAACATGGCCTTTATTCTCACCATCGCTTCCATCGTGCAGCTGGTTGAGATGTTTCTGCACAAAACCAGTCCCGGCCTCTATCAGGCGATGGGCATTTTCTTGCCCCTAATTACCACTAACTGCGCCATCTTGGGTCTGGCTATTATGGCTGTGCAGAGTGCGTACACTTTCATTCAGACAGTGGTCTTTGCCTTAGGTGCAGGGGTAGGATTTACCTTGGCACTACTTCTACTTGCGGGAATCCGCGAGGAACTGAAGTTTGCTGATATTCCCGAACCCCTATTGGGCGCACCGATTGCATTCATATGCGCCGGCTTGTTATCTTTAGCCTTTAGTGGCTTTGCCGGCTTAATCTAAGTTTAAGGAGGGGTTTGGGGTGAACACTACAGTTGTTTCCCTCATCAGCATGGGTTCCCTAGCGGGGCTGTTTGCCTTTGGTCTCGCTATAGCCTCCAAGAAATTCGCAGTAGAAACCGATCCGAAGATCGAAGAGATAGAGGAAGTACTGCCCGGCGTTAACTGTGGTGCCTGCGGCTTTGCTGGTTGTCGCAGTTTTGCTGAGGGAGTGGCTTCCGGAAAAGCGCCTGCCAACGGTTGTCCCGTTGGTGGTGCGCGAGTGGCCAAGTTGGTTGCCGAGATTATTGGCGTTGAAGCGGAAGGGCCAAAACGGAAAGTAGCCCAGGTCTTGTGTAAGGGCGGTCTTGCCGAAGCCAAACAGCGCGGTACCTATGATGGGCCCCGCGATTGTCACATCGCCAACGCCACTCAGGGTGGCGACAAGCTCTGCACCTACGGCTGCTTGGGCTACGGTACTTGCGTTGCGGCCTGCAAGTTTGATGCCATGTACATGGGCGACAACGGTCTGCCCGTTGTAATCGAGGAAAACTGCACAGGCTGCAACAAATGTGTAGAAGCCTGTCCCCGTGATATCATCACCCTTGTGGATGAGGAACAGGGTGTACACATCCGCTGTCGTTCCCTGTTGACCGGGCGGTTTGTACGTCAGCAGTGTGAAGTAGGCTGCATTGCCTGCCGTCGCTGCGTGAAAGCGTGCCCAACCGGTGCCATCTACATGGAGGATAACCTGGCCCGTATTGACTATGACAAATGCACAAACTGCCGTGAATGCGTGGAAGTATGTCCCATGAACACGATTGATTGGCAGGAAGGCAAACCGCTCGTACTGCATAAAGAGTTTGCCAGCTAACTTAGGAAGGACGCATTTTATGGGCAGTAAAAAGAGACGTTTTACCATATGCTCAGCCGTTGTGCTGGGCATTGCGGTATTGATCCTAATCGGCTTTGCCGTGTTCCAGCCCCAAGATTCCCAAGCGGAGGAAACCAGTGTCAGTCAGACTAGGCTTTTGATGGACACTGTTGTGGACGTGCGCGTTGACGCGCCCGGTGCCGCTGACCTGGTTGGTGAGACCTTTACCATCATGGCGGAGCTGGAACATAAACTATCCCGTTTCATAGAAACGAGTGACGTTGCACGGATCAATCAATACGCGGGTTCCTGGGTTGAGGTAAGTTCGCCTACCCTCGAGTTGGTTGAAATAGCGGTTGAGCTGGGACATTTGACTCAAGGCACCTTTGATGTTACTATCGGGGCAGTTCTCGATCTGTGGGGCTTTGGCAGTGATTTCAAACGCGTGCCTACTGAAGATGAGCTTGCAGAGGCTCTGAGTACGGTCGATTTCCGCCAGATAGAGATTGACCGCGAGGGCAGCAGAGTGCGAATCCCCGCTGGGACAACCCTCGATCTGGGCGGTATTGCCAAAGGCTTTATCGTTCAGAAGGCTTTACAGTATCTCAGGGAAGCGGACGTATCTCGCGCTATAGTAAACGCAGGTGGGGATATATCAGTCATTGGCAAGCGGCCCGACGGAAATCCCTGGCGGGTTGGTGTGCAGGATCCGCGTAATCCCAGCGAACTGCGCTGGATCGTGCCCCTGGAAGGTCAGAGCATTGTTACATCAGGAGACTACCAGCGCTTTTTTGAGTTCGAAGGACGGCGTTACCATCACATTCTCGATCCCCGCAGCGGGTATCCCGCTTGGGGTATACGGAGTGTCACTGTTATAGGTGACGATGCTGTGGTTTGTGACGCAGTAGCCACCGCCATCTTTATCCTCGGTTGGGATGAGGGGCGCGAATTTGCTCTGGGTCTGGAAGGTATGGAAGTGATAGTGATCGGCGATAAAGGCGAATGGTTCACGCCCGGTTTGGAAGGCAAACTGATTGCTTTGTGAGTACCGGCCTAATCAGCTGATCTCTTTAGGACAAGGAGGGATGCCAGTGTACGATTTAGCGATCATTGGTGGAGGACCTGCCGGTTTAACCGCGGGGCTGTATGGGGCTCGGGCCAACCTCAAGACAGTGATAATTGAGCGCGGCCTGTATGGAGGCCAGATGCAGAACACGCTCGAGATCGAAAACTATCCGGGAGTTGGCAGAGTTGAAGGCCCTGAGCTGTCGGAGCATATGTATCAGCAGGCCCTATCGGTTGGCGTGGAATGGAAGATGGGTGAGGTGACGGAAGTCGAACTCACGGGCCAACCTAAGACAATCACGGTGGGACGAGAAGTGATTCAGGCTCGCAGTGTAATTATTGCCAGCGGTGCCCAACCACGCAAACTGCAGGTACCCGGCGAGGAAGAACTGGCGGGTAGGGGAGTCTCCTATTGTGCCACCTGTGACGGGGCGTTTTACACCGACTTGGACGTTGTGGTTGTAGGCGGCGGTGACTCCGCGGTAGAGGAAGGCATCTTTTTGACCAACTACGTCAATTCTGTGACCATTGTCCACCGCAGAGACAAATTGTCCGCTCAGCCCATTTTACAGGATAGGGCCTTTAAGAACGAAAAGATTAAGTTTGTTTGGGATTCGGTTGTGGAGAGAATTGAAGGCGATCCGAAGGTGAGCGGTGTGTTGATCCGCAACGTGAAGGACGACACAACCCAGGTGTTACCCTGTTCCGGAGTGTTTATATACATCGGCTTCTTCCCCAACACCGACTACCTCAAAGGCAGCCCAATTTTGGATGAGTACGGCTATGTGATTACAAAGCCGGACATGTCCACTGCCATCCCCGGCGTTTTTGCCGCCGGGGATGTACGCACCACTCCCCTGAGACAGATCGTCTCGGCAGCGGGTGATGGTGCAATCGCAGCCATGGAGGCCTATCGGTACTTGGAGAATCTCGAATAGGGCGATATAGGTTATTACAGACGATGAAAATGCATCCCCTCTCCCGAGGCTAAATCGGGGCAGGGGATGTATCTTTTTTCCACCTCCCGCTTATACTAAGTTAAAGTATGCGGGGGGGTCGGCCTATGCGTTATGTTTTTGCCGCGGTGCTGATCGCTGCCCTAGCATCTAGCGTTTGGGCGGGAAGCTCCCTGATCCATTACGGCATGCGCGGCACAGATGTGAAAGAGATTCAGCAGATGCTCGTAGATTTGGGTCACGAGCTAGTTGTTGATGGCGTTTTTGGCCCAAAGACCAAGGCAGCCGTAATGCAGGTACAAAAAGATCTTGGCCTCAGAGTGGACGGAGTAGTTGGTCCCGAGACCCGGGCCGCCCTGGCCGAACTGAGGGAGGCTGTTGTGTCCTACACAGTCCAGCGGGGTGACAACCTCACAGCTATTGCCATGCGCTATCAGACTACAGTAGACAGTATAGTCTCCTACAACAACCTCAACAATCCCCATCGCTTATTACCCGGGCAGGTTCTGCTTATTCCCACATCCGATCTGCCCGTTTTCGGTTCTGTCCTCTACCGCTTAGGGGGCATGATTTGGCCTGTCCAAGGACGGATCAGTTCCGGCTACGGTTACCGCACACACCCAATAACAAAGGTGTACCATTTCCACGGTGGCATTGATATCGCCGTAGCCCACGGTACGCCAGTCCGGGCTGCCTTGGCTGGGAAAGTGGTCAAAGCTGGGAATTTGGGTGGTTTAGGCTTGGCGATAGTAATCGACCACGGTAATGAGATTACCACATGGTATGGCCACAACTCCGCCCTTTTGGTTCGGGTGGGGGATTATGTGCAGCAGGGACAGGTAATTGCCCGTTCCGGACGGACCGGGGTTGCCACTGGGCCCCATCTGGATTTTCGCATAAAAATAAGGGATCAAACGGTTGACCCCTTAAAATATCTGCCCTAGTAAAAGCTATTTCAACAGCCGATCTAGTGCCTCCATCAGCTCCTCCATCGCTTCCCCTTCGTCCTTACCTTCCTCTAATGCTTCGCGCAGACAGGTCGTGGAAAAGGAACTGAAAACGGCTTTGCCCACTTGGGCCATGGCCCCCCGGGCCGCGGCGATCTGGGTGAGGATTTCCAGGCAGGGTGCTTCTTCCTCAACCATCCGTTGAACACCCTTAATCTGTCCTTCGATCCTTTTTAAGCGCTGGAGCACGTTGGTCTTGTTATCCCGGCTCACTTCGATCACCCTTTCTCCTAAGATCATAATCTTTGACTCCACTTGTGTCAAACGGCTGTTTTTGACCCATCCTTTATTTTCGCAAGGAAAAACGAGGTAAGAGGCGAAATTATGGGGAGAGGTGATCAGCAGTGATTGCTTGTGTACAGATGAAGCTGGAAATGGAAAACTATCGGACTGAGGCGGCGTTCTCAGCTAAAATAATGGAGATTATGGGCCGTGTCCGGGCAGAAGCGGGAGATGGGCCCCTTCTCGTTGTCTTTCCGGAACACGTGGGTACCTTCTGCTTGCTGTGCGATGCCCCCGAGCGGGTATGGTCTCAGCCTACCTTTGCTTCTGCAGCTAAGGCGCTGCTGAGAGGCAGTATACCTTCGGTCCTCTACCATTTGTTAAACTACAGGGTTTCCCCTACTCGCGCTTTGGTGTTGGCAAAAGCCGCGGCAGCTGAGCGGGTTTATCTTTCTGCCTTTAAGCAAGCTGCGCTGGAATACGGCGCGTGGATTGTGGCAGGTTCCGCCGTACTGCGCTGGGGTGAAACAAGGCGAGTCTTCAATACCGCCCCGGTGTTCACTCCCACCGGCCAGTTGATCCACCGCCAGCATAAGGTGAATCTGGTGGAGATGGAGGGGAGTAAGGGTCTGGATGTGGATGGCGCTCCGCTTAATTACATCAGCGTTGTGCAGAGTCCGTTTGGCAATTTAGGTGTGGCCGTCTGTTTGGATGCCTTTTCTGCTGACGTGCGCGAACGCCTCAAGAGTCTGGGAGCAGAAATCCTGATTCAACCCTCCGCCAACAACCACCCCTGGAACGAATGGCAGCAGGAAGATTGGCTGCGGAGTAGTTATCAAGCGGTTGTGGAGAGGGGAGAGTTTGCCTTAGCGGTTAACCCTATGTTAGTAGGGGACCTCTGGGATCTGTCCTTTGCGGGCCAGTCCAGCATTATTACACCGGAAGGCTATGCGGCTAGGGCAGAAACGGCAGATCAGGAGGAAATTCTGCTGTACAAAAGGCCTCAGGCCTAGGGATACTCTTGCCTAAGGCGACCACCTACCAGATAGATTTTGGGCAGGCTTTGGGACGCTGTGACCCGGCGCATGGCAGCTGTTACCACATCACCCTCCTCAAGCTCCGGGACACTACTTAAATCGACACACGTGAGCCCCATGCCGATCCGTCCCAGGATTGGCAGGGGTTTTTTATTATGGGAAATGGGTGAGGGAGGAGATATGATCACTCTGCCTACGACAGAGCCGATTTGGCGCCAGGGCGATTTTTCCGGCTCCAGCATAAGGCCGTGGCTGTAGCCAAGGGGGATAATCCCGGCCCTGACAGGTCTTTTTGTGCGGTATTCCCTTCCATAGCCAATAGTTTCACCTTTGGCGAATTGGCGGATCTGGATAATGCGCGCTTTACACTCCCAGGTGGGGAGGAGCTGCCAGCTATCATCTAAGGGAACGGGGCTTTGACCGTAGAGGAGGGTACCGATGCGAACTAAATTGAGGTGGCTTTCGGGGTACAGGACGAAGGCTGCGCTGTTTGCTGCATGCCAGTATAGCTCATGCCAGCCATGGGCCTGGAGGAGCGTACGCACCTCCAAAAGTTGGCTTAACTGATATCTCGTAAAAACCGGATCGGCAAAAGCCGCGGAAAAATGGGTGAACACCCCCTGCAACTTGAGCCAGGGGGTTTTTTTGATCAGGGCAGCCAGCATTGGTATTTCTTCCAACCGGGCCCCTAAACGTCCTAAGCCGGTGTCAATCTTGAGCTCTACCGATGTTCTCTGTCCTTTAGCCTTAGCGATCGCAGTGAGCTGATGGATAAGCTTTCCAGTGCATACGGTGGGAGTCAGTCTGTATTTGCAGACCAAATCAAGCTGGTCTGGGAGGGGTGGGGTCAAGAGGAGAATGGATACGTCCCGCACCTTTCTGACGATGGGCAGAGCCTCATCAACAGTGCTAACCGCGAGTCGCTTGTAACCCTGTTTCTTCAGAAAGGCGGCGATGGCTGGGGCACCGTGACCGTAGGCATCTCCCTTGAGAACGGGGAGCACGGGGACTTTACTGTGCTTCTCCAACTCCCCGAGGTTGTGCTGTAGGTTGTCCAGATTGACCTCTATCCAAGCGGAGTGCTTTAGTTGGGGTGTCTTAGTGTGCGCAGCCAGCGGTGTGCCTGTAGAAGGCGCTGCCATAGGAAATACCCCCCTTTAGCAAGGGGAAGGTCGTACTCACCCACGTACTCCACCAACTGGGCACCAAACCCTTCCTTAAACCGATACAGTCCATAAAGGGGATGGTCAGGATCAATATTACCTGACACTCCGCGGAAATCATAGACCCGGCAACCTTGGCTTTTGGCAAAGCGGATCATTTCCCACTGGATGAGCGTTGCTGCCTGCAGGTTACGCTTATTGTTGCTGGATGCGCCATAGACATACCACGCGCGATTGTTCAGAATAAAGAGGATGGCTCCGGCCAGAAGCTCTCCTTCGTGTCTGGCCAGAAACAAATGGGCTAGTTTATGTTCCATAAGTTCGTCCCAGAGGGTGTAAAAGTATGAACTGGATCGGATGGTAAAGCGGTCCCGCTGTGCCGTTTCTTCCAGCAGCTTATAAAATTCATCCATCAGCGCTTTCTCTTTTACCCTAGTAACGACTACCTCTTTGCGCTGGGCGTAGCGGATGTTGTAACGGGTTTTGCTTTTCATGTTGCCCAGCAGCTCCTCGCAGGAGGGGCCAAGGTCCAGGGTCATGACAAAGCGGGGCTGGGTGCCACCGAAATCTAGTCCGGTATCGATTGGTACTAGGTCAAGCTTACTTGCTAGCTCTGACCAATGGGAGTTGTCTTTACGAAGGGGGGGATCCATTTTCCAGACTACCGCCCCTTTACTGCGGCAGAAGCTGGCTCCCCCTTGCCAAATGGCTGCCAATGCTTCAGGCGAGGAAAAGACTGGGCCCCTAGGTGAGTAGGCAAGTTTGAGGGGAAGGGGGGAGAGATCTTTGATTAAGATGAGGGCACTGGCTAGTATCTTCCCCTTATCTTCAGCGGCCAGGGGATAGTACTCCCAGCCGTGGCCTGCCTTCAGCCTGCCCCAGTTTGTGGTCTGCAGTACATCTCCGTTCGGATGGGAAGCGACATAGTGATTGAAGAGGCGTTCCTGTTCGAAGTAAATCTTTACTTCCATACCTAACCTCCTTTCACTACCAGATTCAGTATATGTACTAATTACGGAACCCGGTACGTATTTATTCTTAGGGAAGGGGGAAAGAAATGCGCCGCTATGCAAGCCTGCTTTGTGCAGTGCTCTTTTTCATAATCTGTATTCACTCTCTGGCCCATGCCCTCGAGCCTGTGCCCGATTTGAGTGCGATTGCCTATGTGCTTTACGACGGGGACTATGACTATGTGATTCTGGGGAAAAACGCGGAACAGCTCAGGTCCATCGCCAGCTTAACAAAGTTAATGACCCTGCTTTGTGCAGTGGAATTGGTGGAAGCGGGGGAGATCAACCTCGACGATGTGATAACGGCAAGTGCCCGGGCTGAAAGCCGGGATGGGACCCAGATCAAGCTCCGTGCCGGCGATCGCTTTACACTTGAGGAACTGCTCTACGCTACCGCCTTAGTGTCGGCCAACGACGCTGCGGTTGCGGTGGCTGAGTATGTGGCGGGCTCAGAGGCGCAGTTCTGCCGGTTGATGAATGAGAAAGCCAAAGCCCTGGGATTAACAAACACCAACTACACAGACTGCACCGGTCTGATCTCCATTTTCAGCAACAATTACTCCACCGCTTTGGATCAGGCCAAACTGCTGCGGGCTGGCCTTGAGCATGATCTGTTTCGCAAAATCCTTGGCACGCAGGAGTATTACCTAAAGGCCCAGGACAGGAAGATCGTGAACACGCACCCACTTTTGGAACTGCCGGGAGTGGAAGGGGGCAAAACAGGGGCCACCACACCGGCAGGCCACACCCTAGCAACATCTGTGCAGGTGGATGGGCGTCGTTTGATTTCGGTCATCCTGGGAGCTAGAAGTCGGGAGGTACGTAATGAAGAGGCGAAAATACTGCACGAGTGGGCTGAGAAAAACCTTGTAGGCTTAATTTCAAAGGAGCAGGTACTCACGCCTGTATTGGTTCCCGATGGGGTGCTCCATGAAATTCAGGGCGTCTTGGCGTCCGATTTTTCTCTCGTAGCAGTATCTGAAGAGGATCTGGAGTTTGACACCAAGGTGGAGCTGCTGCCCAATCTGCGGGCACCCATCGATAGGGGAGACAAGGTAGGAGAACTGGTTATCCTCCGCGACAAGGAGGAATTCCTCCGCCTGGATATTGTCGCCCACCAAAGCACCGGCCTGGCCTCTTGGCTGCGGCGTATCTTTAACAAGGCAATCCATTTCTTCAAAGGGTTAGGCAGGTGAGACAATGGCACGTTTTTCCGAGTTCCGGGTCCAGCGACGGGTGCTTTTTCTGCTGCTGATAATTGTGCTTGGTTCAGTTCTTTTAACCGCGCGCCTGGCCTACGTACAGCTTTACCAAAATGAATTCTTCCAGACAAAGGCGGTGGAACAACGCCTGCAGAAGATCCCCCTGGAAGGGCTGCGGGGTTCGATCTATGACCGTAACGGTATTCCACTGGCCCTCAGCATTAACGCCAACACCGTGTACGCCATTCCGGCGGAGGTGGAAAACCCCGCCGATACTGCCCGGGTCTTGGCCCAGCTGCTCGAACTAGAGGAAGAGTTCATCATGGCGAGGCTGCGGAAACGTTCGGCTGTAGAGTGGTTGAAAAAGAAAGTATCCGACGAATTGGCCTGGCAAATTGCTGCCCTAGATTTACCTGGCATCGGCGTGGTACCCACGTCTACGCGGGTTTATCCTTACGGATCAATAGCACCCCAAGTGTTGGGCTTTGTGGGTATAGATAACCAGGGTTTGGAGGGTTTGGAGCTTTACTACGATGAGTACCTGCGGGGTAAGCCCGGTGCCGCTGTATATGAACGGGATGCCTACGGACGGGCGATAGAAGGGGGCATTAGGGGGTACCTCCCCGGGGAAAAAGGCGCCGATTTATACCTTACTATTGATTACTTCGTGCAGCGCATGGCGGAGGAAGAGGTGCGGCGGGCTACACTGGAGACCGGTTCGCGCTTAGGTTTGATTGTAGTTACCGATCCCCGTACGGGGGAAATACTGGCTAACGCCATTTATCCCACCTATGACATAGAGGATGTGTTGAGCTACCCGGTGGACAGGCGGAGGAACATTGCGGTTACAGATACCTACGAGCCCGGTTCCACCTTTAAGGCGGTTACAGCGGCCTTAGCCCTCGATGCAGGGGTGGCAACGCTCCATACCGGTTTCTTCGATCCTGGTTACATCCGGGTGTCGGGCTGGACCATCCGCTGCTGGAACCGGGGGGGCCACGGACCCCAATCCTTTGCCCAGACGATGCAGAATTCCTGTAACCCCTTTTACTGTAAACTGGCTCTGGATTTGGGTCCGGAACGTTATTATGATGGCCTAACCAGTTTCAATTTGGGTTACCCCATGGGCGTAGACTTTCCAGGGGAGCGGGGCGGTACGCTGCGGCCCCCGTCCGATAAGGTTCCTTTAGTTACCTGGGCCAATATTGGCTTTGGTCAGGGCCTTGCCATCACACCGCTCCAATTGATCGCCGGCTTTGGTGCCATTGCCAACGACGGCATCTATTCAGTACCCCATTATGTGCGGGAAATTGTAACAGAGGGGGGAAGTTTCCCTCCTGATATTCCCGACCAGCGGCAGATTATCAGCAAAGAATCGGCCAATACAACCGCTTATGTTCTGCGAACGGCGATTTCCCAGGGTACGGGCAAGCATGCGGAGGTACCGGGTTATTTGGTCGCAGGTAAAACGGGAACGGCACAGCTAGTTGAACAGGGACGCTACTCCCACTCCAAGATGGTTACTTCCTTTGCGGGCTTTGCTCCCTATGATGATCCGCAGATGGCGGGGCTTTTGGTTCTGTGGGAGCCCCAGGGGGCGTTCTACGGCGGTGTGATTGCCAGTCCGGTGTTTTCCAGGCTGGCCTCTAAGGTACTTCCTTATTTGGGTGTTGAACGGAGGGTAGAAGTGAGAGGCGAAGTAAGGCAGGTTGTGGTGCCCGATGTGGGTGGGCTGGCTGTGTCAGAAGCCCAGGCGCTACTGCAGCGGGCAGGCTTCGAAGTGGAGATCGTGGGGGACGGCAGTAGGATCATTGGGCAGGTGCCCGCAGCCGAAGCGAAAGTATCAGCAGGAACGTTAGTATACATTTACACCGACGTGGATTATCTGCCAGCCAGCAGCGAAATACCAAATCCTCCCGGGGCATAGTAGGTTAACAGGGAAATTGATTTCTACGGCGAATAATTTCACGAGAAATGAATAACCCAAGGGGGACTCGTGATGCTGCCATTGTTATTGATTTTTATCCCGATTATCGGTGGAGTATTGGTTGGAGCACTAAAGCTGGAGGATCGCCTCAGGGATCGTTTTGTGTTGACGGTTACGGCGCTGACTGGGTTTCTAGGGCTTTTCTTGTTTCCTTACCTGAGTGAAGTCAACGTTGCAGTGTTGCGGTTCTCCCGTATACTGCCACCATTCGGTTTGTCTTTCCGTATTGACTGGTTGAGTGTGATTTTGGTCACTATCGCAAGCGCTATTTGGCTGTTGGTCACCATCTACTCCTTTGACTATTTAAAACCATCCCATCACATCAACCGCTATCATTCTTTTACGCTAATTTCCTACGGGTCAATTCTAGGCACTCTGCTGGCTGGAGACCTGTTGACGTTGTTTTTGTTCTTTGAATTACTGAGTTTTGCGTCGTATGGTTTGGTGATACACGAAGGCGACGAAAAGGCTATGCGGGCGGGTTTCTTATATTTGATCATGACCATTGGGGGCGGTTTGGCCATCCTCTTTGGTGTACTAGCCGTCTATTTTTTGACCGGAAGTGTTACCATGACAGCGGAAGGGTTTTTAGCTGACAGCAGTATCCTCAGCCTGCTGGCCTTCCTTGGTTTCTTGATTGGTTTCGGCATGAAGGCCGGGATGTTCCCGCTCCACGTTTGGCTGCCGGAGGCTCACCCAGTTGCACCTTCTCCCGCCAGTGCCCTGTTGTCGGGGATTATGTTGAAGGTAGGCGCATTTGGTCTCTTGCGCATAATCTTCAACGTCTATCAGTATCGGTTTCTGGCTGAGATAGGTTGGATCAAAATCCTACTTTATGGAGCCATATTGACCATCCTGCTGGGTTCAGTCTTCGCTATCATGCAGAAGAATCTCAAACGCCGCCTTGCCTATTCCAGTGTAGCCCAGATGGGTTACATCCTATTGGGGATGGGCCTTCTTTCTGAACAAGCCATGGTTGGCGATGTCTTTCACATCTTCACCCACGCCATAATGAAATCTTGTCTATTCCTTGTTTCGGGTTCCATGATCCTGCTGACCGGGAAGACAGATGTGGACGACTTTAAGGGTATTGGCAAGCGCATGCCCATTTCCATGGCCTGCTTTACCATGGCGTCCCTCTCCATGATTGGTATCCCGCCGTTTAATGGCTTTTTGAGTAAATGGTTCTTGGGGTTGGGTGCCCTGCAGGTAAACCAGCCAATGTGTGCGGTGGTGCTGCTCATTTCCAGCCTGCTCAATGCAGTTTATTACCTGCCCATCGTGATCAACGCCTTTTTCCGGCCGGAGGAACACGATTTTTCCCGTGTGACAGAGCCTTCTTTGACAATGCTGGTACCCGTTGTGATTCTGGCAATTGCCACTGTTCTTTTTGACATTATCCCCGTCAATGTTCTGCTCGAACTCTCTGAAGTGACGGCGGCCACCCTCTTTGGGGGCGGGGGGGGTTGGGCTCTAAATGGACCTCCCCAGCAGGCTGCCCATGCTAATCACAGCAGTACCCCTGGTGGGCTCGGCCATAGTTTGGTGGTCTGCCCGTAGGGGAGAGGCCGGCAGGACACTGGCGGCCAATTTGGTCTGCCTGTTGACCTTACTGTTGAGTTTGGTGCAGTTTTTCGTAGTGCAGAAGGGACAGGCAATCGGCTGGTCTATCCCTTGGGTTTTAGCGTTCGGTCTAAAGTGGCGGGTAGATCATTTTAGTGCGGTTTTCGCCCTCATTGTCTCCTTGGTTTGGTTCTTAGCTACCCTCTTTTCTAAGGAATACATGGCGCATGAGGAAAACCAAACCCGCTTTTCGGTCGCCTCCGTCTTCACCCTTGGCTCCACGCTGGGTGTGTTTTTGGCGGGCGATCTATTCAGCCTTTTTCTCTTTTTTGAGCTTATGACTTTTGCTGCCTACCTTTTGGTTGTACATGCTGAGAACAAGCCCGCTGTAGAGGCGGGCTCGGTTTATTTGTACATGAGCGTCATTGGCGGTTTGGTTTTGCTTGGCGCTATCTTCATCATCCAACATAACATGGGTCACACGGAGTTTGTGCCCATGCTCGATGGGCTTCTGGCGGCCGGTTACAACCCTTGGCTTTTGTTGGGCGTTGTGATTGCTGGTTTTGGCGTTAAGGCTGGCATGGTGCCCCTCCATATCTGGCTGCCCCAGGCCCACCCCGTTGCACCTGCACCCGCTTCAGCGCTGCTATCAGCCTTGATGATTAAGACAGGCGCCTACGGATTCTTCCGTTTTCTGACGGTAGTCTTTACATCGCCCCAGGGGAGCGGCCTATTCTACCTGCAGGAAAGTTTCGGGTACGTCTTCATCTGGATTGGTACGATCACCATGCTGGGTGGGGCGTTAATGGCCCTAGTCCATTCGCCCATGAAACGGGTGCTGGCCTATTCCAGCATCAGCCAGATGGGTTACATCCTATTCTCCCTAGGGACAGGGGTTATGCTTGGTCAGGACGGGGCAGTGGGTTTGGCCGGTGCCTGGCTGCACATGATCAACCATGCCTTTTACAAATCATTTTTGTTTATGCTGGCGGGAGCGATCTATCTGCGCACAGATGAACTGGATTTGAACAAGCTGGGTGGTTTGGTGCGCTTTATGCCTAAAGCGTTTCTGTTCTTTCTTATAGCCGCAGCGGGCATCACTGGAGTCCCGGGCTTTAACGGATATGGTAGTAAGGTTTTGATCCACGAGGCGATCCTCCATGCCTATCATCTCAAGGGGTGGGAGTCCTTACTGTGGTTGGAGCGGGCGTTTGTCTTTACGGGGGGCTTGACAGCAGCTTACATCTCTAAGATCTGGCTGCAGGCGTTTCTAGCCAAACCAAAGGCTGATTACTCTCAGGTGAAAGATATCAGCAGAAGCCAGGTGGGGATTTTCACAGTTTACAGTGTTATTCTTCTCTGTCTGGGTGTGGGCGCTCAGGGGGCAATCAACAAACTAGTCCTGCCTGTTCTGGTCGGTTTTGACTTAAAGGCGGCAGACCTGGCCCATCTTCAGCATGTCCCATTTTGGACCGGTCACGAGCTGATGGGTCCGGTGACCAGCTATGGTATCGCTTTGACAGTGTTGGCAGTTCTGGCCCTGTTTAGGTTCAAACCGCCCGTGCCAAGTTGGCTCAGTGTGGAGAAAATAGTATACCGGCCCCTCTGCTCGTTGCTGAGCAGGCCCCTGCGGCAGCAGGAGCGGACCGGTTTTGGCTTTGATCTTGTAATTGTAGGTGTAATCTTTTTCGCTGTATTAGCTTTCTTTTTCCTCTAGGGCTTGAAAATAACTGCAGTGGGGTTGCAGGGGGCATTGGGAACAGAGGGGACTGCGCGCCTTGCATATCACCCGCCCATGCCTGATCAACCAGCGGTGGGCCCTAATCCAGTACTCCTGGGGAAGGACTTCCATCAGCTGCTTTTCCGTTTCTAGGGGATCGCTGGCGTCGGCCAAACCTAAACGGTTAGCAACGCGGAAGACGTGGGTGTCCACTGCTATGGCCGGGATGTCAAAGGCGTTGGCCAAAACCACGCCGGCCGTCTTGCGGCCTACTCCCGGCAGTTTTTCCAGGTCTTCCCGGGTGTTAGGGACTTGTCCATCGTATTCTTCCACTAGGATCTGGGCCATGAGGATCAAATTACGGGCTTTGGTCCGCCACAGGCCGGCGCTTTTGATTAAGTCCGCAACCTGTTCAAAGCTGGCCTGGGCTAGCGCCTCAGGCGTGGGGAAGGCGGGGAAGAGCTTAGCGGTAATAGTATTCACTCGCTCATCAGTGCACTGGGCGGAGAGGATGGTGGCAACCAAGAGTTCAAAGGGATTGCTGTGGTTGAGATCTGTCTTTTCTCCAGGGTACATGGCTGCCAGTTTATCCAGCTGGCCCTGCAGGTCGTCCATTATCTTTTTTCACCTCGTATATCTATTACGGCCCCTCCAGTGGATCTCTGTAGGCTGTTCCGTTCAGTCTGCTGTCGCCGTTTGTGCAGCGTCCACAGCCGCGGCAGTCGTTTGTGACCCGTACTAAGCCGTCCTCATCAATGATTAAGCCGCGGGGGCAGTTGTCACGGGCATCGGGAGCGAAGAGGCCTGTTACCAGTTCCATGAGCTGCTCCGCGAAGGTTTTATGTGGATGCTCCACTTTGAAATCGGCTAAGGCGTCCCGGTAGCTTACATTTTGATTAGTCAAGCGGCTTTTGGCCACTTTATGATAGGAAGCGTAGAGGAAAAGATCCGCCTCAGTCCGGTTGGGGAAATCGTCTAACAGGCGCTGCTTTTTGATCAGGGCAACCACTGGGAGGTAAATATCCTGCTCCCAGCGGGCGCTGGCCTCTTTGAGGGAGAGGGGATAGTCTTCTGTTTCCGCTTCTTCCCTGCGGAAGTCCTCAATCTGCATCAGCAGTTTATCGTAGGAACCAAGTTCGGTGAAGATGATATCCCGCAGTCCCGTTTTCATCTCGAAAATGGAGCGTTCACGCCAGAGCAGGTTGAACTCTGAATCGCCGGGGGGGAAGAATTCGATCACTTCCGCGTCGATATACGCTTGGCCCACTTCCTTGGCAACTGAGACCCGGTGGTTGCCATCCATGACATAATACTTGTCCCGGACTTTGTAGAGGATAACGGGGGGCAGGATCACGCCCCGTTCCACAGCCCGCTTGATGCGCTGATAGCGCTCAATGGAGGCGGGGTTCTTAATGCGAAAACGGGCATCAAAATCACGCCACCGGTTTACGGAACCAACTATGTTTGCCACTGGTACGGTACGTAAACCGAGGTCAAGGGAATCGGTAAGCTGATATCTATCCTTTGAATCAGCAAACGATTGAGCGGTGTTACCCCGTGGTCTCATAGCATTCACTCCAGCTGAATGATGATCAATCAACCATTAATCAATGTCCAAGATATGAAAACCGTAGCCGTTGATCACGGTAGTGTCGTTCACAACATCGATACGGTTCTGCTTCAGCCCATAATTGAGATGGGTATGGCCGTGGATGAAGTAACGCGGTTTGTACTTCTGAATGATCCGCGAAAAGGTTAAAAACCCCCTATGGCATTGATCTTCCGCATCATGAATGCCAAAGGGAGGAGCATGGGTTAGGACTATGTCGATTTTCCGGCCGAACATAAATCGCCAGGCCATCCGGCGCCAGACAGCCCGCATCTGCCTTTCGGTATACTGAACGGCAGATGGATGATGATAAAACATGGAACCTTCAAAACCGATCATTGTTAAGCCCCGGAAGGTGATTACCTTGCCGTGGATGTTATCTCCACCGTCAGGTGGGTTAATATCGTAACTGTCATCGTGGTTGCCCCTGACGTAATAGAGGGGGGCATTGAAGACGGACATAAGATATGACAAATACCAGGGAGGCAGATCGCCCACGGATAAAATAGCGTCAATTCTTTCCGGGAAGCGTTCGCGCCTAAAATGATCGTATAATTGAGGGTCGACCGTGTCGCCGACAATTAGCAGCTTCAAAATAAGATCCTCCCAACGTAATTCTCGTGTACTCTGCAAGAACTCCCCTAGGAATCAAGCAGTCGGGTACGCCTGTTTTCCTCTTCGGCAACGCGGCGTTTTTCCTCAACTGCCTCGAGAATCTTGCTTTCCAGTGTAATACCGCGAATACGCTCTAAGAAGTTGGGGCGGCGGACGAGAGTACTGTAGCGTTCGGGGCCTTTGTACCAAGTACCTTTAGGGCCGTTAACCGCTTCGACCCTGGCATCATACTCCATCAGTGTTACCCTGACGCCCCACTTGGCACCGGGGGCGAATTCGAGATAAACGGCGGACTTATCGGTGGGACGAGTCCATTTTCCTTTATCTAAACCCTTTATCATCGTCTCATTCCTTCCCAATCTAATTATTACACAAAAGAGTACTTATTCCTAGCTAGAATCGGGGGTGATTATGTTGAGATTGTTAATAGTCTGTATTTTAATGGCCTGTCTACCCTTTTCACAGGTTTACGCGCGCGAAAAGGAAGCGGGGGATCTATACCTCGCCGTCGCCGACTGGGCCTATGAAGTGCGCGATCAAGGTGATTACGATCCCAACCCCACCGGCCGTTTTCCCAAAGGGCAGATGGCCTACGCCTACCTCGAACTGGCGGGGTTCACCACAGCTGCCCACGGTGATCTGTATTCCTATCATGTGGCGGTGGATGTGGGCCTCAAAACTACCTGGGGATTTCCCTTGTTTAAACAGGCCGACATTATTGAGTTCGATGAGACTTCCCCCAATCCTCCCGAAACGCTGTGGTTCTACATTTGGGTCAACGTACCTCGCTGGGCGCCCAGGGGGACATATGTCACTGTAATCACAGTCCGGGATGAACTGGGCGGTTATATCCTAGCGGCGGAGAGGGAGATTGAGATCTTTTAGGCTCGTGAAAAAGGGAACAAGCCCTTTTTGTGGAACTTAATACTGAATCAACACGGGAAGGAGAAGAAATATGGCAGCTAAGAAGAGGAGCAAAGGATTAGTCATACCACAGGGAGTTGTCTCCCGTCTACCTATTTATTATCGCCATTTATTAGATCTGCGGAGCCAATCAGTAGAACGTATTTCTTCCGCCCAGTTTGGGGAGGCGGTGGGTTGTACAGCAGCCCAAATTCGATCCGACTTGAGTCATTTCGGGTCGTTTGGCCAGCAAGGCTATGGTTACAAGGTAAGTGATCTCCTGCGTCAGCTGGAGAAAATCCTTGGTCTAACTCGGACCTACTCGGCCGTTTTGGTAGGTGCGGGCAATTTAGGTAAGGCATTGGCCAGTTACGATTCGTTCCGGGAGCAGGGCTTTGTTATTAACGCAATCTTTGATGTTGATCCAGTACTTATAGGTAATTACCACAGCGGAAAGGTTATTAGGCCATTTAAGGATTTGCCGGCCTACTTAAAGAAGAGCAAGTGTGACATGGCCATTGTGGCCACGCCTAAAGAGGCGGCCCAGGAGGTTGTGGATGTGCTGGTGGAGGGTGGAGTAGACAGTATTTGGAATTTCGCTCCCATCCATCCGGTTGTGCCGAGGGGCGTATTGGTGGAGAATATTCAACTGACTGACAGCCTGTTGCGGTTGGCCTTTTACATGAACGCTCGCGATAACTAAAGTATTTCAGCATCTGAAGCGGGGTGTTTGGTTGTGCTGCAGGGCAAGAACATCGCCATTTTCAACATCGCCAACAGACACAGCATCGCCTGGAAAGTGGCCCAAGCCATGGATGAACAGGGCGCAGCCCTGATTCTGGGCTATCAAAACGAGCGGATGCCGTCTCGGGTGGAGAAATTGGCCGAAGAGCTGAAACAGAAGCCCTTGGCTTTAATTCCCTGCGACGTTTCGTTTCCTGAACAGATTGATATGCTGCCGGAGGAGATTCACGAACGGGCGGGCATGCTCGATGGGCTGGTGCACAGCCTGGCCTTTGCACCCCGGGAGGCACTGGAAAATCCCTTTTTGTTCACCGAACGGGAGCATTTCTTATCCACTTTAGAAGTAAGCACCTTTTCTTTGGTTGCTTTAGCCAGGGCACTTACTCCGGTTTTCCGCGATGGAGCAAGCATTGTTACCCTATCCTATTACGGAGCGGAGAAGGTCTTTCCCGGTTACAACGTGATGGGTGTAGCTAAAGCTGCACTGGAGGCGAGTGTGCGGTATTTGGCCTATGATTTGGGGCCGGCTGGGGTGAGGGTGAATGCCATTTCAGCCGGACCCATTAACACCGCATCTGCCCGGGCCGTAGGCGGATTCTTGCAGATGCTCGCACTGCACGAAGGGAAAGCACCCCTGAAAAAGTCAGTTGCCGGTAGGGATGTGGGCAACACCGCTGCGTTTCTAGTAAGTGATTTGGCCAGCGCCATCACGGGCGAGACAATTTATGTTGATGCGGGTTACAGTATTATGGGAATCTAAGGAACCAGAGATGGGGAATAGGGGAATGGAAACAAAAGAAGCATCTGGCGGGGCCAGATGCTTCTTTTTTGTATCTGGATTGAAACTACTGGATGCGAGCCTTATCTAAGGCGTCACGTACTGCGTGGTTAGACTGGATGGTCAATCCGGTTGCGCCGGAGATAATGTCTACAAAACCAGGTTCGCTTACAAGGGCAGCCTCTTTATAGCTTTCCCGAGCCAGTTCCAAGGGCCAGTTGTACACTTCAACGGAAGGATCTTGGATGGTCATATCGGGGAGAACCCTCTGTACTTTGTAGTCTACCACTTTGTCATCTTTCAGGGTTACCCAAACTACTTTGTAATAACCGCCATAGGTAGAGACTTCGGAGCGGCCGATGAATGTGCCGTCAAAGTATTTTTTGTCCGGTTTGACATCGCTAGCCCGAACGAGAGCGCGCTCAACGGCCTGGATGTAACCTTCGCTGCTGCCGGTAGCTTTGGTGACGATGTCAGCCTCAGCCGCCTGGTTAGCTACAAACTGGGCAGGCAGGGTGCGAGCTGCTTCGCCAGCTTCTGGCCAGTTGTATTTGGAGAAATCCTTCTCTACATACAAGCCCGTGAGTTCCCGCAGAATAACGGCGGTGATTTTCCCGTCTTCGATAAATACCTTTGCGTATTGACAGCCGTTGGGACCTGCATCGGACCAGCCTTCGTAAGTTCCGTCAATCCAGGCGGCCTGTACACCAATGGAGAGCACTAGAACTAACGCCAGTACAAAACTCAGTCTTTTCATTTGCACAACCCCATTCCTTTGTATTGAATGTTGAAATTTTCACATTCAGCGTAACAAATTTAGGGGTAGTAGTCAAGGGGATTGTGCCAAATTTCTCAATAAAGTTATCCCCAATTGATCAGGGTTGCGACCATTATCACCTCCCGATCTTGCCGTTGGTTTTCCTGAAACAATTGGCGCAGTGCATGCCACACTTCGTCCGATTCTCCGTATATGGTTGTGTTCAAGGATGTGCTCCCGAAATAGGAGTCATAGTCCAAAGCGTGTTCTTCCAAAAAACGGGTGGTGAGCCCGGCTATGTTGTCCAGTTCGGTGGAGTCCATGGGGTAGAACGAGACCTCAGCTTTGATCATAAAGAGCCTGCACCTCCTTTGGGTAGTATGACCAGAAGGTGCAGGCTTCAATCCTTTACCGATTCGGTACACAGACAATTTGCCCCGGCATGATCCGGTTCGGATCGGCGATCTGTGGGTTAGCGCGGATTAGAGCATCCAGTGAAACCCCAAATCTCCTGGCAATGAGGAACATGGTGTCGCCGGGCTGGACCGTGTAGCGGAAGGTGCCCGGAGGGCATACTCCTGAAGGCGGTCCGGTGGGAACGCAGACGATTTGTCCCGGGAAAATGAGATTGGGATTTGGAATCTGCGGGTTAGCCTGGATCAGGGCGTTCAAGGAAACTCCAAACCTCTGGGCGATTAAGAACATTGTGTCGCCCTGCTGGACTGTGTAGGGGAACGTACCGGGAGGACAGGTCTGCGGCGGCGGTTCTGCCTGAGTCACGCACACATTTTGGCCCGGGTAAAGTTGATTGGGATTGCGCACCTGGGGATTCGCTTGAATCAGAGCTTGGAGTGAAACGCCAAACATCTGGGCGATGCTGAACATGGTGTCGCCGCGCTGGACTATATAACTGAAGGTGTTGGTCGGACAATTGAAAAAGGGGACACAGACAATCTGGCCCGGTCTGATTCTGCTTGGGTCGGGAATCTGGGGATTGGCCTGGATAAGGGCCTGTAGCGAAACGCCGAAGCGCTGGGCTATCGTAAACATGGTGTCTCCCCGTTCGACCACATAGCGGAATGTGCCTGCTTGGCAGACCGTGGGCTGGTTGGAAACGCGCATCATATCTTCCGGGTCATTCTGGAGTACCTGTTCCTGAATTAGTTCCTCTTTTCTTTCCAAAGTCACTCCTCCTTTGCTAAGCAATACCGTTGGACTACGGCTTAACAACAGAATATGAGGGGAGTGTCCTTTTGGTTACAAAAATGCATTTCGACCCTTGACAACCAATAAAACCTATGCTAAAGTATGATTAGCGTTGTTCCTCGGTAGCTCAATGGTAGAGC
>DGFC01000102.1:2785-4555 GCA_002391465.1 Firmicutes bacterium UBA3910 | reverse complement strand
GGTTGTTGGTTCGAGTCCAACCCGAGGAGCCAAAACGAAAGCGAGTGGCGAATAGCCCCTCGCTTTCTTCCTTGTTATTGTCTTTCTTTATGTGTAGATATCTGTATTCACCAAGTTCTGAGGTCGTTTCCCCTCCAGCACAGCCAGTACATCGTTAACCACCATCTCCACCATACGGGAGCGTGTCTCCATGCCTGCACTGGCGATGTGGGGAGTGAGCACAGCATTTGGTAGCTCGGCCAGTCCAGGCTTAAGGGCTGGCTCATCTTCAAAAACATCAAGCCCAGCTGCGTAAATGGTGCCGTTTCTCAAAGCCTTGACTAACGCCTCTTCGTCCACTACCGGACCCCGGGCCGTGTTGATCAAGACTGCCGTGGGCTTCATCATGTTCAGTTCCCGTTCCCGGATCAGGTATTTAGTTTCGGGCGTTAGGGGGCAGTGGAGCGAGACGAAGTCCGACTTCTGGAGAAGTGTATCCAGGTCGGTGTACTCCAGCCCGTACTCCTCTTCCACTTCTGCAGAAAGACGTGTGCGGTTGTGGTAGAGGATTTTCATGTCAAAACCCTTTGCCCGTTTGGCAAAGGCCCGACCGATGCGTCCGGCACCGATTATACCGAGGGTTTTACCGTACACTTCTACACCTAAAAGGAGTTCTGGGGCCCAGCCTGTAAACTGGCCCCGGCGGACCATGTGATCCCCCTCGATCACCCGCCGCGCCGCACTCATAAGTAGGGCCCAGGCTAGATCGGCAGTGGCATCGGTCAGCACATCGGGTGTGTTCACCACCGCAATATTTCTCGCACTGGCTGCGGAAAGATCTATGTTGTTAAAGCCCACTGCGTAGTTGGCGATAACCTTCAAATTCTGACCTGCCTCGATCACCTCAGCATCGATGGGGTCCGACAGCATGCTGATCAGGGCATCCTGCCCTTGAACGGCTTCCAGGAGCTCTTCTCTGCTGATATTGCGGTCATGGGGATAGACTGTTACGTTGGCCGCGGCGCGCAGCTTATCCAGATTGTCGCCCGGCAGTTTTCTAGTTACATAGACATTGAACAAACCATTTCACATCCTTTCTCTACCTTTATTCGCTTTTCCCAGGGGCAATCCTTTTTGTGGACAGTGTCCTCAAAAGGCAGGGTTTCCCCTCTAGATGTTGAAATAATGAAGCGTTAAAGGTGAGGGGGGAACAACTGTGGCCCAGGTTTACGTGATGGCCAACCAAAAGGGAGGGGTGGGGAAGACAACCTCCACCTATAATTTAGGGGTGGCCTTAGCCGAGATTGGCCAGAAGGTTCTCCTGCTCGATCTGGATCCCCAAGGGGGCCTAACCTACTGTGCCGGTTTTGAACCGGAGGAATTGGAAAGGACTATTTACCACTGTCTAGTGCGGGATGTAGCTCCCCGGGAGATACTACTTACAAATGATTATGGTATAGATCTGCTGCCGGCTAATATTGATCTTTCCATAGCCGAGTTTCAGCTGATCAATGCCCCAGCTAGGGAAAGGCGGATTACCCGCATCGTGAATAAAATGCGCGATCAGTATGATTTTATCCTGATTGACAGTCAGCCTTCCTTAGGTTTACTTACTCTAAATGCTTTAGCTGCTGCGGACTATGTGATTATACCGGTGTCCTGTGAGTTTTTAAGCCTCAGGGGTACCCGGGCACTGCTTAGATTAATCGCAAAGGTAAGGGGAACGCTGAACAGTAAGTTGAGGATTGCCGGGCTTTTGCCCACTCTCTTTGACAACCGCACCAGGCACGG
>DGFC01000102.1:0-2661 GCA_002391465.1 Firmicutes bacterium UBA3910 | reverse complement strand
TATAAGAGACAGTCCCCATACCGTGCCCCGCAGCATTCGTTTTCCCGAGAGCGCACAGCAGCGCATTCCCATCTTTTCCATGAAAGTTCAGGTGCCGGGGGCCCTCGCTTATCGGGAGCTGGCCCGGGATTTAGTTAAGAATATATCGTAGAACGAGATTTGTAGGAGGCATATTTCAGATGAACACAGTAAGAGTACGCTTTGCACCAAGCCCCACCGGGGATTTGCACGTGGGAGGAGCCCGTACCGCCCTGTTCAACTGGCTTTTTGCCAGGCACACCAAGGGCGTTTTTGTCCTGCGGATTGAGGACACCGATCAAGCCCGTTCCACCGAAGCTGCAACCCAAGTCATTTTGGATGGGATGAAGTATTTGGGCATGGACTGGGACGAAGGTCCGGGTAAGGATGGACCTTATGGGCCCTATTACCAGAGCGACCGCTTGGACATTTACCGAGAATATGCAGATAAACTGTTGGCAATGGACAGGGCCTACGAGTGCTACTGCACTCCTGAGGAGCTGGAAGCGGTAAGACAACAGCAGATTGAGGCTGGCCAAGCCACCCGTTACAACGGACGCTGCGCTTCCCTGACGGAAGAGGAGCGGGAGGAGTTCCGGGCTCAAGGGCGGATACCGGTTATGCGCTTTAGGGCAAAGACGGAAGGCGAGACGGTTGTAGATGATCTGATTCGTGGCCAGGTAAGGTTTATGAACACGGAAGTAGATGATTTCATCATCTTAAAATCGGACGGCACACCAACATACAACTTCGCGGTAGTGGTGGATGACTCCCTAATGCGGATCAGCCACGTTATTAGGGCGGAAGAGCATCTGTCCAATACGCCAAAGCAGATCCAGATTTATGAGGCATTGGGCTTAGAACTGCCCAAATTTGCCCATATTCCCCTTATTCTGGGGCCCGACAAATCTAAACTGAGTAAGCGCCACGGGGCCACTTCAGTGCTGCAGTTCAAAGAAGAGGGCTATGTGGCAGAAGCGATGGTAAACTACTTGGCCCTTTTAGGCTGGGGCTATGATGATTCGCAGACCATCTTCTCCGTAGACGAGCTGATCGAAAAGTTCACGTTAGATCGGGTCTCCAAAAACCCAGGCGTGTTTGATATAGCTAAGTTAGAGTGGATGAACGGCGTTTACATCCGCGAAATGTCTTTGGAGACGTTCTATGAACACGCACTGCCGTATTGGCAGAAGGCGGGTTTTGTACCGGAAGCGGTAAGCGCAGAGCAGAAGGAGTACTGCCTCGAAATTTTGGCCGAGCTCCAAAGTCGGATCAAGTTAATGGCCGACGTTGTGGATATGGCCCGCTACTTCTTCGTTGAGGACTATGAGTACCTGGAAGACGTAGTTAACAAAATACTGACCAAGCCAGATACAGAAGATATCCTGGCCTTTCTTCAGGAGAAACTGGCAGGTCTGCCGGACTTTACTGAAGAAAGCGTCAAGCCCATTTTCCAAGAGGGTATGGAGAAGTTCTCGGTTAAGATGGGCGGCATGATTCAGCCCTTAAGGGTTGCCCTAACCGGTACTAACGTCAGCCCTGGCATTTACGAAGTCTTGGAGATCTTAGGTTCGGAGCGGGTCCTGCAGAGGATTGAACGGACCAGGGAGATGTTAAAGCAAAGGAGCTGAGCTGATGGAAGCTAAAGTTCGCTGGAACGGAAAAATGGGTTTTATCGGGACGTCCGGTTCCAACCACATTGTTCCCATGGATGTGCGTGAGGAATCTGGAGGCGATGGGGCGGCTGCCAGTCCCATGGAGATGGTACTCTTGGCTTTGGCAGGTTGTTCCGGTGTGGACATTGCCCTGATTGTCAAGAAAAAGAGGCTAAAGGTACGGGACTTTGAGATCCTAGTTTCCGGTGAGCGGGCCGATGAACATCCTAGGGTGTTCACTGAGATAGACATGACTTTCATTTTTGAGGGTGAAGATCTAAAAGCAAAACCGCTGGAGGATGCGGTGCGCCTTTCTTTGGATAGGTATTGTTCCGTGGCGGGCATGGTTAGGAAAACGGCCGAGATTAACTGGCGGGTCGAGATTAGGTAGCTGTTTCCTCCAAGGGGTGGGGATATGAGGATTTACACTAAGGCCGGGGACGGTGGGACTACCAAGCTTGGTACCGGCACCACCGTATCCAAGGCTGACATACGCGTTGAAGCCTACGGGTCAATCGATGAGCTTTCCAGCTTCATCGGTTTGGCGGTGAGCCATCTGGATCAGGCGGATAATCTTCGCACCGATTTGGTTTGGATCCAGCGTAAGCTGTTTCAAATCGGCACCATTTTAGCTTTTCCAGGTGAAAACGAGCCGATTGGATCCGTTTCCATCGCTACACAAGATATTGGCCGGCTAGAAGAAGCAATTGACCGTTTGGACGAAGACCTCCCAGCCTTAACCAGCTTCATCCTTCCTGGAGGCATCAAATGTGCGGCGTTTCTTCATTGTGCCCGCAGCATCTGCCGCCGGGCCGAAAGACTGTGTAGCGGGCTGGACTGGAACGAGTATCCTTTAGGCAGCCACATTCTTCCCTTCTTGAATAGACTCAGTGACTACTTGTTTACCGCCGCGCGCTGGGTGAACTTCCAAGCGGGCGAAGGGGATGAAAAAGCAAATTAGTGTGCTGCTAGAATTACCCTTGTTTTT
>DGFC01000180.1 GCA_002391465.1 Firmicutes bacterium UBA3910 | reverse complement strand
TTCTTGCTTGCTTGTGATATCCCTTCTTCCCGGCTTGGAATAATCCTCATTCTACATTCGTACTTGCATCGTCCTTACCCAAGTAACGCGATCTCTCACTATGGAACGGCTCCCACTAATACGTGGAGGCTTACAACATAAGAATATGTAGGCCTCTAAAGCAAATGACACGTCCCTCAATGGCGATCGAAGTGTATTCGAGAAATGGAGAGCCTAGACACAAAAACCCCAATCCCATACAGGGATTGGGGTGGATGTTTTTTAGGCTTGGAACCTACTGCAGTGGTGTTCTGGGATCCATAGGCCGATCCCCTGCGATGTTGCCGTCTTGCCCAATCAAGTGGACCATACCGCGTACTAGGGTGTCGTCTTCCAGCACACTGTAGAGGTGGTAACCTAAGTCTTCCCGGTCTACAAGGATGTCCTCCAAGACCTGAACGGTGCCGTAATCCCCCAGTTCGTGGGCGCGCCTGATTGTCTTGCGCATCATCTGCTGGATCTTAAGTTCGTGTTCCAAGTCATTGCGCAGGAAGTCCCGGATGGAGTACCTGCCTTCCGGTTCACACTTGATGTAAGATAGTTCGTGTTGGGCAACGGGATGGGCTGTGGGTACCACACCTAGCCTGGCCACTCGTTCTCCCACTTCGTCGATATGTTTCATTGTCTGTTCAATGTGTTCCTCCAGTAAGAGATGGAGGCTGAGGAATCCCTCCGCCCCTTCACTGAGCCAGTGGTGCTTGTTGTATTGGTGGAGAGCCACCGTTAGGGCACACTGATGCTCATCGAGCTGCAGGGCCATTTCCTGCCGCGTTTCAAAGGGTAGACTGATGCCGCTGCCCACCTTTTTAGCGGTCCGGGGCTGTTGCCGGACAATCATCTTGTGTTCGGTGGCATGGCCGAGCATCTTCGGATCAAAACCGAATTTGTCCAGTTTGAACTGACCCTTAAACGCCTTCATATCTTGGGCGATTATTTCCATATCCTGCATAGTAGGTGTAGGTGGTTGTAGGTTGCTTCGCAACATATCGACTCCTTCCAGTGATTTTTCTGGTTTTAGTGTCCCTACTGGTTTGGATTATATGCAGGATGTGGGCTCAGGCTCCAGCCGGTAGCTGTGAGCCAGCTTTTGGCATGCAGGAAAATCCAGCTAGATGCCAATTATGAAACCGTTAGTTCGCGATGATGCCTTGAGGACGATAATAGAAAACTCTCTCACCGCCAGTTAAGGGCAGATTAAGACAGTGTAAGGGTTCTGCCGGTCCCACGGGCTGATCTATTAAAGAGGAGGTTTTTTATGTTTAACCGCAGCAAGACTATCAATGATCGGGTCATAATAAATATGCTGGCGAACGCCATCGCGGCCTGCAACGCCCTAAGCGCTGCGGCAACATTTGCAGCCAACGGAGATCTAAAACGACTATACAAAGACTTTCACCAGGATATGCTCGCCGCAGTAGACACGCTGGTCACCTATGCCACAGATCAGGGCTGGATAAAACCCTTCGCCTCCCCCGACGAGCAGCTTCAGCTTGCCTTGGAGCATGCTGATGAAGTGGTAGGCGTTCCGGTGTAAAGGAAAATGGGCCTCCGCACGGCTGCGGAAGCCCTTTTCCAAAATGCTGGTATATGGGTTTGGGGAGCTATTTGCCTTTTTCTCTCTTGAAGCACAGGAACCAATCGAGGCAGTACATGTCTTCATCGGAGCTTTCCATTCTCTCCTTAGCAACGCCACAGGAACCTGCGGTCGGTACGATAACGTCGTCTCCAGGACGCCAGTCTGCAGGCGTAGCCACGCTATCAGCGTCTGCCTTCTGCAAAGCCTGGATAATCCGCTTAATCTCATCGAAGTTTCTTCCGGTAGAGAGCGGGTAGTACAAAATGGTGCGAATAATACCCTCTGGGTCAATCACAAATACGGCCCGGACTGCTTGGGTGTTGGACTGACCCGGTTGAATCATACCGTATTGTTTGGCAATGTCCATACGGATGTCTTCAATGAGTGGGAATTTAACTTCCACGTTCTTCATGCCCTTCCACTCAAGCTCCTGGATCTTCCTGAGCCAGGCGATGTGGGAATAGAGGGAGTCCACGGAAAGACCAATTAACTCGGTGTTCAGTTCTTTGAACTCATCGGCCATGGTGGCAAAGGTCATGAACTCTGTGGTACAGACAGGCGTAAAATCTGCCGGATGGGAAAAAAGAATTACCCATTTCCCCTGATAGTCGTCTGGGAAGTTAATTTCTCCCTGAGTGGTTACCGCCTTAAAGGCCGGTGCCGGTTCACCGATTAGAGGTAGCCTGTTGACAACTGCTTGTTCCATGCTTATCTCGTCCTTTCTGTTACTTGTATTGATTATCGTTACTAGTAATATACAAAGGAAATCCTTTTTTGTCAAGTATTGTTAAGAAATAGTTTTTCCCTATTCTACAGGCGCCAATTAGCAGGGCAGATAAAAAGACCACTACTACTGTCCCCCAACGCCTTAGCTCGAACAAAGACCTACACGTCATGTCAGAAGAAAAATTTTCCCTTCCTCGAAAAAAGGCAGGAATTTCCA
>DGFC01000142.1 GCA_002391465.1 Firmicutes bacterium UBA3910 | reverse complement strand
TTAGGGGGCTAAATAGCGCACCACGCCCGCTTTTTTATTCTTCTTTAAAACTCTCCACAACTATGTCCACTAACGTGCCCACATACTCAACCGCTCTCCGCAGAGGCTCCGGTCTGCTCATGTCCACACCAGCCATCTTGGCCAGCTCCATGGGGGATTTGGTACCCCCTGCCTTCAGCACCTCGAGCCATCTGTCCACGGCCGGTTGGCCTTCGGCCAAAATGGCCTGGGCCACAGCTGTACCTATCGTTAGGCCGGCTGAGTAGGTGTAGGGGTAGAGGCCCATGTAATAGTGGGGTTGGCGCATCCAGGTCAGGCGTGCGCCTTCGTCAATTTCAACCGCATCTCCCCAGAACTCCTCCAAAATTTCGCCCTGGACCTGACTGAGTGTTGCTGCCGTTATCGTTTGACCCGCTTCGGCCAGGCGATAGATACGGCGCTGCAGTTCCCCTTCGATTAGGTGGCGTACAAAGTTGTGATGGTAGGTAGTTAGAAGCTGCATGGCCAGCCAGCGCTCCATGCGGGGATCATCCGCCTGGGATTTGATGTAGTTACCCACCAGGAGCTCATTAATGGTGGAAGGTGCTTCCACAAAGAAGATGGAGCTGCGGGCGTTGGTTAAGCGCTGGTAACGCTGGGCTAACACTCCATGGCCAGCATGACCCAGCTCATGGCTCAGGGTTAGTACAGAACGCATATCATCGGTGAAGGTGATCAGGATGTAGGGATGCACGCCAGGCACCGAACTGCAGAAAGCTCCGGTTGATTTACCGATGTTATCGGCCAGATCGATCCAGCGGTTGTTCAGGGCCTCCTCAATGATCTCCCTGTACTCCTCCCCTAATACAGAAACGCCGCCCAAGATAGTTTCTTTAGCCGATCCATAGGTAGCAGGCGGATCAAAGTCCGGATCAAGCGGTGCTTCAATATCACAGTACAGGAGCTTATCCAGACCTAACAATTTCTTTCGCAGTTCAGCATAACGCCGCATATGGGGAGCGATCTCCGTCAAAATGACATCGTGGATGTTGTTGTAAACCTCCAGATCCACTTCTTGCGAGTGGAGGATCATATGGGTTGCCGATTCATAGCCCCTCAACTTGGCCAGAATCACATTCTTGCGTACTTCCGTGCCCCAGGTTGCCCCGTAGGTGTTTTGATAGGCCTTTAGCCCATCCGTAAAGGAAGCATAGGCATTACGCCGCAGAGTTGTGTCAGCTGATTTTTCATACACCGACTCATATAGCGCAAAGGACATGGGATGGGTATCCCCCTTGCTGTCCTTGACCGGCTCAAAGGTCATGTCTGCCGCCTTGGAGCGGTTGTAGATCATGGACGGTGCACCCAGCACTTCCCGCAGCGAAGCCAAGGCCATCTCCGTTTCCGGATGGAGTAGATAGGGCTTACTCTCCAGCAGAAGCTTAATGGTGCGCTCAAATTCCTTCAGTCCCGGCTCTTCTGCCAGGTACCGCTCGAGCGTTCCGTCGGGCAGCGCCAGTGCTTCCGAACGGACAAAGGAGGTTGCTGCCCCGAACTGGGCTGCCAAAGCCCCAGCCCGCCCCATGGCCGCCTGGTTCTGGGGATCGGTGCCATCGGCAGACTGTTTGAGGGAAGCATAGCTCATCACCTGGTACAGGCGTTCAGTCACTGCTTCCAGTTCCTCCAAACACTCCAGTAAAACCTTTGGCCCATCCCCTAAACGCCCTTGAAATCTGGTCACACGGGAAAACTCCCCTTCCGCTTCTTGCAGGGCCCGTTCCCAAGCCTCGTCATCTGGAAAGAGATGGGTTAAGTCCCAGGTGAGATGTTCCGGGACTTCTTTACGCGTCAGTCTCGTTTTCATGCCTTTCCCCCGATTCCGTTTTCATTTTCTGTATATGTTCCTCGATTACAACCCTTTCCCCTGCCTAACGCACGAATTTCGCAAGGACAAACTGCAAAAAAGCCAGAAAAAATACGCTTGACAGACCGTCTATATTGTATATACTGTACATAGATGTATATAACTGTATATAAAGGTGTGATCTGATGAAGATTGTGATCTCAAATCACTCCGGCACCCCAATCTACGAGCAGATCAAGGATCAGATCAAAGAAGCGATCCTTGCCGGCGAGCTAAAGCCCGATGATATGCTTCCCTCCATTCGTCAGCTGGCCCGGGACCTAAAGATCAGCGTGATTACAACCACCCGGGCTTACAACGACCTGGAAGAAGAGGGTTTCATCGTCAGCGTGCAGGGTAAGGGCAGCTTTGTCCTCCCCCAAAGCAAAGAAATGGTACGGGAAAACGCCCTGCGCAAGGTGGAAAAGGGTTTGTGGGATGCGATTGTGGCAGCTAAAGCAGGAAGAATCAGCAAAAATGAGGTTATGCAGATGTTGAAGGTCCTATATGAGGAGGATGAACATGAATAAAATACTGAAAGTGGAGGGCTTAGTTAAAAAGTACGAAAGCTTTGCCCTGAAGAATGTGTCCTTTTCCCTACCCCAAGGTTACATCATGGGTTTTGTCGGCCCAAACGGAGCAGGGAAAACAACCACCATTAAGGCTATTTTGAACATGATCCAAATCGATGGTGGCGAGATAGAGATCTTCGGGCAAAAGCGTAACCGAGAGTCGGTAAATAACAAAATTGGTGTGGTTATGGACACTCCTTTTTATGTGAAGGATTGGACAGTAAACGATGTGCAGAAGGCCGTTGCTCCCTTTTACCCCACTTGGGACAGGGAAAAGTTCGCTCGCCTCATGAGCCGCTTTGGCATCGACCGCACGAAAAAGGTGAAGGATCTATCCCGGGGCATGAAGGTGAAGCTGATGCTGGGGACGGCACTATCCCACGATGCTGATCTGTTGATCCTGGATGAACCCACCAGCGGCCTCGACCCCATTGCCCGGGATGAGCTGTGCGACCTGCTTTTGGAGTTCATAAGTGATGAGCGAAAAAGCGTCCTCTTCTCTACGCATATTACCTCCGATTTGGAGAAAATCGCGGACTACATTACCTTTATCCTAGATGGACAGATTATCTACAGCGGCGCTAAGGAAGACCTGTTGGAAAGCTACGTCTTAGTTAAGGGAAGGGAACTGGATGTTGAGCAGAAAAGGCTCTTAATCGGCCTGCGGGAGAATCAAACCGGTTTTTCCGGTATCACTGAGATAAATAACATGGGCAGGATGCCCAAGGATGCCATAATTGAACCCATTTCCTTGGACGAATTTATCATTGCCATGAATAGGGGGAGAAACTAAATGGAGAAGCTTATTGCCTTTGTCCGTCTCGATCTGCTGTCTGTTAAGCCGTATCTAACGGCGAAAAACATGCTCCTCTTTCTAGGTATCGCCGTGATTATTGTGCTCAGTTCTGGCACGCCTGCCTCTGCCATTGCCTTGCTTATGATGTACGGTTCGCTCTATACCACCTATCCGTTTGCCACAGGTGACAACGATGGCATCGACGCTTTGTATGCTACGTTGTCCGTTAAGCGCAGCACAGTGGTTTTCGGCCGCTACTCCTTTGCCTTCATCACCAACCTGGCTTCTGGGCTATTTGCCCTGGTCGTTTCCTTTTTGTTAGCTACGGTGCTGCGGCGAAGTTTCGATTTTCAGGAGGCTCTAGCCATCGCCCTTGGTGCTTTTGTCGGCTTCAGTCTGATCCAGGCCATCCAGTACCCTGTCTACTTCCGCCTGGGTTACATGAAAGCTAAATTCTACACTTACCTGCCCTATGTAACCTTTGCCCTTCTGGGAGCGGGAGTCAATGTGCTCGTAAAAAATGAACATACACTGGACAGACTGAAGGGCATTGTGCAGTGGATGGACGCAAATAGCGTAATTACTGCTATCATGGCAGTGTGTATCTGGCTTGCCCTGATCTTAATATCGTGTCGGCTATCCCTGCGCTATTACAAACAGCGAGACTTTTAAGTCTCGCTGAGTAGGTTATTCAGTATCTGTACTAGGGAGCCGAGGCGCTCTGCCATGGAAGAAACCTCACCCATTACAGCTGTTTGCTCTTGACTCGAGGCCGCGATTTCCTGGCTTCCCTGGGCCAGCTGACCCATGGAAAGTGCGGCAGCGTTGATTTCCTTTCCGATCTGTTCGATCTGGTCAACGATAGCAGTAACCTCTCCCACTGCCGAGTGGGTAAGCTGGGCAGTGTGCTGGGCCTGCTCCGCATTGGCCTTGGTTTCTCTCACCGCCTCGGCAGAATCCTGCTGGATCCGAGTGATCATTGCAGATATTTCCCCGGCGGCAGCTGCCACCTCTTCTGCCAGTGTCCTCACCTCATCAGCTACCACCGCAAAGCCTCGGCCGTATTCCCCGGCCCGGGCCGCTTCAATGGCCGCATTGAGGGCCAACAAATTGGTCTGATCGGCCACATCATTGATAGTGGTAACAATCCGTCCAATCTCCCGGGATCTCTGCCCCAGGTTTTGCATTATACCCGCAGTGTTTTCAATCCTGGCCTGGAGTGAAGTGGTCAGTTCAGCCGCTTCTGCCATACTGCCCCGGCCTGCGGCCGCTGCGGTGGAGATTTTGCGGGCTGCCTGGTCCATGTTTTGGGTTTTGACGGTTACACCGTCAATCACCTGGGCGAATTCGTTGGTGGTCTGGGACACCTGCTCTAGGGAGGCAAACGTCTCTTCGGTAGTGGCCGCGAGCTGCTCGCTTTCCTCCGCCAGGTTTTCTGCCACTTCCGCTACCCTCTGGGTAACAAGCCCCATCCGCTGGGCGTGTTCCTCCGCACTTGCCGCTTGCTCTTCCGCAAACATGATTATCTCCTTCGACCTCTTGGCCAAGATAACCGCCACCACGATGGCAATGAAGAAGATGGCACCTGTGCGAAGCCAAAACTCAGGGGAATAGGCTGCGTAGGCCTGAGGAACAAGATAGGCTCCAACTCCGTGGGCTAGGAAAGCCAGTACGCCGTAGAACACAGTCAGGCGGAACTCGAAATACATGGCAACACCAATGGCAAAGGTGAACTTGGCTGCGATAGCCGAATAATTGCCATCTGTACAGAACAGATACACTAGGAGAACGGTAGTAATCACCACATATAGATAGCTTTTGAGTTGAACCAGCGTCTTCAGCTTACCCACTTGGAGCAGAACGAGAATACCCATCCCAATTAAAAAGGCGAACGCAGTGGTAAAGCCTGATCCGTGGCTTAGATTGAGGAAAAAAAACAAGGTAAAAGAGGCGAGTAGGGAATAAAGAATAGCCTTATCTATCTTACGGTAGTTTTCAAGTAGAACGCTGTTAGTTGCTGTTTTGTCTGTCATGGGGTTTCGTTCCCTTCCTAGATTCTTCCACGTCTATTATACAGCAAGCGGCATGATAGTGTCAAGCCACTGTAGGACGCAAGAAAATCCCAAACCCGCTTAGACAAGCCTAATTAACTCTTAAAAATCAGAATTTCCGTTGGATATGCGCCTTAGCAAATAGCCCAATGATAGTCTGGCCCCGCGCCGCAGAGTAGGAACATTATCGAAAACCTCGTAACTTTCACCACTGGCTTTGGCTAGAGTTGTGGGGGGATTAATTGAGCGGTCCAGGGATACGGCCTTCGTCCGGTAATGGCCTTTTAAGTACGCTGCATGTAGGTCAACACCATTCGCGTGATGAACCCGCAAATGGGCCACCTGATTGGCACCAACATAAGACCAGCCCATTGGCCTACTGCTTAATCTTGCCGATAATACGTGGCTCACATGGCCTTCAGCGCTACAACCAACCAATACTTCACGATAAGTGTTATGCGCCTTTATCCCCTGCCAGTTGTTGTTTAGGTACTTTATTACTTTTTCGATACTTTCACGGCGTGATTCTTGCTCTGCTTCTTCGAGAAAGGAAATCAACAAGCGATTCATGTCTGTCCATCCGGCATCCCAAACTGCTTTTGTTAAAGCTGCCCGCTTGTTTTCGTCTGCCCCGGCCGCTCTTTGGATGGCTTGGCGCAAATGAAATCGATCCATAACATAACGCGCCGTCGGGATGTATTCTGCCCCGGACTTTATCCAACCGGCACCATCGCCTAAAACAAAAATGTACTCAGTTTCTTCCAAATCATAAGTAGCATCCAAGTAACGCCAAATTTCGCCCCAAATCTCTTCTGAGCCCACCCCGGGAGGGAATGTGAAGTATTTTTTGCCTACTAGTCGGCTTCTGTTTTTCCCAACCCGAACAGCACCTTCATGCACGTAAACCAACCTTTGTTCAAAGGCCGGGACTCCCTTTTCACCGTGGGAAACATGATCTTCATCCGCTTCAATGTAAATTACGCGGCACTTCCTTTTTTCTTTTACTTGCTTCTTTATTAGGATTTTCTCCGGTTTAAACTTCCTGACAAGATTCATAACGGTTTGGCCGGACACACCCGTTCCGGGTACATTTCTCTCTTGGCTCATCCCAGCTTTCCTGTAGGATAATTCAGCCACCTCTGTAACAATGTCCGCCTCCAACAATGAATCTAGGCGCCGATGTGGGGAATATCCCACGACCTGATCTGCTAAGTGGGCGTATTGACCGGTTTTCTTATTCTTAAAGTAGGTGCGTCGATAAGTTATTTGACCAAATGGGGAAAGAATTGTCTTAGCATCGTTCCTGCGCTCAATCACCCAATTTTTCCGATGGTCAGCATTAGACACGAAATGATCATCAATGCGTTCCAGCAACCTCTTTTGAATCTCGGCGCAGATGCTGTTCATGCCATCCCTAAGCATCTTTTGGAAAGACGTTAAATCATGTTCTTTGAAAAACTCAATTAAAGATTTTTCCACCACTTTTTGAAAGGATACCGCTAGATTGTCATCGAATAGATATTGCATAGAAGATCTCACCTCTGAGTACTTTGTACTCGTCCGGATCGGGACGGTGGGATCTTCTTCTATTTCTAATCGACTATTTCCTGTCCTACTGTAACTTTACACTAACTTAAAAAGAGGGGCTTTGTGCCCCTCCCCTCACTTGAAGCCGCCTTCATGCTCGCCTAGGCTGCGCTCTGCCTCGGCAATCATGCGGCGTACCATGTGGCCGCCAACTGCTCCGCACTCCCGAGCAGAGATGTTCCCCCAGTATCCCGTCTTGTATTCGGGATTAATGCCCAGCTCTTCCGCCATCTCATACTTGAACCTATCCATGGCCTGAGCTGCTTCGGGAACTAAGATCTGCCTTTTCCCCTTCTTCCTTCCGGCCATTTCATTCACCTCCCCCGCTAGCGGGAGAGGACGCCCGCAGGCATCCTCTCAAGTGAATTGCTATCCTATTTTACTGGGAAGGCTCCTGCGGGAAGCTGCCACGAAAACCGCCGGTGGCTGTGGCCGCGGGTCCCCCGCCCTGGCCTAGTAACGATTGCTGAGCGGCTGCTATCATACGTCTTACCATATGTCCACCAACCGCACCACACTCACGGGAAGGAATATTGCCCCAATAACCTGTCTTGTATTCAGGGTTGATGCCCAGTTCGGTTGCTACTTCGTATTTGAACTGATTCATCACCTGGTACGCCTCCGGGATAACCTTCACGTTTCTGCTGGAAGATCCTAGCGCCATCAAAGTTCACCCCCTTCCGTCCCTGCACGCTTACTTTGCCCGCCCCGTGCAGCAGTTACACAAGTAGACTTCTGGGGATTTTGGAAAAAGAAAACCAGCTGAATTCAGCTGGTTTAGTCAGTTTCCTCTCAAGATTACAGTGAGATAGCTTCAGTGGGACACGATTCCGCCGCATCTTGGCAGCAGCCGGCGTCCTCGCAGCTGGCCCCTTCAATTACGTAAGCCAGATCGTCGTCACCCATTTCGAATACTTCGGGACAGATCTCTGCACACAGCCCACAGCCAATGCACAGATCATGGTCTACTGATGGATTCATTCATTTCCCCTCCTCGCGGTTTATAATTCCTCAAACTGATCCTTGCCCACACCGCATTCGGGGCAGACCCAATCATCCGGCAGGTCGTTAAAATCAACCCCGGGCTCGATATCTTGCGTCGGATCACCGACTTCAGGATCGTAAATGTATCCACATACGATGCATTCCCACTTCGACAATACACTCACCCTCCCACGGATTTTGCTATGTAATATTCTCCCCAAAGGGAAAATATCCTACCGTTGTTTACAATAATTCTCGGATTGAGGAGGGAACGGAAATACCGTAGTGTTTGTACATTGCTTCCACTACCTGCTCCGTTATGTTAAGGCCGCCGTAGATGATTGACCCCTCCGGTAGGACCGCAGAAATACCGAGCTCAACGGCTACCTCTTCAATCACCTGCAGAATGAAAGCAACCAGTTCGAGACGGACTTCCTGCTCGATCAGTTCGAATTGGTATTCGTAGTAAGCCCCCAATTCATTGATCTCTTCCTCTGTCTCCAGCTGCTCTGCCTCTTCCTGAATCCTTACATACAGCTCTTCCGCTTTCTCCTGCAGCTGTTGGTTTTTCAGGTCGTACTCAGGATGGGCATAAAAAAGAAACTCAAAATCAACATAACCGATTGCCTCGGCAGATACGACAGCGGGTAATAACAGTAGTATTCCTGCTATTAGTATGATTCCCAGTGCTTTTTTTCTCAAATCCAGACACTCCTTTATTTTTCACTGTCAGCAAGAACAGTTCCACCTTCGACATATATTTCCTGCCGGGGACAGTTTTTGGGGGGGTAATTAAACCAAATCTGCTATCGATACGTTTTCCAAGACCCCCACAAAGGCTCCCTGAGCCCTTTGCCATACGGGTCTAACCGGACATAGGCCTCCTCGCGGACAGCCGTTCTCCTCCGTCATACATTTTACGATGGCAATTGGCCCTTCGATCAATTCCACCACATCGCGTATTGTGATCGCTTTTGGGTCAGCCTGAAGTAACACTCCCCCACCGGGACCGCGTACACCCTCCACCCAGCCTTTGGCAGTAAGCAGGGCCATAATTTGAGGTAAAAAATTGACAGGGATCTCCTGCCTTTCCGCTATAGTCTTTGAAGATATATGTTCACCTGGATTAGAGGCCAATTCCACGAGTGCGTTGATGGCGTATTCCGTTTTTCTGGTTATTTCCACCGTGTTCACCTTCCTATTCTTAACAAAATTATACTTAGTAAGTTAAGATCTGTCAAGAAACGGGCTGTGGGACGTCTTGTACCCCTTGCGTGACCCGGTGGATCTGTTACAATAGAACTAACCAAGGTCGGGAGGTTTTAACATGGAACGGATCGGCATAATTGATGTGGGTTCCAACTCAATTCGCTTAATCATTATTGATGTGAAAGACAACCGGGCCCACCACCAGATTGAAAACCTCAAAGAGACGGTCCGATTGCGCAGCGGCACCGATCCCCAGGGGTCCCTGACTGAACGGGGTATGGAATACGCGATTGAGACGGTCAGCCTGTTCGTCAAACTCTGCCAGGTGCGCAAAGTGAACACTATTCGCGCCGTTGCCACCGCTGCTGTGCGTAGGGCTCCAAACGGTGCAGAATTCGTTGCCCGCATAGAACAAAGATGCGGCATCAAAGTGGAAATCTTATCGGGAGATCAGGAGGCCTATATGGGCTATTTAGGCCTGGTCAACAGCATCACCCGTACCGATGGGCTTATGGCCGACCTAGGCGGCGGTGCCCTGAAGCTGGTGCAGTTTGCTGACCGCCTGCGGCAGAATTCCATCACCCTTGATTTCGGAGCCGTTTCCCTTATGGAGCAGTTCAACCTCCATGACCGACCTGCCCCAGAAGACCTTGCCCGCCTAGAAGCGTTTTTGGATGAGAGTTATGCCGCTGTGCCTTGGCTGAAGGATCAACCCTACCTGATTGGGGTCGGCGGCACATTTCGCTCGCTAGCCCGCATCTACCGCAATCATGTCAACTACGTTCCTGACCTTACCGATGGTATCATCATCCCCACCGAATCTGTGGGTGAGATTTACAACATGCTGAAGGGAATGGATTTGGCCCAGCGGCGTCAAGTACCTGGTCTGGAACGGGCACGGGCCGATCTGAGCGTCACCGGGATCGGCATAATTTACAAGCTGCTTCAGGCCACGGGCAGTCCCGTCCTTGAAGTAAGTGCCAGCAGCATCCGTGACGGCCTTTTCTTCGCGCACGTGTATTCTAGGGATCCAATCGTGTTCAACGTGCTCACCCATCATACCCAGAATCTCATTGACTACCACCAGCTGGACGAAAACCATCTGCGTCGGGTGGCGAATCTGGCTGTTACGCTCTTTGATCAGCTGCAGCCCCTCCACGGTCTGGGCAGTTGGGAGAGGAGGCTGCTGTTAGTAGCGGGTCTCCTGCATGAGCTGGGCGTTGTGATCAGCGTGGAAAGCCTGGAAAAACACACGCTATATACCGTGTTAAACTCGGCCCTCAAAGGCCTCAACCACAGGGAACGGGTAATCATCGCTTACCTAGCAGCGTCCCACGATCAGCTCTTTACGGTCAACCTCCAGCAGTACGTGACTAATGGACCCGTTGAACCGGGCGATATTGAACGCCTTGAAAAGCTGGCACCTCTGCTCCAGATCGCCCACAGTTTGGATCGCTCCCGCACCGGGGCAGTTACCCATGTGCGAACCCGTTTGGATGGGGATCTATGCGAAATCTTGGTTTTCGGCAACCAAAGCCGCGATTTGGAAATCAGAGATGCCACTCGCAGCGCCGATGCTTTCCAGGATAAATTCGGAGTAAAGTTGGTGGTCACTCAGGCCACTGGCAGCTAGCTAGAAGTGTTTTTACCAATTGGGTCAAGCCTTCACTATCCGCCTCACTGAAACGGTTTAACTCTGGGCTGTCGATATCAAGAACTCCCAGGAGTCGGCCGTCGGCAGTTAGCAGCGGTATAACCACTTCCGAGCGGGATGCGGGATCACAGACTATGTGGCCCGGGAACTGATTCACATCGGGAACGACTGTAGGCTGCCTGCGCTCGGCTGTAGTGCCGCACACTCCCCTGCCCAAGGGAATGCGTACACAGGCCGGTTTGCCCTGGAAGGGGCCTAAAATGAGTTCATCACCTTCTAGAAGGTAAAAGCCTGCCCAGTTGATGTCCTCAAGCCCATGGTAAAGCAGGGCCGCCGTATTGGCCAGATTAGCTAGCCAATTGGTTTCGCCTTCTAATAGGGCCTGCAGTTGTTTGTGCAGCATGGAATAATCGGTCTTATACATCTCGTCCCTCCTTGGATTTTCCTTGGCTTCAAGTATAACTTAAACAGACAAAATGCGCCAGATACGGCGCTTTTTTTCTGCCTAATGCACCTCCGTGACCTGTTCCCTTCTGATCCGCTGCAGTGTTGCTGGCGGCAGATAGAGCAGATTGTAGTACTCGCCCAGCATGCGCGCAGAGGAGAAACGGTGCAGGGCGTTGGCAATACTCGCCCGCATCATACCCTGCCAGCGCCTCTGATCTTCGTAATAGGTGGGAATGACCTCGTTCAGCCTGTCTCTTATACACATCT
>DGFC01000024.1 GCA_002391465.1 Firmicutes bacterium UBA3910 | reverse complement strand
AGATGTGTATAAGAGACAGCTCCGTGCCAAAGGGGTTAAGAACGTAGTCATTACCTTAGGGGACAAGGGTGCCTTAGTGGCAGGCGAAGAGGGAACAGAGCATGTACCGGGCTTTGCCGTCCAGGCAGTAGATACAGTGGCTGCGGGAGATGCCTTTAACGGGGCCATGGCCTTGGCGGTGGTGCGGGGTGAGTCTTTGGCGAAAGCCGCCCGCTTTGCCAACGCAGTAGGCGCCTTGGCTGTGACCAGGCCCGGGGCAATTCCTTCTTTGCCCACCAGAAGTGAAGTTGATAAGTTTTTGTCGGGGAGGGACTAAAATGGATGTAAAGCAACTGCTGAAAGAAGCGATGACGGTGGAGGCCCAGGCTGTACAGGCCCTGCTGGATCAAATCGACGATAACTATGTTGCCGCAATTGAGCTGATCCAAAAATGCGAGGGTAAGGTGGTCATCACCGGGGTCGGCAAGTCCGGCATCATTGGCAAGAAGATGGCGGCATCCTTTGCCAGCACAGGCACGCCCGCCTTCTTTGTCCATGCCACTGAAGGCGTGCACGGCGATTCAGGTATGATCAGCAAGGATGATGTGGTGATCTTGGTTTCCAACAGCGGGGAAACAAGCGAGGTTCTGGGTATGCTGCCCATTCTGGAACAGATTGGCTGCAAGAAGATCTCTATTACCAGAAACCATGAATCTACCATCGCCAAGGCCTGCGATGTCTCAATTGCCTATAAGTACGAAAGGGAGGCGGACCATCTCAATCTGGCCCCCACCACAAGTGCGGTCTTGACGTTGGTCATTGGAGATGCCTTAGCGATTACATTATCGCAGCTAAAGGGGTTCGGCCCGAAGGATTTCCACCGCTACCATCCCGGCGGCAGCCTAGGGGCTATGCTGAGCAAGAGCAATCCCAACTAAGGCATCGGTTCTTACTGTTGACATTAGAAGCTTTCACTTGTGCAGTTGAACCTGCCAACCCGCGAAGTTGAATCGCAATCTAGATAGAAAACACACCTTCTAAGGCTCTGGCCTTTGACGAAGGTGTGTTTTTTCATTTCGCACAGCTGAAATACGGTGTGCGCAACAAAGAGGAAAATATGCGCAAAATAATACAATTAGGTTAGCATAAGAAGGAGAAAGTGATCTTTTGGAGAAAGATAAAACGCGATTGTATAGTGTTATGATGCATTAGTGCTTTTGCGCAAATTGCGCAAATTAACCTCGGAGAGGTGCAGCATGATACAGACTTGTGCACAGCTTTTGCAGGATTATGCAGGGTCTCGAAAGGTCTACAGATCAGAAAAACTTAAGTTCAGCGGCGTTCAAGACCAGGATGTTTATAACATCGCCCCTCCTGTGCCTGACGAGAGCGGATGGGTCATTCCTGCCAGAGTCGAGCCCCGCACGTCTGAAGATTCCCAGGTAATGTTCTTCCGGCAACAGGGAGATGTCTGGCAGCTGGAGCCAAGCCTTCCCGTGTTCCGTTTGCAGGATCCCTTTTGGACCTATATTCACGGAGAGCTTGTTTTTGGAGGGGTGGAGATTTTCCCCCATCCAACGATTGAGGATGCCCTGTCCTGGCGTACAATGTTCTACCGAGGTGCCGGTCTGACCGATCTCCGGCCTTTTGCCTCTGGGCCCGATGGAATGAAGGACATTCGCCTGGCAGAATTAGCTGACGGATCCATAGGTGTATTTACCCGGCCCCAGGGGGAAGTGGGCGGTCGCGGCACCATAGGCTATTTGGAACTGTCAAGCTTAGATCAGTTGAATCCTGAGACAATTCTGCAGGCATCCTTATTGGAACAGTTCACCCCGGAAGAATGGGGCGGGGCTAATGAAGTCCATCTCCTAACAGACGGCAGCCTAGGTGTTGTTGGCCATATCGCACGCTTCGATGAAACGGGCGCACGGCATTATTTCAGTACTGCCTTCACCTTTGATCCGGCCAGGAGACTGCCGGGCCCCATGAAAATTATCGCTGTACGCAGTGACTTTCCCAGCGGCGCAAGCAAGCGGCCGGATTTGCAGGATGTGATCTTCAGCGGCGGTTTGGTTAGGCTGGGTGACGGGACAGCGTGGCTGTATGCAGGTTTGAGCGATGCAGAGGCGGGACGGGTACTGATTCCAGATCCCTTTGGCAGCAGATAATTCATGATAAGCAGGTGAGTGAAAATGTCAGTTACGCTGAAAGATATCGCGGAAGAGCTGGGCGTATCCGTAACCACAGTATCACGGGCTTTGACCGGAAGGGGGCGGGTCAGTCCCCAGACGCGGCAGCAGGTGATGGAGAAGGCATCCGAGCTCGGTTATAATTTTGCATCCTCCGGCAACAGCACAGCCCAAAGCAGCATCTGTGTTGTTTTCAATGCCAGGCTCCACTCTCTGTCTGCCGATCCCTTTTACAGTACAGTGATGGTTGGTGTGGAAAACGAGTGTCAAAAATACGGGAGTAAAGTGTTTTTCCAGACAATTGACAAACCCCATGATACCAGCCTGTGGGAACTGCACGAAAGGGGCCAGCTGGACGGGCTAATCTTGGTTGGGGCTGATGTCTTCCCAAGTGTGGTGGAACAGGCAAAGTCACTGGCAGTCCCCGTTGTCCTTGTCGATAACTGGCTGCCTGATCTGCCGGTGGACTGCGTGGTAACAGACAACCGGGGAGGAATCATGCGTCTGGTGAATTATCTGGTCAGTCAAGGCCATGAGCGCATCGGCTTTATCGGGGGACCCCTCTCCCACCGCTCGCTCCAGGAACGCTACGACGGCTACCGGGCTGCTCTCCGGGAAAACGGCATTGCCCGCAAACATGAGTGGGGCTGGATTCATGCTGAATCTGGACCCCAGGCAGACAAGGGCAGGGAGGGTATGGAGGCCCTCATCGAGCGGGGGCTGCCGGTTACAGCGTTGATCACAGATAATGACAGCACAGCCTTGGGTGTGCTGCAGGCCTGTGCAGCGGCGGGAATCAAGGTGCCTAAGGATTTGTCTTTAGTCGGTTTTGACAATGTCAAACTAAGCGAATATGTCAATCCGCCCCTGACCACAGTTCATATTCACAAACGCCGTATGGGGGCGATGGCGGCCCGGAGGCTGCATGAATTGATAACCGGCCAGGATGCCGACGTTCCTTTGCGCATTACCTTAGGAACGGAGCTGGTGATCCGCGACTCAGTAAGACCTTTATCGAAATAGCGGGAGGAAACTATGTTCAAATTACGTCGATTATCTCAACAGCCTATCTTAGAACCAATTGAGCAACATGATTGGGAAAGGGCGGCGGTTTTCAACTGCGGTGTGACCCTTCATCAAGGCAGGGTGCATATGATTTACCGGGCTTCTGACCGCGACTTCTCTGCGCTGTCAGATTCTGAACCAAAGGAAAGCAAGAGGTTTGCTTCTTCCTTTGGTTATGCGGTAAGTGAGGATGGAATAAATTTTACGCGGGATGCGGAGCCGATTTTCCAAGGGGAAGGGGCGCAGGAGTTTTGGGGGGTTGAAGACCCTAGGATCAGCAAAATAGGCGACACATTCTACATGCTTTATACCGCTTTTGGCGGGAGATCCTGGGACGATCACCGGATTGCCCTGGCATCCTCCCATGACCTGCGCTCCTGGCAGCGCCACGGGGTAGTCCTTGACGAACCTAACAAGGATGCCGGCCTGTTAGAAGAGACAGTAAACGGGAAGTACATGCTTTTCCACCGGAGACTGCCCCATATTTGGGCGGCCTTT
>DGFC01000038.1:9087-9275 GCA_002391465.1 Firmicutes bacterium UBA3910 | reverse complement strand
AGATGTGTATAAGAGACAGGTTGATATTTCCGCCTAAATCTGGCTAAACTTTACTTATCTTCCTTTTATGGTAGACTATAGTCGCAAGACTGACGTACCGGCTGCCGGCTGATAATGTTCTGCCTGGCAGCTAAAAGCAATAGACGAGGTGAAAAACATGGCAAAAATGACTGGTTGGCAGGCAGTAG
>DGFC01000038.1:0-8882 GCA_002391465.1 Firmicutes bacterium UBA3910 | reverse complement strand
ATGACTGGTTGGCAGGCAGTAGTGAATGCACTAAAAATGGAAGGAATAAAGTTTGTCTATGGTCTGCCGAGCAGCCCCGAAGATTTGTACGACGATCTCTACGACGAATCGTCTATTAAGGCGATCCAGGTTCGCCACGAGGCCGCAGGCGGATTCATGGCTATGGCGGAAGCCCTGGCCACAGGTCTGCCGGCTGTGTGCTATGCAAGTGAGGGTCCCGGGGTTATGCATCTAACCGCACCCCTCCTGGAAGCCGCGGCCACCTGTGCCCCGGTAATTGCTATCGCCCCTGGCGTAGACGCATTGAAAGACGGCAAGGGGGCCTTTCAGGAGACCGACCAGGTCGGAATTATGAAGCCCATTGTCAAGTGGAGTGTGAAAATCCCCCACCCGGCAAAAATCCCCTGGGTGATGCACAGGGCGTTTTATCTTGCTACCAATGGACAGCCCGGGCCGATTTTCATCGAGCTGCCCCAAAACGTAAGCCGAGCTGTAGCAGAGATCCCGGATTATGTACCAGCCAAGAGATACATTAGAACGATGGGTGATCCCAGCCTGGTTCGCCAAGCTGTGGACATTATTTCCGAAGCTAAAAGGCCTTTGATTGTAGCCGGCGGCGGAGCAAGGCGCTCCGGTGCCCATGACGAGATCAAGGCATTGGCAGAGCGCCTTGGAGCGCCGATCATGACCACCCCAAGCGGGCGGGGAATCATCGAGGAAGACCATCCGCTGGCCTTCGGCCAGGTCGGCATGTATCGCAACCGCTTAGGCATTGACACCTATCACGACGCTGACCTGGTTATCACAGTGGGATCCCGCAACGAGGAGTTCCAGACCGGCAGCTGGACCCACAAGGCTGAAGATGCCAAGTTAATCCAAATCGACATAGAAGCTTTTGAACTGAGCCGCAACTGGATACCTGATGTAGCTATCCTCGGCGATGCCAAGCTGGTGACAACCTCCATCCTTGACATGATTACGGATCAGCCCCAGTGGGATGAGCGGAAGAAGGCCAATATGGAAAAGAAAAAAGCCCTGGAGGCTGCCGTTGCAGAAGAATGCAAGATCGATGAGCGGCCCATCAGGAGCAAGCGGGTTGTTTACGAGCTGAACCAGGTCTTTGGCAAGAACACGATCATGGTCCACGAAAACGGCAGCCAGGATCTCTGGTCCTACTACAGCCCTTACTACAAAGTGCTGGACAGGAATGGAGATATTGCCCCAGGCGAGCAGACCTGCATGGGCGCTGGCGTCATGGGTGCAGTCGGGGTAAAGCTGGCCATGCCCGACAAAAAGGTGGTCTGTGTCACCGGCGACGGCGCATTCCAAATGTACAACCAGGATGTTCCCACCGCGGTCCAACACAACGCACCGATTACCTGGGTAATCCTGAACAGCTTCAGCTTCGGCTGGCCGAAGCGCGGGCAAGTAACGCTGGGCAACCGCTTCATTGCCACCAACTTTGAAGTACAGCCTGATTTTGTGGCTATGGCAGAAGCCTACGGCTGCTACGGCGAACGGGTAGAAAACCCAGATGACCTGCAAGGTGCATTCCAACGTGCCCTTGAAGCCAACAACGCCGGACAGCCGGCTATCCTGGACATCATTGTAGACGAAACCGAAGTCGGTCCGGCTTTCGTAGCTTACGAAACCGCCAAAAAAGTAAAATAGGGGACAGTCCCTCACACAATTTTATCCAATTCGACGAAAAGTCGACAAATTGTGTGAGGGACTGTCACGCGTAACAAGTGAGTCTGCCGAAATTCGCTAAGTTGTGTGGGGGCCTGTCCCCATTAACCTTCCAACGTTAACTGACCTTAGTTAACGCCCATACGTTAATTCTAATAGTGCCCGCTAAGCTGCTGAGGAGCTTTCCCGTAGTGCTGGAATACCTCGTATTCGCTGGATGCAGGAAAAGCACCCGAAAAGCCAGAAAAAGCAGAGCATAGAACCCAGATCATGAATCGAAATCAGCCTCATTTTCATCTAACGATATTCGTTAAATTGTGTGAGGGCCTGTCCCTCCGATCACGTATGACGTGACTTCCTTCACTCTTGCCTGCTTGCCAAAGCTGCCAAACTTGTAGATGTCACAGAAAAATACGCTCGTTCCATCCCCGAAGATGATCTCCCCGTTCACTGCAGCCACATTGCCATGGGTTATGACATTGTGCAGACAAATTTCCTGGATACCCCGGAAAAACTGCTCCCGACATAAAGCAAGGGCTTCCTCCTGGCTTCCAATTTCATGCTTCCCCACAATGTTCCAAGACAGCGCATCTGCTGTGTGCTCCTGAATGTAATCCCAATCGCCCTGTGCAAAAGCCTTGTAGAAACCGGCAAGAATCCCTTTTTTGGGGGCATTGCCGCAGTCTTTCGGATAGGAGACTCTCGCTCCACCCAATATTTCATTAATCATGCTCCACCTCCATTTGGCTGCCAGTGACTCCACCGCTTCTATATTTTTTCCCTGCCGATATCACATGTCCTTCCAAGGATACAATTCGCGTGAGAGTAACAGAGCACCTGGAACACCCAACAAGTCTTTTTCGGTAACCAGTTCGGCCCCGGTGAACTGGGGAAAAGTGAAAAAGGCCCTTGACATTCCTAGCCGCCCTGGCTATACTATTGATAACGGCTATCATTAGTATTTGATTTGCTGATGGAAGCTAGACGAAAAAATACATAGGAGTGATCTGTTAGTGCTTATTGGCAAGGAAGTAATGGACTTCACAGTTGATGCGTTTGTTGACGGAGAATTTAAGAAGGTCACCAAGAACGACATTCTCGGCAAATGGTCGGTCTTCGTATTCTACCCAGCAGACTTCACCTTTGTATGCCCCACCGAACTTGAAGACTTAGCTGATCTATATGATGAGTTCCAAAAAATCGGTGTGGAAGTCTATTCCGTGTCGACAGACACCCATTTCACCCATAAGGCCTGGCATGACGCGTCGGATACAATTAAAAAGATCAAGTACCCCATGCTTGCCGATCCTACGGCCGCACTCTGCCAGGACTTCCAGGTATATATCGAAGAAGAAGGTCTTGCCCTGAGAGGCAGCTTCATCGTCAACCCAGAAGGCAAGATTGTGTCCTATGAGGTAAACGACAACAGCATTGGAAGAAACGCCTCCGAACTCCTCCGCAAGGTGCAGGCGGCCCAATTCGTTGCTAAGCACGGCGATCAGGTCTGCCCGGCTAAATGGCGTCCAGGCGCAGAAACCCTCAAGCCCGGCATCGAGCTGGTTGGAAGGATCTAGAGACCTTTCTCACATCAAAACCCCTGTTTCAGCAAAAGCTGAAGCAGGGGTTTTGTAGTTAGCCTTTGCACTAGAGCGTAATCCGGCTCTCCAGTTCAGCCTGGGCTGCATCCAAGGCTTCCTGCGGTGTCACAAAACCATCCCGGGCATCGCCAAGGTGGCGGCCGAGAATATCGGAGAGTTCGCCGAACTGTTCAATGACAGGCGGCGTAACCAGGTACTGAAGGGATTCAAAGATCACCGACTTGCTCTCTGGCGGGGTGGTGGCTGCATAGAGATCCAGGATCTCCTGATGGGTTACGGCAGGAAGTTCCCAGCCGGCCTGGACTCTGATCTCAGCAGCTTCTTTGCTGGTCGAGAGGAACTTGATCCATTCAAATGCTGCCTCTGCTTTGTCGGTATCCTTGTTGATCACCAAGCCGTTGGCAAAGAAGTGGGTTGCCTTGGCTGTGTTCCCGGGTTCTACTGCAATATCCCAGTCGAAGTCGCAGTTTTCCATCATGTAGGGAAAGGCCCAACTGCCGGTAACCAGCATGCCCAAACGTCCCGCTGCGAACAGATCCCAATCTCCCATGCCGGACAGCTGCTCTTCGGTGGGCATCACATTGTACTTTTGCACCCGGTCCACCATGTATTGAAGAGTCTCCACGTTCTCCGGCGTGTTTACTGTAAACTTAGTCATATCTGCATTGAAGAGCCTGCCGCCGTTCTGCCTGACGACCTTGTAGAACTCATGGAACTGGATGGGCTGGAAGATTCCAAAGATATCCTCACCCAAAGCGCGGATCTTAATGGCGGCGTCCAGCTGATCCGCCCAGGTCCAATCACTGTTTGGATAGGGCACATTGGCCTGATCAAAGAGGTCTTTGTTGTACAGGACAATTACGTTGGAGAAGCTGAAGGGCAGACCGTACTGCTTCCCGTCACTTCTAAAGGCAGCCAGCGCATTCGGATCAGAAACCGAGGTGTCAAAGCCCGTTTTTTCCATCAACTCTTCTAGGGGCATGATGGTCCCCTTCATGGCGTAGGCTGCGAAGTTTTCGAAGTTCAACTCAAAGGCGTCCGGCGCAGTGCCGGCTACAACGCTGGTCATCAGCCGGACAAAGTAGTCGCCGTAGCCGATGGTCTGGATGTTCACCTTGATATTGGGATTTTGTGCTTCGAAAATTTCCCGCATCTTCTCCAAATGGACTTCATTGTCACCGCTGGAAGAGAAGTTGAGAAAGTCAATGGTTACTACCTGGGCAAACGCTGTAAACGACAGACAAAGAACAAGCAAGAGCGACAGCACCATAAAGCGTTTTAGGTTTTTCATTCGTTTTCACTCCACTTCTTTGTTTTAGTTGCCTACCCGACTGAAACAAGTTTTTTAGCCTTTGATCCCCCCTATACTCAAACCTTGTTCAAAGTGTTTTTGAGCTAAAAAGTAGAGCAGCAGAATTGGAACCATGGAAATCAGTCCCCCCGCCATCAACAGGTTGTACTGGTTGCCGTACTGCGTGTTTAACAGCCCTAAGCCCACTGGCAAAGTCATTTTGGCCCGATCCGTCAGCACAATCAAGGGCCAGAGATAGTCGTTCCAGGTACCCATGAAGGTAATTACCGATAGGGCAGCCAAAATGGGCTTGCTTAAAGGAACCACAATGCGTGAAAAGATCGTAAAGTGGCTTGCCCCGTCAATAATTGCCGCTTCCAGGAAGGCATCGGGAATAATCCGCATATTCTGCCGCAGCAAAAATGTGGCAAAGGCGTTGTAAATGGTGGGCAGCAGCACACCAAGGTAGGTGTTTAAAAGACCTAAGTAGCGCAGGACCAGGAAGTTTGGAATCATGGTCACCTGCCCCGGTATCATCATGGTCATCAGAAACAGCGTGAACAGGACTTCCCGGCCCTTAAAGGGCACCTTGGCAAAGACGTAGGCAGCTAAGGAGGCTGACACAACAACAATAACTGTGGTAGTTACCGAGATAAACACACTGTTCCAGATCGCCCGGGCAAAGGGGAAGAGCTGAAACAGCCTTTGGTAAGCTTCAAAACTCGGCTCCTCAGGGATCCATTGCACAGGCAGGACTGCCAATGCCTTCCTAGCCTTGAGGGAGGTTGACACCATCCAAAAGAAAGGTATCAGGTTAAAGAAGCCTATCAATGAAGCGAAGAGATAGAACGACACTTTCTTGATCAGAAGCCTACGAGTCATAGTGCACCCACCTTTTCTGCATTCTCAGCTGAATTATGGTTGCCACAAAGATAAAGGCAAAGAGGATCCACGACAGACTCGCTGCATAACCCATTTTGTAATAGCGGAAGGCATAGTTGTAAATCCGCTCCACAAACACCTGAGTCGCCCCTCCCGGTCCCCCTTCCGTCATCACCATCACCTGGGGGAAGAGCTGGAAGGAGTTGATAATGCAGATCACCATCACAAAAAACAGGGTGGGCGTCACAAGGGGCAGCGTAATGTACCGGAACTTGGCAAAGGAGCTGGCGCCGTCAATCTCCGCCGCCTCGTAATAGGTTTTGTCAATGCCCTGCAGACCGGCGAGGAAGATCAGTGAGAAATAGCCCATATCCTTCCAAATGCTGGAGAGCACCACACCAGGCATGGCCCAGGCCTTGTCCTGCAGCCAGCTGGGCCCTTGAATCCCAAACCAGCCTAAGATGGCATTCACCGCCCCGTATCTTGCGTTTAACAGCCACTTCCAGAGAAGTGCCGCGGCCACCCAGGAGGTTAATACTGGGACATAGTAGATGGTCCGATAGATGCCGATTCCCTTGTAGGGATTGTTCAGCAGCAGCGCCACCAGAATGGAGACAGTCAGGATCAGGGGAATGTAAAGGACGATAAAATAGAGGGTGTTCCCCAGGATCCTGCCCATTTCCTCGCTTTGCAGAATCTGCACGTAGTTTTTCAGCCCGTGGAATTTTGGCGGGCCTCCGATCACATCCCACTCTGTCAGGCTCAGATAGAGAGAGGTGCCGATGGGGATGATGGAAAACAGAACCAAGCCAACCAGACTGGGCAGCAGAAACAAAAAGATGGTAAGTTTCTTCCCCATAATGTCCTCCTCTCTACTCCACCGCCGCCTTCTTCGCGGCCAGATACCGTTCAAAGAGCTTTACTCCGCCAGCTGCGTCCAGAGTGCTGCAGTCAACTAGAAGCACCTCTGAAATGCCTGTTCCGCTGACCTTTCCAGCTGCAGCAGAAAGCTGAACGCCCAAATCATCGGCATACTCAAAGCTGTCCCGGCCAAAGCAGAGAAACGCCAGCTGCTTATAACTGCCTAAGTCGTTGCCTACTCCCGCCTCCTCAGACTGGGAGCCCATCAGGCCCGAATCCGCCAGGTTGACGGCTAGCACAGCGCCGTCCCGGACAAAGACCGGGATGCGCTCCATAGGGCAGTCGTACTCAATTGTCCTGCCGCCTTCAATGGTGCCGCCTAGGAAAAGGTCATGCCAAAGGCCTTCAGGCAGGTAGATCTCCCTGCGCACCGCCCCTTCCTCGGTAATCGGGGCAACCAGGAGGTCTCTGCCAAACATATACTGGTCATGGACAGTCCAGGCTTTTTCATCTTCGGGAAAATCCACCACCATGTGGGCCATTAGGGGCCTGGAGCTTGCGGCACAGTGCTTTGCCTCCTGATAGATATAGGGCATCAGGTTCATGTGCAAGTTGGCATAGAGGCGATAGATGCTGATAATGCTTTCGTCTTTGTAGAGCGAAGCCAGATTCCAGGGGCTGCGATCATTGATCCAGCGTTCCCGTTGGGTGTGGTAGAACTGGCCGTGCCTGGGCTCGGAATGCCACTGCATCACTGGGCAGAAGGCCGCCATAGCCACAGACCGCAGGTAGAGCTCGGCACTGGGAAAATCCCCGGCAAAGCCGCCGACGTCAAAGCTCCAAAACGGGATCCCCGAGATCCCTGCAGACAGGCCTGCTGTCAGCTGGGCCCGGAATTCACTCCACTCACTGAGCTGGTCTCCGGCCCAATGGACGGGCTGGGTCTGGGCACCTGTGAAGCCTGCCCTAGTGAAGGTCACTCCCTCCACACCGTTTTCCTCCAAAAAGTCCTGATAAGCCTTGACATACTGCACAGGATAGAGGTTATGAGCGGTCTCCCCTGTCTCTCCGCTGTAGAGGACTGCCGCATCGTCAAAGAGAAACTCTCCGCCGTCGGTCTTAAAGCCCTTAACGCCCAGATCATCCAGGAGGTATTGGCGCTTGCCGAACCACCACTTCACCGCCTCAGGATTGGTAAAATCCAAGAGCAGACTGTTTCTAAACCAATGATCCGTAATCCGGTAGGGAGAACCGTCATCATTCAGGACGCAGTAGCCCTTTTCGATGGCGTAAGCCTCATCGCTGAGAAGCTGCGGACCTGGACCGCCCCACTCATACTTAATCACTGGAATCTGCCAAAGCACCAGATTCAGGCCGGCTTTGCGAATCTCTTCCGCCATTTCCTTGGGATCAGGCCACTTCCCATCCTCGGGGAAGGTGAAATCCGTGTAGGAATAAGGTTTTTCCTGATCCAACGGTTCGTACTTGGCATCGTTGAAAATACAAAAGGTCTGTTCATCGCTCCAGGCCTCAAGCACAATGGCAGTGGCCGGCAGCTGATGCTCCTCAAGGGCCTGGAGCTGTTCCAGCGTTTCTTTCTGAGTGTTCCAGCCATTGCCCGAGATCCAGATCCCCAAGGCCCATTTAGGCGGAAGCTTAACCCGGCCGGTCAAGTCATGGAGCTTAGCGATAAGCTGCTGGGGCTTGCCAAAGAGCCACCGTTCTTCAGTCAAGATCCCCCTTTGGGGAGTATCGAAGGTTAACTGCAGCCCGTCCCGGGCGTCAACCCAGAGGCGATGCTGAACTGGGGAAAACCAGCCCAGCTCCCTTTCGGTCAGGAAAAATGGAATCGGCAGGTAGCTGTTGCTGCCCTGGCGGGTAAAGTGTTCCACCACCCGGACCAGAAGTTCGCTGCCCTTTTGATCTACCTGGTCGAAGCGTTCGCCAAAGCCAAACAAGTGCTCACAGGCAAGGTCAGTCCTGTAGCTTAGGCGATGCACCGAGCCTTCTCCGTCAACAAGCAGGCGATAGGAGCCTCCTGCAGCACCTGTCAATTTTTCGGTGTAACGTTTCACCGACCAAGAAAAGGGCGCGGTTTCGATGGCCAAAGAGATTCCTTCCGCTATTTCTGCCTGAACAGAACTGACAGGAGTTCCCTCTACTTTATGTACTGGATCGAGGGTGTAGACCCGCAGCGAATCGGACCAGTCAAAGACAAGCGTAATTCTTGCAAAAAGTGCATAGGCAAAATCATAGCCCCGCAGGAGCGAAAGGGGCTCGCCTAGAGCCTCTTCAGCCAACACTTCAAAAGAGTAATCCTTAGTAACAATCGGCCCAGCCTCACCTTGGACAGCAAACCGATAGCAGACAGTGGACAGCTTCTCGAAGCTGCCCAGCTCAAAGCGAAAGTACAGCCTGTTTCCATCATGCTCCACTTTTGCCCCAGCCAGCTCAGGCATGGGAGTGCCGTCCACCTCCCAGGTGAGGACAGGGATCACGTCTTCAGCGGCGTTTTCCACCATGAGCTGCACCGCAACCTGTTCCCCTACTGTCTCTTATAC
>DGFC01000035.1 GCA_002391465.1 Firmicutes bacterium UBA3910 | reverse complement strand
AGATGTGTATAAGAGACAGGTATACCCCCTCCACATCGGTGAAGATCTCGCATTTTTCTGCGTTCAGTGCTGCTGCGACCGCCACTGCCGTGGTATCGGAGCCACCCCTACCCAAAGTGGTGATATCATTTCCACTGGTGATACCTTGAAAACCGGCGACTATAACAACTTTACCCTGATCCAACTCTTGCCTGATTCTAGTACCATCCACAAGCCGGATGCGAGCTTTAGTATGCTGAGTGTCAGTCATAATACCGCCTTGGGCACCCGTTAGGGAAATGACTGGCTGGCCCAAAGCGTCGATCGCCATAGCCAGTAGGGCTATGGAAACCTGTTCGCCCGTTGCCAACAGCATGTCCATTTCGCGCCTAGGCGGACTGGTTGAAATGGCACGGGCCTGGGTGATCAGCTTATCGGTCGTTTTCCCCTGAGCCGATACCACAGCAACAACTTCATGTCCTTCTCGCACTGTGCTAACGATTCTTTGTGCAACTGCTTTGATTTTCTCGGTGTCTGCTACAGACGATCCGCCATATTTTTGTACAATGACTGCCACTTCCGCTGCCCCCCATACGAAAACAACTACCCCTACCATAGCATATGCATCCAGCGGGAAAGATTAACGAAACGTAAAAAAAGGTGGAAACAAGTGTCTCCACCTTTCGGCACCGCTTTTTTGGGAGCCTAAAGAATGATGCAGATTAAACCGCCGCTCCCTTCGTTGATTATGCGGCTCAACGTCTCCTGCAATTTTTCCTGGGCGTGTTCGGGCATACGGTAGAGTTTACTGTTGATACCCTCCCTAACCATATCCTGAAGCGACCTACCGAGAAAATCCCGCTCCCAAAGGGCGTTAGGGTCTTGTTCGAATTCTTCCGTTAGAGACTTAATCAGCTCTTCACCCTGCTTTTCCGTTCCCACCAAGGGAGTTACTTCAGTCTGGATACTGGCCTGCACCATATGAATGGACGGGGCGCTGGCAGTGAGCTTAATACCGAAGTTTCGACCCTGTTTGATTAATTCGGGCTGTTCGAAGGTTATGTCCTCTAAGCTGGGTATTACTATACCGTACCCTGTTTCCCTGACATGCTGGAGCGCCGCCGAAATCTTATCATATTCCCGTTTCGCTACCGACAGGTCCTGCATGAGCCGCATCAGATGATGGTTGCCCTCCACTTCAAAGCCGGTCATTTCAGCCAGAATCTGATAGAACAGCTCATTGAAAAGGGTTATATTCAAAGTGACCCGGCCCGTACCCAGATCCATGTCCTCCAGCGCCACTACTTGCACGTGTTCTGACTCCTGGAAGCGCTCCAAGGCCACTGCCTTAACATCTTTCACTTTTTCCAGCTGGGTCACCGTTTCCCAGGCTAGGTCTTCGTAGAGGTGCCTGAGCCAGTGGTCCCTTTCCAGCTCCTCCACCCAACGTGGCAGCCTGACGTTGAACTCCCTAATGGGAAACTCCATCAGTACTTCTGCAAAGAGAGACAAAATGTCTTCTTTGCTCATGCGTAGACAGTCGAGGGGTACAACCGTTACCCCATAGCGGTCCCGCAGTTCCGCAGCTAAAGCCTGTGTTTCTGGACTCTGAGGGTGAATGGAATTTAGCACTACCACAAAGGGCTTACCCAGGGCCTTAAGCTCCTGTACCACGCGATTTTCCGGTTCCTCATAGTCCGTCCGCTCCAAATCAGTTATGGAACCGTCTGTTGTGACCACTAAGCCAATGGTAGAGTGCTCGCTGATCACCCGCCTTGTGCCCAGCTCGGCAGCCTCCTGGAAAGGAATGGGGTGCTCAAACCAAGGGGTCCTAACCAGGCGAGGACCATCTTCATCTTCGTAGCCCTTGGCATTGATTACAGTGTAACCGACACAATCCACCAAGCGGATTGTTGCCCTAGTCTGTTCCTCGAACATTATTTCCACAGGTTCATCGGGGACGAATTTCGGTTCGGTGGTGGTGATTGTGCGGCCCGCTCCACTTTGGGGAAGCTCATCCCGTGTTCTTTCCTTCAGATAGGTATCTGTTATGTTCGGCATCACGTATAGGTCCATGAAACGCTTGATAAACGTTGATTTACCTGTGCGCACCGGACCCACTACACCCACATAGATGCTTCCGCCGGTGCGTTCGGCAATATGGGTGAAAACGTTGAATTTATCCACTGTCTTCCCTCCTCAAGTTTGGACAGTACAATATATTAGACAAAAAGGCAAAATATAACAAAGAAATGCCCCCGTCCAACTATACGGGGGGCATAACCGAAAAATTCCTACTCTATTCTCTCACCAAACCGAAATTCAGTTCCGGCTAATAAACGCCCAATATTTGAGCGGTGCCTAAATACGGTGAAAATGCTTATAACCACTGCCAAACCAAACTCCAGGGGACTGGCCCCAAACATAAGGAGTACAAAGGGCAAGCAGATTGCCGCAGTAATGGATGCCAGCGAGATGTAACGGGAAAGGACAAGTACACCTACCCATACCAAAAACAGAATCAGGGCAGACCAAGGCCGAACAGCAAACATAACCCCGGCAGCCGTTGCCACCCCTTTTCCGCCGCTGAAGCGTAGAAATACGGACCAATTATGGCCGATTACGGCTGCCGTACCGGCGAGCAGGGCGAAAAAGGGATCGTCCGTTGCAGCTGCGGCCAGCAAAACTGATACAAATCCCTTACCAGCATCACCCAGGAGCGTGAGAAGGGCCGGTATAACACCTGCCGTCCTCAACACATTTGTCATCCCGATATTTCCACTACCGTGTTCTCGCACGTCTTTCTTAGACAGCCATTTGCCCAATATGAGCCCGAAGGGGATGCTGCCCAACAAGTAGCTTGTGATCAAAACCAAAAGATAACTCATCCGCTTCTCTCCTTGGCCACCAGCATAATCGGTGTCCCGATAAACTCATATTCCTGCCGAATCCTGTTTTCCAGATAGCGCTCGTAAGAAAAATGCAGTAGGTCCTTCCGATTTACGTGCAGAACGAAAACAGGCGGTTTGACTTGAACCTGTGAACCATAATAGATCTTGAGGGGAACGCCTTTATCGCTGGGCGGTTGATTCATGGCCACCGCATCCTGCAAAATTTGGTTGAACCTCCCGGTGGGGATGCGCATGTTGCGCGCCTCATTAACCGTGTTTGCCATATCCAACAGGCGGTGCACACGCTGCCCCGTTAGAGCTGAAATAAACACGATGGGTGCGTAACGCAGAAAGGGCAGTCCTTCGTAAATGGCCAGCTCATAATCGCGCATCGTATTGGTCTCCTTGGCCACCAAATCCCATTTGTTTACCGCCAAAATGATCCCGCGCCCCTTTTCGTGGGCGTACCCGGCAATTCTCTTATCCTGCTCGGTCAGACCTTCCACCCCATCGATCATGACCACAGTCACATCACTACGATCCACCGCACCCAAGGTACGCATTACACTGTAATACTCCACGTTTTCCGAAATGCGGCTTCTGCGTCTCAGGCCAGCGGTATCAATCAGGGTTATTTCCTGGTCTCCGTAGGTAAGCTTAGTATCCACCGCGTCCCTCGTAGTGCCTGGAATATCGGTCACTATCACGCGCTGTTCCCCTAATATGCGGTTAACCAACGAGGACTTACCCACATTTGGCCGTCCAACAAGTGCAATCTTGAGAGAATCGTCCTCTTCTGTATCGGCACCTTCCGGAAAGTGCTCAACAACCCGATCCAGTAAATCGCCTACGTTTCTACCGTGTTCAGCCGAAACCAAAATCGGCTCGCCCAGGCTGAGCCCATAAAAATCTGCCGCGATTGCCCAGCTCTCCTGGGCATCCTCCACCTTGCTCACGCAGAGCACAACCGGTTTCTGCTGACGCCGCAGTATTTCCGCAATTTCTTCATCGGTAGCAGTTACACCGGATCTCCCGTCCACTACGAAAATTATCACATCGGCCTGCTCTACCGCTACCATGGCCTGAGTGCGGACTTCTGTGGCGATTATATCCTCATCCCAGTCAATTCCTCCCGTATCAACCAGGGTGAAATACTGACTCAGCCATTCCGCCTCACCGTAAATCCGATCACGGGTAACTCCCGGTCTGCCCTCCACGATAGCAGTCCTGGACCGGATAATTCTATTAAACAGCGTGCTTTTTCCCACGTTGGGACGGCCCACGATGGCCACTACCGGCTTGCTCATTCTAACCTCTCCTCACAACCGTCTATCTCAGAGTTTACCACTTCGCTGTGTGGTTTTCAATTCCTCCCCTAAGAAGATGGTTC
>DGFC01000113.1:1438-6594 GCA_002391465.1 Firmicutes bacterium UBA3910 | reverse complement strand
CTACCCAGTCCTTTGGGGCTGGGTTTTTTCCTTTTCTGGGCTGGACGCCTTATCCTGTGCAGGCAGCCTAGCCCGCATCATCTCCACGAAAGCTTTGCCGAGTTCGGGATCGAACTTTTTTCCGCACTCGCCTTCAATGAAAGCTAAAGCAGCTTCTGGATTTCTATCCGTAGCGTAGGGATCATAGCAGATACGATCATATGTCTCAATGATAGCTAACATCCTGCCCAAATAGGGTATCTCCTCACCCTTAAGTCCTTTAGGAAAACCGCCGCCATCCCAGTGCTCATGGTGGGCCAAAACGCTTCCGGCAATATCCAAGGTATCATCGAAAAAGTTCAAAAGGCGAAATCCCACCAAGGGATGGCGCTTCATTTCATACAGCTCCGCCGTCTTCAAGGGATAGGGGCGGTAGAGCAATTCCGGATCAAGGGCAACTTTACCCACATCGTGGAGAAAACCAGCTAAGCGTGCTTTGCGCAGTTGGGTCGCATTTAAGCCCAAATAACGGCCGAACTCCTCCGCCAGGCGGGAAACCCGCTCGGCATGTTCCTTCTCCTCCCCATTGCGGGAATGGAGCTCCTTTACCACATTAGCTAGCGTTTCCCGCAGAAAAGAGCTGTGGGTTACTGTCTTATGCCAATACATCTGCTCCTCCGCCTGCTGCCAGATCATCTCAATGTCCTGATCCGACTCGGTCTTAGTGGCGTGGCCAAGGGGCATGTAAATCTTAACCGGACCCATGGACGCCTCTTCCAAACGCTCCGCCAAGCGTTCCTGCAGGGCGGCAGCGTCGGACTGTGACGTTTGGGGCATGAGTACCACAAACTCATCGCCGCCCCAGCGGAAAATCCGGTCTTCCGGACGAAATACTCTCTTCAGCACTTCAGCCACTGTCACCAAAAGTTCATCTCCTACCGAGTGGCCGAATATGTCGTTGGTCAGTTTGAGTCCATTTAAATCGCCGATCAAAATAGAAAGGGGCCAGTTTTCCGGGCTGTCCAATCGCTCCAACTCCACATCGAAAAACTTCCGGTTATAAAGTCCAGTCAAGGCGTCCCGCATGTCAAGTTCACGGTCGTACGGTTCGTTTAATTTCTCGTGGGCCCTGCGGAAAAGGCAGAGCATCCCTTTTCCTGAACCGAGGCTTCTTAAAGGAACCATGCGCAGATCCACTTCGAAAGGCTTGCCCGCAGTTGTGAACAACTCCAGCTCCTCAAATTCCCGGTCTTCCCCTGCAGCCAAGGCTTCCTGCACCAAATCAGCAGCTTCCTGGAAGAGGAACCGGTGGTTTGCCCCAAACGCTTCATGGTTCTTACAGCGGAACAGCTTTTCCGCAGCTCGATTCATAAACCTAATAGTGCCGTCCCCATCAATTAAGAGGACGGCCTCTTCCAGCTCTTGAGCGATCTGCCTAGCAAGACTAAGCCACCGGTTTTTCCCCGTGGCTTGTTCGTATTTCTTTGCAATAACGGCGACCAAAAGAATGATCAAACACACACCTATTGCCAACAGCACTCGTGTTCAGCCCCTCTGGACCTGGTATTGCTCACCAATTCTCCATTTGTCCGAAATTTCCTGCAAGCTTTCTACTGCCAAATGCCCTTTACCAGCTAGGAGCCCCATTGCAGGATAAGAATCTTTCCCATCCCCATGAACAGGTTAAAGCCAAAAAGGCCTGCTTAACGTCCAAATTCAGCCTTTCATCCCCCCTACTCACCGGCCTTTACCAAGACTGCGTTTTCTGGCTCTGACTTCCCCGCTCATAAGCCTTGCCCAGTCCACATAATCATTAGCAGGAGGCTGAGCACGGTGACCAAAAGCAAAGCTTGGTTGGGAAATGTATTCGTTTTGGCGTTTATTGGCCTGTGGTTGGGGGTCTCAGCCTACTTGGACCAATTTCAGTATGCCCTTGCTCCCGTCCTACCCCCTCGCCTGTGGTATGTGGATGGTTCCTTTGAGCCCAATTCCCTACTGCTGGAACCAGCCATACCTGCCGGTGTTGGCCTGGGGAATAGTCTTTACGGCCCGGTGGCGGAAAGGGATCTCCCTTGGCATTCAGATCCTCCCCAAGACTTTAGTGATACACGCCTCAGGCATGCGGCCCACTCCTTCATCAATGCCTTCCGCACTACCTTGACCAATCCCCTCTTGGATGAAAAGCACAACATTGCCTTGGCAGCTGACTTCCTCGCCGGTACTGTCCTGGAACCAGGTGAGGTTTTCTCCTTCAATCAGGTTATTGGCCCCCGCACGAAAGGCCGGGGATTTGGCAAGGGACCCTTGTATACAAACGGTCAAGTGATACCCACCACGGGCGGAGGGGTTTGTAAAGTGGCCACAACCCTCTTCAACCTAGCCATTCAAAGCGACCTCCATCTCATCGAACGCCATTCCCACAGTATGCCTACGCCCTATGTGCCGCCTGGACGGGATGCAACCGTATTGTGGGGAGTTAAGGATCTTCGTTTTCTCAACGACAAAGGGCATCCCCTAGTCTTCTGGGCCGATCTGGTTGGCGACACGCTCTATATCGCCCTGTACGGGCAGTACGATCCGCCACTAGTGGAGTGGCAGCAGGAGGTGCTCAATCAAGTTCCCACCTGGACAGTAAGGCGGAGGAACCCTAGTCTGGCAGCTGGGGAAGAGAGCTCTATTCCCGGAATACCAGGCATGACTGTCCGGACCTGGGTTGAGGTGGAATACCCGGGTGGCGAGAAGACCCGGAGGGAGCTTGGGGTTCACTCTTACAGGCCCCTCCCCCACTATGTTGAGTACGGTCCGGAAAAATGATAATGGGAATCACTTGCATTTATGTTTGTTATGTGCTACACTGAAATCAAATCCCAACCAATTTGATAGGAGTTGACAAGATGTTTAAGCAAATTGAGTTGAAATATGAACTTAACGCACTGGAACCCCACATTGATACGTTAACCATGGAAACCCACTACGGCAAACACCATGCTGCCTATACAAATAACCTGAACAACGCTTTGAAGGAGCTGCCTGAACTTGTGGGCAAGGGCATTGAAGATATCCTCATCAACCTGGATCAAATCGCTGACCTGCGGCTGAGAACTGCTGTCCGCAACAACGGCGGCGGGTTTTACAACCACAATCTGTACTTCGGTATTCTCAGCCCCAATGGCGGTCAAGAGCCCACAGGCGAACTGGCCCAGCGCATCAAGGAAGATTTCGGCAGTTTTGAGACGCTGAAAGAGAAGCTAGCTGCCGCATCCGCCGGTGTATTCGGTTCGGGTTGGGGCTGGCTTTCCGCTGAAAGTGACGGGAAGCTGGTCATTTCCAGCACTCCAAACCAGGATAACCCCCTCATGACCCATGGCGGCAAACTGACTCCCATTCTGGGTATCGATGTCTGGGAGCACGCTTATTACCTGAAATATAAGAACTTGCGGGCAGACTACATCAAGGCCATTTTCAACGTGATTGACTGGGATGCAGTAGCGAAATTGTACGCCGCTCGCAAGTAGACTCCCCTTACCCGAGTGCCGGCTCTGCCGGCACTTTTTTTGTGTCCATTTAAATTGACATCAAACAGGCGTTCGTTTATGATAAAAGCGGAAGGAGGCGCCGCCAATGACAGCAGAATCCCCTTTGCAAAGAGTGTTGGAGAACCCCCGCTTTAAGAGGAACATAACCTATCGTCATACCATCCCGGCCCAGCCGGGTGTCTTTAAACCGATCCCCTCCTTCTTACCTGAGAATCTGAGGGATCTACTCCAGAAAAAAGGCATCAGTCAGCTCTACAGCCATCAGGCGGAAGCGTTGGAAAAGGTGCGGGAAGGCAAAGACCTTGTTGTGGTCACCCCCACCGCCTCGGGTAAAACGCTCTGCTACAACCTCCCCGTTTTGAATACGCTGCTGAAAAATCCGGAAGCGCGGGCCCTCTACCTCTTCCCCACTAAAGCCCTATCACAGGACCAAGTGGCGGAACTGATCAGCTGGAATGAGGAGCTGGGCGGGGAGATCAAGACCTATACATATGATGGAGATACACCTGTTGATGCCCGCACTGCGATCCGGCACGCAGGCAGTATTGTTGTGACCAATCCAGATATGCTCCATTCCGGTATCCTACCCCACCATACCAAGTGGATGCGCCTCTTTGAGAACCTTGAGTATGTGGTAGTAGATGAACTCCACACTTACCGGGGCGTGTTCGGCTCCCATGTGGCCAATGTGTTCAGGCGTCTCCAGCGCATCTGCCGTTTCTACGGCTCCGATCCCATCTTTATCTGTACGTCAGCAACCATTGCCAACCCAGAGGAACACGGCTCAGCCCTCTTGGGCCGCCCTGTAACGGTAATCTCCAACAACGGGGCACCAATAGGTAAAAAGGAGATCGTCTTTTATAATCCTCCCGTAGTAAACAAACCGTTAGGTATCCGCCGCAGTGCCCTTTTGGAAGCACAGGCCCTGGCCCAAGAGCTGATCAAGGGGAAAGTGCCTACCATCGTCTTTGCCCGCAGTCGCTTAGATACTGAGGTGTTGGTAACCTACTTACGGAACGCCTTTCAAAGAATTGGTCAGGAGGAGACTATCCGCGCGTACCGGGGCGGCTATCTACCCAGGCAGCGGCGGCAGATTGAACGGGATCTGCGCGATGGCAAAGTTCTAGGCGTTGTCAGTACTAACGCGTTGGAACTGGGCATAGATATTGGCTCGCTCCAGGCGGCAATATTGACCGGCTACCCGGGTACCATCGCCTCCACCTGGCAGCAGATGGGTAGGGCCGGCCGGCAGAAGGACGACTCACTGGCCGTTATGGTGGCAAACTCCAGTCCCATTAACCAATTCATGATTGAAAACCCCCAATACTTTATGGATAGGGGTGTAGAGTACGCGCGTATCGATCCCAATAACCTTTACATCCTGGTCTCCCATTTGAAATGTGCCTCCTTTGAACTGCCCTTCAGCGAAGGGGAGATGTTTGGGGATGTGGATCCGGCTGACGTGCTGGATTACCTCTGCGAAGAATTGATCCTGCGCAAAGTAGAAGATCGTTGGTACTGGATGGCAGAGAGCTATCCCGCCGCCGATATTTCGCTCCGGAGCGCTTCCACCGACAACTTCGCCATTATCGATACTACAGACGGCCAAACCAGGGTTATCGGCGAAGTGGACCGTTTCAG
>DGFC01000113.1:912-1178 GCA_002391465.1 Firmicutes bacterium UBA3910 | reverse complement strand
ATGCTCATCCATGAAGGGGCCATTTACATCCACGAAAGTAAGCAGTACCACATCGACCAGCTGGATTGGGAACGGCAGAAAGCGTACGCCCGGCAGGTTGATGTAGACTATTACACCGATGCCAATCTGGCGGTCGACCTCAAGGTATTAGATGTCTTTGCCAAAGAAGAACTCCTCCAGGTCAAACACAGCTGGGGCGAAGTGATGGTTACCGCTAAGACACATATGTATAAAAAGATCAAATTCTACACCCACGAAAACATCGG
>DGFC01000113.1:0-699 GCA_002391465.1 Firmicutes bacterium UBA3910 | reverse complement strand
ACACCACCGCCTACTGGTTCAGTATCCCAAGCCCGGTCACCCAGGGGATGAAGCCGGACCAGCTTCAGAGCGCCCTTTTGGGAATGGCCAACTTATTGGGGAACATTGCACCGCTGGAACTCATGTGTGAACCAGGTGACCTGGGTGTTACCGCCCAAGTCCGCTCACCCTTTACTGGAGAGCCTACTATTTACATTTACGAAAAATACCCGGGTGGCGTGGGTTACAGCGAACAGCTCTTCGCGGGACATAGCCGCCTAATCTGGCGCGCCCTGTCTATCCTCACCAACTGCCTCTGCGATCTGGGCTGTCCTTCCTGCGTTGGACCGGTGGAAGAAGTGGGAGCAGAGGGCAAACAGTATGCCACAACTCTGCTCAAGGGGGTGCTGGAAGTTGGATCTCAGCAGTAAGCTGCGCAGATTTCTGCCCCAGGAAGAAGGGCCCAAACAGACTAAAAAGCAGGTAGTGAATTTAGACCCCTTTCTGCACGGTGCAGAAGTGGAGACTCCCTACGGACCCTGCTATGTAGTAGAGAAGATTGTACCCATTGATACAAATCACGGCCATCTCCCCTTCAGCCAGGTTCTGGAGCGTTCTTACCATGGCCTAACTGTGTTAGAGCCCAGCTGGAACGGTGATTTTTCCATCACTGACGCCTTGTTTTTGGACACGGAAACAACTGGGCTTGCGGGTGGTACT
>DGFC01000007.1 GCA_002391465.1 Firmicutes bacterium UBA3910 | reverse complement strand
AGATGTGTATAAGAGACAGAGCAGGAGATCAGCTACGACATCGAAAAACGTGAAGTTTGCTCAGTAGAAGAAGAGTTGGCTAGGCTCGAAGGGGCGAAAGACCAGGCCCTAAGTGAGCTGGCTGACCTTTATGAACAGGCGTTGGCTGAAGTGGGTGAAAACGAGGCGGCTATTTTCGAAGTGCATCAAATGATGCTCGAGGACGAGGACTTCTTGGGCCGCATACGCGAAATAATTACAGAAGAAAAAGTCAATGCGGAATACGCCGTGGAAACGACCAGGGATGAGTATGCCGCGTTGTTCGCCAGCATGGACGATGCTTACATGCAGGAGCGGGCCGCAGATATTGTTGATATTTCCAGACGGCTCATCCAAAAACTGACCGGTCAAAGGGATAAGTTTTGGGCCGAGATTCAAGCGCCGGTTATTGTGGCAGCCCGCGACCTTCTGCCCAGTGATACGATGCAGATCGATAAGAAATACCTGATGGGTATTATCACCGAAGTGGGGGGCGAGACTTCCCATTCCTCGATCTTGGCCAGGGCGCTCCAGATTCCAGCCGTTGTGGGGATTGAAGGCCTGTTGGAAAACCTTTCACCGGGCGATACTGTAATCGTGGACGGTGCCGGAGGTAATGTCTTCGTAAATCCCAGCGTTGAGCAGAAGGAAGAGTGGCTGCAGAAACAGGCAGAGCACCAAGAGCGCATCGCCAAACTGCAGAAGTTGGTTGGCACTGAGAGTGTGACAAAAGACGGCGTGCGGGTTAGATTGGCCGCCAACATCGGTACCCCCGATGATTTGGATGCGGTCTTGGAGAACGATGCGGAAGGTATCGGACTCTTCCGCACTGAGTTTTTGTACATGTTCAACAGCACCCTTCCCAGTGAAGAGGTGCAGTTCCAAGCCTATAAGTCAGTCTTGGAAAGGATGAAAGGGGAACCGGTCATCATCCGCACCCTGGATGTGGGCGGCGATAAGGAAGTGCCCTCGTTGAACCTTCCCCAGGAGCTCAATCCCTTTTTGGGTTACAGGGCGATCCGGGTCTGTTTGGATCAGACTGACATATTCAAAACCCAACTCCGGGCCTTACTGCGTGCCAGCGTGTACGGCAAGCTCGGTATCATGTTTCCCATGATCACCAGCGTGGCCGAAGTGCGGCAGGCGAAAGAACTGGTGGAAGAGGTCAAGTCAGAACTGACCAGTGCGGGTATACCGTACAGCTCCGATGTGGAAATTGGAGTGATGATCGAGACCCCGGCCGCCGCCATGATTACCGATCAGCTGGCTAAAGAAGTGGACTTCTTCAGTATCGGTACCAATGACCTGACCCAATACACCCTGGCTGTGGATAGGATGAACCCGCAGGTGGCGCATATTTACGACACCCACCATCCAGCGGTACTGCGCCTGGTACAGCGCACCATTGAAAACGGTCACCGGGAAGGTATCTGGGTAGGTATCTGTGGTGAGGCTGCTGCCGACTTGGCCCTGACGGAGACGTTCATCGGCATGGGTATTGACGAGCTGAGCATGAACGCCGGTTCCATTTTGGAAGTTAGACAGAAGGTTCAGGCAATCAATGCGGCAGAAGCGAAGGAAAAACTGGATATTTAACAGTTTAAGACTGAGAAAAGGCGGTGCACCTATCGGAGCACCGCCTTATTAATTCTTCGTCTATTAGCTGATCCACTTCAGCCTTCCAGCGTACTGTTTCAGCAGCTGGGCGTTGTGGTCTGCAGCACCTTCCATGTTCTGGCTCAGTAGAACAGGTGGTGTTACGCCCGCTTCCTGCATAATCTCTGCTACCCGCACAGTGATAGCATTGATAATGGTGGCACCGGCGATGGTGGAGGAAGGTCCAAGTTTGGCCGGGACACCTTCCACTTCCAAGAGGGCATCGCCTAGAACACCGCAGTTGTCGATCACGATATCTGCCAGTTCATAGAGTTTCTTGCCGCTCTCATGCCTTGCCGGGGCACCCTTAGCATGCTCGATGGAAGTGATGGCCACAACTTGTAGGCCGCGCTCTTTAGCGCCAAGGGCCATTTCGACCGGCACGGCGTTAATGCCGGAGTTGGAGATAATGATGATTACTTCGCCTGCTTGGGGCTTGTAGTAATCTAAGATTATGTCTGCAATACCAGGCAACCTTTCCAACCTGCCGCTGCGCCCTGGGTTGAATGGGCTGAGATACTGCTGGTTCAAGGGGTTGATGGGAACCAATCCACCTGCGCGATGGAAAGCTTCTTCCACGAGCATGTGGGAGTGGCCGCTGCCGAAGATGTTCAACACGCCGCCGTCCATTAAAGATTTGGCAATGGCTTGGGCCGCTTTTTCGATGTTGGGCATCTGTTCCTCTGTGATGCGGTTCAATACTTCGGTCACTTTTTCGACGAATTTGTAAGAACTGTTGCTCATTGCTAAATACCTCCAGTTTTGTTGTGTGTACTGTGTAGAATGCCTGCGATTAGGGGTAGAAGGCAACCCCATGCTGATTTCCACAACCACCCCTCTTCTGATAAAATCGCCCAAGTGTGTGCGATTCAAGCCTGGAAGTACTTTCCGCGTTTTGCCCTTCTGTATACTTCAATTGTAGAATTTAACAACCCCCCTGTCAAGTTGGCTCCAGACAAGGAAAAAAGGGAGAAGCCCGTTTACACGGGCTTCTCGGTCAGATAGCGGTCGAACCAGTTTGTTATTTCCTCCAGGCGCTTGATGCGGTTTTTCGGTTTACCGCTCCGGCTCAGTTCGTGGTTTTCGCCCCGGAACATGCACAGCCTTGCTTCAACGCCGTGGTACTTTAGGGCGGTAAACATCTGGAGCGCCTCAGGCAGCCAGCAGCGGTAGTCTTCCTCAGAATGGATAAAGAGGGTAGGAGTCTTAACCCTATCTGCGTATTTCAGCGGCGAATGCTCCCACATCTTTCCCGGGTCAGACCAGGGTGTTGCTCCCACTTGGTCTTTGGCGAAGTAATAGCCGATGTCGGTGGTGTAGCCCATGGAGATCCAGTTGGAAATGCTGCGCTGGGACGCTGCCGCCGCAAAGCGGTTGGTCTGGCCGATGATCCAGTTGGTCATAAAGCAGCCGTAGCAGCCGCCGGTAACACCCAGACGCTCAGGGTCGATACCTGGATAGCGCTCCAGGACCAGGTCGGG
>DGFC01000171.1 GCA_002391465.1 Firmicutes bacterium UBA3910 | reverse complement strand
ATACCCACCTGGGACGCATCGCCAAAACCATCGCGAACAAGGAGAAAAAGGACTGGTTCGAGACCTTCGTTCAGAAAAAGACCCAGGACACCCAGCGGATACTGCTCATGGGCCTGGCCGGCGCCCTCTGGTATTTCGCCCTTCCCCAGCAGCCCATAGTCGGGCTGGCCCTCTTGGCCATAACCATGTACATGCCCTTATCCGCCGATAATTCCAAGGGCCAAGATATGGCAGCCCGAAGGGCAGAAAAAGAGGAGCACCAGCGGTATCTGAAGGGCCACTACGGCGAGATCCTGGTGAATAAAAAGCTCCAGGACCTGCCCGACAGCTACTACATCATCGCCGACCTCAACCTGGGAAGGGGCCGCCAGATAGATCATGTTGTAGTCGGGCCGCCCGGCATCATAACCCTGGAGACCAAGCATATCTCCGGCACCTTTCACCCCTCCCCGGATCCGTCCCTCTGGTACAAGCAGTGGGGACGACAGCTGGTTCCAGCAAAGAACCCGGTCAAGCAGGCCCTGGACAGTGCCCAGCATCTGGCCAAACTTATCGGACAGCAGGTCTACACCGCCGTAGTTTTCACCCATCACCCCATAAATGTTAAGTATCTGGGCCCTCAAGACCATAACTGCTCCATCATCTACCTGCACCAGCTGCTGCCCATGATCAAGAACATGCGGCAAGATAAGCTGACGCCCGAGCAGGTACGGGAACTGACACACAAGATACTGGAACTAAACCAAGACACTGAAGGCGGTAGCCGAGAACCCTCTCTTGTGGAGTGACACAGCATGGCAGAGAAGCAGAAGGAACTCACACCTCCGTTGAAATGGGCCGGCGGCAAGCGCTGGCTGGTGAAACACCTAAAATCCCTCTGGGAACCCAACCAGCACCGCCGCCTGGTCGAACCCTTCTGCGGCGGCCTGGCCGTAGCCCTGGGGCTGAGACCCCAGAGGGCCCTCCTAAACGACATCAATCCACACCTGATTAACTTCTTCAAGTGGCTCCAACAGGGCCTCACCATGGATATACCCCTGGCCAACGACGAGGTCCTATACTACCGGCACCGGGAGCAGTTCAACACCCTTATCAAAAACGGGGCGCAAAACTCCAGAGAGGCAGCCCAGCTTTTTTATTTTCTAAACCGCACCGGCTACAACGGCCTGTGCCGCTTTAACAAAAAGGGCCTCTTCAACGTCCCTTTCGGGAAATACAAACGCATCAGCTACATCACCGATTTCAGCCATTACCGGCCCCTGTTGACGAACTGGGAGTTTATAGGAGACCGCCGGGAAAACCCCGGATTTCAATCCGGGGATGAAAGGCGGCCTATTTGCAACAAACTGACGCGCAATTCCTGTTGACAATACTAGCTATGGTTAGTATACTAACTATAGAGGTGATTGTCATGGGAAAGCAGAGGTATATCCACTTTCCGCTCCGTTTGACGCCAGAGCTTCACGATCTGCTCCATCGAGCTGCATTCGCAACGGGCAAGTCCAAGCATCAGTACTGTATAGACGCAATCAGGAAGGAGGCGGAGCATGATGTTCAAGGCGTACAAATACAGACTGTACCCAAACAAGGAGCAGGAAAGAAAACTGAATGAGACGCTTTGGCTCTGCTCTCTGGTCTACAACCGTTGTCTCGCTGAGCGGAGAGAAGCCTGGAAAAATGAGCGGCGATCTCTGACAGCCTACGATCAAATTAAGCAGTTGCCCGCCTGGAAGAAGGAAGGCCCGCGACTCAATCAGGTGTACTCACAGGTGCTTCAAGATGTCGTAAGGCGGGTAGACAAAGCCTTTCAGGCGTTTTTCCACCGAGTCAAAGCTGGAGAAAAGCCGGGGTATCCGCGGTTCAAGTCAGCCAGCCGTTACGACAGCTTTACCTATCCACAGAGCGGGTTTCAACTTCAGAACGGGCGGCTGAAGCTTGCCAAGATCGGTCTCGTAAAGATCAAGCTGCATCGCCCTCTCCAAGGAAAAGTGAAGACGCTCACCATTCACCGAAAGGCAGATGGGTGGTACGCCTGCTTCTCTGTCGAGGTAGACCCTGTGGTACTACCTCCATCAGACAAAGCAGTGGGTGTAGACCTGGGGCTTGAGTTCTTTGCGACTACCTCGGATGGTGAGTTCTTCCCCTCTGCTAAGTATCTTCGCAAATCAGAACGCAACCTCAAACGGTTGCAGCGAATGGTCTCCCGACGCCAGAAGGGAAGCCGTCGCCGCCAGAAGGTCGTACGCCAGCTTGCGAAGGCGCATGCGCATATTGCCAACCAACGTAGGGATATGGCTCACAAAATAGCGCGTTCTCTGGTCAATCGTTACGGACTCATTGCCATCGAAGCCCTTAATGTAAAAGGAATGCTCAGGAACCACCGCCTTGCCAAGAGCATCAGCGATGCGGGTTGGGGTCTCTTCATCAACATCCTGAAGGGCAAAGCGGCAGAGGCTGGCCGTCAGGTTGTTGAGGTTAACCCCCGCAATACGTCGCAGATTTGCTCTGGATGTGGCTGCATCGTCGAGAAGCCGCTGTCGCAACGGTGGCACAAATGCCCACACTGCGGCACATCACTTCACCGAGATGTAAATGCAGCCATAAATATCCTGCATCGAGCGGTTGCCTAGCATGAATCGGTTTGGCTTGGACGGAGCCTTCGGGGATACGGTAAGCTAGGACGCCGTAGATGAACCGAGAAGCCTCGGACTTTAGTCCGAGGAGTCGTCACTGAGGCCAAATAAAGGGACTGCGGCATTATCTGTCGAATTTTTCTCATAAGCAGCGTTATCTGAAAGGAGCTCCTCAATGGACATTCTAAATAAAAAAGTCCATGGACTTGTTTTCTTCGAGAGCTACTGCAATTTGTGCAAAACGAGGCTCATTAAGAAAGTACACGATTACGGCCACATCACCCTTAAAAACCTGGATGAAAAGATAGGGCATACCGACTTCACCCTCGCACCCTTAAGGTGTGACAAGTGCGGTAAGAGGTGGCCGCCCAAATATTTGATCCTGGCGGATGGCGGGCTGGACACCATCATAACCAGGCTGGAGATCGGCTCGGAAAGGCTGCCCGTTGTGGGCAATGATAATGAACACACCCAAGAATACGGCAACGTTCGCTCCCCCGAAGAACAGGAGGAATTTGAACGGGGCCTGGCCAAGATGGAGGATTATTTTTTGGCCAATAAAAAAGACTTCTGGGAGAGCTATGTCCAGTGGGCCTTTGAGGACTGGCAGAGCCTCGTAAAAGACCTTAATCCAATGGAGATCCGGCACGCTTTCGATCTTCTCGAATTGCCACCTCCGCCGGAAAACATGAGTTCCACTGCCCTAAAAAAACTCGTGCTGAAGGCCCTTACGACAGCCGAAGAAAAACATGACTTCTGGTGTGCCGCAAATCGCCACATCGTCTACGACTGGTTCCTCTGGCTGCCGCCGGATCAATGGCCAATCCAAGAACTAATCCAAAGGTTCGGCTTGGAACGGGTCCGCTATTTGGTCTTTAACTTCCCCCTGCCCGAAGAACTGGAAAAATACCGCACTGCCCTCATGCCCCTGGTGATCAAGAAAACGGGCAAGGAAACCGGTATCCTCTTTGCCCGCATCGGCCAGCTGGGCCAGGAGTTGGACAAGCAGCGCCGCCGGGCCCAGCAGCTGGCCAGCAGGATTGACGAGCTCAAGCGGGAAAACACGGTCCTGAATACCAGGCTTGCCGAGACCAACCTCCGGATCCAGGAGCTTGAGGAAAAACTGACCCAGGCCGCCCCTGTGACCCGGGATCCCGAAGATCAGAGGCGCATTTTGCGGCTAAAGGGCCTGGTTCAAGAGCTAAGGGCCGAGGTGCAGAGGCTGGCCGAACTGGTGCCCTCTGGCGAAGCAGAAAGCGCCGCAGAGGAGCCTCCGGAGCAGCCCCTGCCGGAACCCGAACTAAATAAAATAAATCAGGAACCTATAATAGCCACAATCAAAGATAAGACCATCGCCGTCTTCGGAAAGCCCAGCCCCGGCATAGAGCTTCCCTATAAAATCCTCTGGCACCACGGCGACAAGATTGATCAGGAGATGGAAGACTACCTGCGGGCCGCCGACGTCTACATAATCCTTACCCGTCTGGTTGCCCACAAGGTCATGTGGCGGGTGAAGGAAGAAGCGGCCAACAGCGGAAAGCCCGCAGCCTACATCCGGGAAACCGGGGTCAAGCGCATCCTGGAACACGCCGCAAGGTGCATAGCCCAGCAGAACGCTCAGGAGTGACACTGGCCAAAAGAGCTTTCTTTGCCGTAGCCAAACACGCCTGACGTTTCGCAAAACGGTGCTAATTGCTCAAAACTAACCCTTCCTCCTTACGATCCCCCGCCGCGAAAGCCCACCCTTTCAAGGGTGGGATGAAAGGCGGGCATCCTGGCTTAGACTGTTAGATATGGTGCAGAGAACTAAAAGTACATTGAGGACCAGAAAGGAAAGTAACTAGTATGACCAAGGCGGAACGGATAAAAAATACTCTCCAGGAGACAAAACAACGCAGAGAAACCCAAAAACCCGCTGTGTACGAGTTGAAGCTCCAGAACCTTTCCAAAAGGAAATCTGAGGTGCTCAGGAAAGCATTTCTGGAAGCAAAGTGGCTGTACAACTGGCTGGTATCGGACACGGAGCGGCTGGGTATTCCCGCCAACAAGGTAAGCGCGGTTGAAGTCAAAGCGGGAGATAGTTATGAGCAGAGGGAGCTGACCGTCCTCGGCTCCCAAATAAAGCAGGAGATAGCAGACCGGCTCAAAGACAACCTCCGGGCGCTCGGGAAACTGAAGAAAAACGGCCACAAGGTCGGAGCTCTTAAATGTAAAAGGTTCGTCAATTCGATACCGCTCAAGCAGTACGGCGTGACGTACAACTTAGACTTTGCCCGGAACAGGGTTAGGATTCAGAAGCTGGGGAAGTTCCGTGCTGTCTCTTATACACATCT
>DGFC01000185.1 GCA_002391465.1 Firmicutes bacterium UBA3910 | reverse complement strand
CACATGTCCGCTCTCCAAAAAGCGCTGCAGGACCCCTTCATCCACAATGCCGCCCCGGGCACAGTTAATGATCAGAACGCCCTTTTTCGTTTTGGCTAGACTCTCGGCGTTAAGCAGGCCTCTGGTTTGTTCCGTCAGGCCGGTATGGACCGATATGATGTCGCTCTCCCTCAGGATATCCTCGAAGGTAGCTGCCTTTGCCCCGTATTTCTCCGCCCGTTCGGGCGTGATGGAACGACTGTAGGCGAGGACGTTCATCTCAAAGGCTACCGCCCGCTTGGCAAGTTCTGTACCTACACGGCCAAAGCCAATTAAGCCTAACGTCTTGCCCATCAGCTCCGTACCTAGAAAAGAAGAGCGCTTCCACTCGTGGTTCTTCAGGGAGTTGTGGGCTTGGGGGATGCTGCGGACTAGGGCCATCATCATGGCAAAGGTATGCTCAGCGGTGGAAACGATGTTGCCCCAGGGAGCGTTGACCACGTTAATGCCCTTGGCGGTTGCCGCTGCAAGGTCGATATTATCCACACCGACGCCTGCCCGGCCAATTATCTTGAGCCGCGGCATTTTCTCGATAACTTCTGCCGTCACCTTGGTTGCGCTGCGCACCAAGATGGCGTCATAGCTGTCCAGGTCATCCACCTCAGCCACGTTTTTCTGTACAACCTCAATCTGGTCATTCGTTAAAAGGGGGGCTAAGCCCAGTTCATCAATCTTGTCAGAAACGAGCACTCGAAACACGAAAATCCTCCTTCCGCACTTTCCGTTGTGATTGTGGGTTAATTATACCATAATGAGTAACATTATCAAAAGGGATCCGTAGAATAGTTGGTTTCCTGCTTAGTTTATGATAGGATAGAGAAAAGTGGAAACCAGGAGGAGGCAGTTAGATGAACAGAGCGTATAACTTCAACGCCGGTCCCGCCGCTCTGCCTTTGGCAGTGCTGCAGGAAGCCCAGGCGGAACTTCTGGACTTTAGGGGCACGGGCATGTCTGTCATGGAGTTAAGCCACCGCAGTAAAGATTACGATGCGGTACATAACGAGGCTAAAGAACTGCTGCGCAAACTGTTAAATATACCCAGTAACTATCAAATTCTCTTTTTGCAGGGCGGAGCCAGTCTGCAGTTCGCCATGGTGCCCATGAACTTCTTGTCGCAAGATAAGACGGCCAATTACATCCTCACCGGTTCCTGGTCCGAAAAGGCTCGGGACGAAGCGGAGCGCTTTGGTCAGGTGAAAATCGGGGGGAGTAGTAAAGGGGAGACTTACAGTTATATTCCTGCCCTAGACAGCTTGGAGATCAGTGGAGATGAAGCCTACGTGCATATTACCTCCAACAACACGATCTACGGCACCCAGTGGCGTGAATTCCCCGACACCAAGGGTGTACCCTTGATTGCGGACATGTCCAGCGATATCCTCTCCAAACCGATAGACGTGAGCAAATTCGGCTTGATCTATGCCGGAGCCCAGAAGAACTTAGGACCTTCCGGTGTTACCGTTGTGATTGTCCGCGATGATCTGCTGGACCAGGCTGAACAGGATCTGCCGACTATGCTTAAGTATTCGACCCATGTAAAGAGCAACTCCCTCTTCAACACTCCTCCTACCTTCGGCATTTACCTGCTGGGTAGAGTACTGGCGTGGGTTGACAGCTTAGGCGGAGTGAAGGCCATTGAGGAGCAGAACGAGGCTAAGGCGGCTGTTATCTACGACGCCATCGATCAGAGCGACGGCTTCTACACTGATCATGCCGCCAAGGACAGCCGCTCACTGATGAACGTGACCTTCAATTTAGCTACTAAGGAATTGGAACAAAAGTTCCTACAGGAGGCCGCTGCCCAAGGCTTTGTGGGCTTAGCGGGTCACCGCTCCATTGGCGGCTGCCGGGCTTCCATTTACAACGCGGTACCTCCCGCTGCCTGTGAAGCCCTGCGCGACTTCATGCTGGCGTTCAAGAATAAGAACTAGATCGGGTTCTGCCGCAGCGGCAGTGAAGTTTTTTTGAGGGGGAGGCATTCTCCCCCTTTTTTGACGAAGTATATACTCGAGGAGGAAAAACTTTGTTAGCAAAGGCAGAGGCCATAGCAAGAGGTGCGGGCCAGGTTTTACTGGAAAAGACCCGGACTGGTTTTGAGATTGAATACAAGGGTACCATCGACCCGGTGACGGACGCGGATCGGGCTGCTGAGGATTTTGCTGTTTCTGAGCTGCAGCGCCTGTTCCCCCAGCACAGCATTATGGCGGAGGAGGGGGGCTTTACCGCCCGCTCCGAAGAATACGTCTGGGTAATCGATCCCCTCGATGGCACCACCAACTTCGCCCACCGTTACCCCCATTACGCCGTATCCATGGCTTTGGCTAAAGGGGGCGAAATCGTGTTGGGTGTGGTCTATAATCCAGTTTTGGATGAGTGCTTCAGTGCTGAAAAAGGCGGTGGAGCCTTTTTGAACGGTAAGCCCGTTGAAGTTTCCCGAACGGAACGGGTGATAGACAGTCTGCTTGCCACAGGTTTTCCCTATGACGTGGCCACAACTGAACGGGATAACATGCTTCCCTTTAAGCGGGCCATGAAAGCGTCCCAGGGAGTGCGCTCCTTCGGCGCAGCAGCACTCGATCTGTGCCATGTTGCCTGCGGTCGCCTCGATGGGTTTTGGGAACGGGACCTCAAACCGTGGGATATTGCTGCTGCTAGCCTGATTGTGGCAGAGGCAGGGGGAAGGGTGACTGCCTGGGCGGACAGCCCCTTCGATCCCTTCGGCCGGGATGTAATTGCCACCAACGGCATCATCCACGCTGAACTCCTACAACTGATTACTGTGTAACACGCCTGCCGCCCACATAGGTGGCAGCAACTTCCATCTGCCCCAACGCTTCTTTCTCCACAGTCAGGGGATCTTGGGGCAGTACCACAAAATCGGCTAGTTTGCCCGGGCTGAGGGTGCCCTTTTCGTTTTCTTCGTGGGCAGCGTAGGCCGAACCAATGGTGAAGAGTTTGAGCGCCGCCAGGGGAGTGAGGCACTCTTCCGGGTGCCAGCCGTCCCTGGTGATGGCTGCCTGGAGGCCCAGGAGGGGATTGCAGTTTTCGATGGGGCAGTCTGAACTGCCGGCGGTGGCGATGCCAAGTTCCACCATTGTTTTCCAGGCGTAGGCGTAGCGGGCCCTTGTGGTGCCGATTCTCGCCTCCACGAAGTGGCGATCGGTGGGGACGAAAATGGGCTGAATATCGGCTACAACCCTAAGCTCAGCCATGCGTTCCAGCTGTTCTAAACGGGCAATCTGGCAGTGAACGACCCGGGGTCTTTTGCTCCAAGCGGGAACCGCTGCCTTTGCCTTGGCGTAGCTTGTGAGTACCATATCCAAGGCCCAATCGCCAATGGCGTGCACCGCCACCTGGAGATCAGCCTGGGCAGCTGCTAGAACAAGCTCGTCGAGCTCTGGTTGGCTGTAAATGGGAACGCCCCGCGTTTCCGGCGCGTCCAGATAGGGCTCACTCATGGCAGCCGTTTTGGCTCCCAATGATCCGTCGGCGTAAAGTTTGACAGGGCCCAGGGCCAAATAAGTCCCGAAATCGCGGGACCCCTCAACAGCCGCTAGGTAGCTGGTAATGTCGCTGAGTGTGGGCATGCTCGCCTGTAAGTTGACACGAATGGGCAGTTCGTCCGCTTCCGCCAGTTGGCGGTAGGCCTCCAGTTGCGTGCTTAACCCCGCCGCTCCCTGAATGTCGTTAGCCTGCACAGAGGTAAGGCCAACTGCTGCGGCAGCTTGGGCTGCGCCGCGCAGGATGCCCTTTAGTTCGGAAATGGAGGGGGTGGGGATGAGTTTGTAGATCAGTTCTATCGCTGTCTCCCGCAGGATCCCAGTGGGTTCGCCTGAGAGGGGATCCCGATCAATACTGCCTCCGGCCGGATTATCTGTGTTTGCGTTAATACCGGCCAGTTCCAGCGCTTTAGAGTTCACTGCACATACGTGGCCGCACACGCGGGTGAAAAGGACCGGGACATCCCGAGCTATTTGATCCAAGTCCCATCTGTTAGGCAGCCGTTTGGAGTCGAATTTCTCATCACTCCAGCCGCGACCCATGATCACCCTTGCATCCGGTTGGGTCTGTAAGTAATTGCGTCCAAGTGCTATCATTTCGTGGATAGAACGAACTTGGGTCAAATCGATACCTGCCATGCTCAAACCCCAATTAAGCAGGTGGAGATGGCTGTCGTTGAATCCGGGCACAACTGTGAGGCCGTTAAGGTCTATGCGCTCCGCTTCCACAGGCGCTGCCGTAGTAACCGCTTCCAGCGTGCCAATGGCTGCGATGCGTTCCCCCGTGACAAGCATTGCTTCCGCCCTGGGGTAGCGGTCATCCAGAGTAATAAAGTTGGCGTTGTAAAAGAGTTTACTCTCTGAGTTAGTAGCCTGCATAAAATACCTCCGTTTTCTGGGCCAAAGCTTTTCTAAAAAGGATTTTCGTTTTCCTCTCCCTAATACCTTTAACAGCCGGGACAAATTTGGATGAGAGGGTGTTTATCATGGAAAGAGATGCTGCTGTTGCACCCGTACTGAAATGGGTTGGGGGGAAAAGGCAGCTCCTGCCCGAAATTGAACGTTTGCTGCCCCCTGCTTTTAACACTTACTACGAGCCATTCGTGGGCGGCGGTGCCGTTCTGTTCCATCTCCAGCCAGCACGGGCTGTTGTAAACGATATTAATCCCGAACTGATTAATGTATATAAAGTGATCAAAACGAGCTGCCAAGAGCTATTGGCAGATCTGAGCAAACACCGCAATGAACGGGAGTATTTTTACAGAATACGGGCTCTAGATCGAGATCCTGCCGTTTACGAAAAGTTGAGTGACGTGGAACGGGCATCCCGTATTTTGTACCTGAATAAAACCTGCTACAACGGCCTTTACCGGGTCAACAGTAAGGGACAGTTCAATGCGCCCTTTGGCGCCTATGTAAATCCGAATATTTTAAATGAAGAGACGATCAGCGCGGTCCACAGGTATTTTAACCGAGCTGAGGTCACCTTCAGATGCGGCGATTTTGCTGCAGCAATGGAGGATAGTGAAGAAGGGGATTTTGTTTATTTCGATCCTCCCTACGATCCCCTCTCTGACAGTGCCAATTTTACCGGTTATGCCAGCGGCGGTTTCTGCCGCGGGGAGCAGGAGCGGTTAAGGAATTTGTGCGATGAACTTACAAAGCGGGGCGTGAAATTTCTCCTTTCCAATGCGGCCACCGACTTTATTCTGGATCTCTACAAAGACTATCATATTGAAATTGTACAGGCCAACCGAGTTGTTAATTCCAGGGGAGATCTGCGGGGACCGGTGGAGGAACTACTGGTAAGAAACTACTGAAATCCCGTTGGCAAAGGGATTTGAGACGGAGCGACGAAAATTAATTTTTTCGTTTGAAAACGCTTGCAAAAAATGGTAAGTATGCTATACTAAACTAGTTGTTAAAGAGAGCGGTTACAATTAAAAATTTGGCAAACCAGGGGAAACCCTGGGACGCAAAGCTAAAGGGGCTAACCACAGCACGTGCATGCCAGCCAGTTGCGCAAAAGTACTTTTCATCGCGCCTGGGTGAAAAGTTTTTTTGCTTTAGGAGGTCTTTCCATTGAACATTGAGTCCATGTTGGAGTGGCTTGATGAGTTGAAAATTGGCGAGAAAGATCAAGTCGAGATGCCTGAGACAGAGGACGGTTGCTTGGCTCTTCTGGACGGGAAACTCCTGATGAAAAAGCCGAGCCGAGGCGGGAAATGGCCCACTATTGTCACCGGACCTGATCGCCATGTTCAGGTCCTTTACCATGGCAAAATGGTGGAACAACCTCTGGTGTTAGAGACCACTCAAGGGATAGCGTTTAGGCTTTTCCATCGACCTGCCAAAAGTGAGTTCCGACTGGGAGTATCGTCGGACAAAATGGAGGTTTGGCTCGAAACAGAATTCGAAGAGGGAATAGAATACAGGGTTGCGGACAGCGATTACGTTCCCGACCTGGTGGTTGTTTCCCGGGAAAAACGGAGGCATGCCCCGAAACCCATCGATCCCCAGCGGGTGTTGGACGAGCTGGAGAAAATGGGCGTGAAGATGGGGGCGGATGCGGAAACGCTGGAAAGCGCCTGCCAGAGCGGTGAGAACAGTCGTGTTTTGATTGTGCGGGGAATTAAGCCCGAACCGCCCGTAGATGGTAGAATTGAAGCGCTCCACGACCTAACCGGTACCCGGGTAAGGGAGGAACAGGGCGACCGCGTCGATTGGTACGACCGGGGAAAGATAGATTGTGTTGAACCGGGCGAAGTTTTGGCGTTTTGGCATCCCCCGGTGGAGGGCAAGCCAGGCTGGAACGTGTTTGGAGAACGGGTTGACCCCAGACAGCCAAAATGGGCACGCTTTACGGCCGGACGCGGTGTCAAACTGGTTGAAGACGGTACCATTGCGGTAGCGGAGATAGCGGGACGGCCCACCATCGAATGGGGACAGATCTGTGTCAAGCCTGAACTTGTGATCGACTCCGACGTGGATATTGCCACCGGTAACATTGATTTCACTGGCGATGTGTTGGTGATGGGTAGTGTGCGGGAGGGTTTGGAGGTTAAGGCGGGTGGGCTTGTTACCATCGGCCACAATTCCTACCACGCGGACATCCGGGCTGGGAGCAGTGTGGATGCTCGCCGTAACGTCATTGGCGGTAGGGTGTCGGCTGGGGGCGACATGATTGTCACCATCAAAATGGCGGCCTTGCTCAAGAGGATCATTCCCCTTTTGAGGCAGCTCCAGACCTTGACGCTGCAGATCAAAACCCACACGGGTTTTGCAGGGGAGGAACAAAACGGCAGCGGCGACGGGCACCTGATCAAGGCGGTATTAGAAACAAAACTCCCCTCCATTCCTGCCTTATTTGCGGACGTGCTAGAACTGCTGCCCAGAACTGAGGAACTCGAATTAGACAGGGAGCAGGATCGAATTTGGAATATACTGCACCACATCGCCAGGCGCTATCAGGGAGCAAACCCGCTGCGCATTCAGTCCATTCGAGAGGTGCAGACCAGTGAGAAGGCACTGAGCAAGGTAGTGGCCTTCCTGGAGGATGTGTTGAGTGCCCCAGCGGATATTAAGTTAAGTTACGCCCAAAACGCCGAACTGGAGGCAACAGGCGATATTATCGTCAATGGACTACTCGTGTACGCCTGCCGTATGTCTGCTGGGCAGAGGATCAGAATTGCCGGTTCATGCCGCAACGGCCGCTATTTCGCCGGTTCATCCATTGTGGTCCGCTATGCCGGTTTGAACGAAACGGTGCGCACTTCCTTGACTGTGGATGAAGGCGGCTTTATTGCAGCCGAAACCTTCTATCCCGGGGTCAGGATTCAAATCGGACACGCCAAGATGACCATCCGGGAACTGCGGAAAAACGTTATCTTCAGATTTGAAGATGGGAAATGGAGTGAAGAATACTTCAGCTGGGGTTCCGTCTAGTAAGTGGGACCCAGTCTAGGTTAAGAGAGCCCTTTGCAAAAGGGGCTTTTTTTCTTAGGGGAGGAAAACGGACGGAAGCCGTGAATTGGTATGAAAGACCACAGAATAGAGATGGGAGAGAGGAAAGTGGGCAGAATACTACGGAAACTAGCAATCGTAATGTGTGTAATGTTAGCTGTTTCTCTGCCCTCGTTAGCGGTTGACTTGGACACGGCTAACGTGCTAATTGAGAGCAAGCAGCTGGCCAATATTGAAGCGGTGATAGCTGACTTGACATCCTATTTGGCAGATAATCCGGAGGATGGTCATGCCAATTGGGTAATTGCCAAGGCCTATTTGTATCTGGGGGACCGGGTTAGCGAAGATGTCTTGGAAACCTTCCAGAAGGGTAAAGAGTACGCGGATCGGGCAGTGGAGCTTGTCCCCACTTCCCCTGATGCCTTCTTCTGGCAGGCATCGCTCATCGGCTGCATCGGTCAAACCCGGGGGATCCTCCAGAGTCTGTTCATGGTGAGGCCCATGAAGGACGCCTTGGATCGCGCCTTGGAACTTGATGAAAACTACGCCGATGCCTACCACGTGCTTAGTATGCTTTACGAACAGGCCCCAGGATTTCCCCTCAGCATCGGCAACAAAAAGCTGGCGTTGGAAACGGCCCGGAAGGCGGTGGAACTGGCACCGGACAACATTGAGTATCCCATTCAACTCGCCCGGGCTCTCAACCACAACAACCGCCGCAGCGAGGCAGTTGAGGTTCTGGAGGAGCTTTTGAGCAGGCCTGCCATTGAACAGGATCTGGAGCTAAAGGCGGAGGCTGAAGAACTCTTGGCAGAATGGAAACGTTAGGGAAGGGGTAGAAGCATGCTTATATTAGTCACAGGCGGTACCGGTTACATCGGCAGCCACATCTGCGTTGAGATGTTAAATGAAGGCCATTCAGTTATTATTGTCGATAACCTGGCCAACAGCGACCGGGCTGTTGTGGACCGGATTGAGCAGATTACGGGTAAGAGGCCCCTCTTTTACGAGGCAGATGTGACCGATGCCAAGTACATGGATCTCATTTTCTCCACCCATTACATCGATGGAGTTATTCACCTAGCGGGGTTAAAGGCAGTGGGTGAGTCGGTGGAGAAGCCGCTTCTTTACTACCAAAACAATGTTTTAGGAACGATCGTGTTAGCTGAGCAGTGCCTGAAACACGGGGTTGGGAAATTTGTGTTCAGCTCTTCGGCCACCGTTTACGGTGACAATCCCTCACCGTTGATCGAGACGATGGAGCTGCGCTCCGCTGCTAACCCCTATGGACAGACAAAGGCCATGTCCGAGCAGATTCTCAAGGATGCGGCCAACGTCAATCCCGAGTTTGCCGTTGCCCTCCTGCGCTATTTCAACCCGGTGGGAGCCCATCCTAGTGGGTTAATCGGTGAGGCACCCAGGGGCATTCCCAACAATCTTATGCCGTATATTACCCAAGTGGCCAGGGGTAAGTTGGCAGAGCTGAAAGTGTTTGGGGGCGATTACCCCACCCCGGATGGTACAGGAGTGCGGGACTACCTCCATGTGGTGGATCTGGCCAAGGGTCACTTGGCTGCACTGGAGAAACTGAATCCGGGCGTTGAGGTTTACAACCTAGGCACTGGCCGGGGCACAAGCGTGTTGGAACTGGTACACGCCTTTGCCGAGGCTACCGGGATCAAGATTCCCTACAGCATTGGCCCACGCAGGCCGGGTGATCTGGCCGTTGTTTATGCCGATCCTGCCAAAGCCAAGGCGGAACTTGATTGGGAAGCCCAATACGGCATAGTTGATATGTGTCGGGATGCGTGGAATTTTGAGAAGAACTTTTCCTAGATCCTGCTGGCCGGCCGTGGGAGCAAAATGGCACTAGCAGGAAAAGGGAAGGCACTTGTCGAAAAAAGGCACAGCTTTTTCAGAGTTGGAAGGGTGTAACCAGTGCGGCGTATCAGGGCGAGATTTCGTCTGGTCCACAGTAGGCTTACTACTTGGATCGGGATGAATACCGCAATTTCAGAAAAGGCGCGTATGGTCAATGTACAGCGGATTTATTGGACCGCGCCCATTATGACCCTGACCTTGTTTGGGGTTGGGGCTTTCCACGCCCTGACACTGGAGGCCGCTTCGCCTGTCTTGGCGGACTGGCGCCGCCAGACCATGGTGGTTAACGCCCTTGGCGGTATAGGCTCCTTAGTCGGTTGGGTCATTGCTGCTAAATTGCGCAAACGGCCAGCAAGTGACCGTTCCCTCGTTGTGTTTCAATATGCGGTTGTAGGGGCCCTTTTACTTTTTGGCATCGTAAAAGCGGTGATCGACCAAAGGATGCTTATTTCAGTAACACCCATCCTGCTTGTTTCCACCATCGTGGGCACCTTCTATTACCTTCGCCCTTCCCGCGCTGTGGTCGTCTTTTTCAGTTTCGGCCTGATCTATTACTTCAGCCTGATCCACTTAAGCGAACTACCCCTGAGCGCCCTTTCAGTCAGTCTTAGTAATGGCATCTTAGCCGTTTCTTTGGGCTTTTCCCTCTCCCTGATCAACTGGCGTAACTTCCGCCTCACAGAACAGCAGCGGGAACAGATCGAATCCCAGCAGGCTATACTGGAGAAAATGGCGTACCAAGATCCCTTAACCGGGCTGCCTAACCGCAGGTTCTTAGATTTGGTTGTGCAGGCTGAATTGAAGCGGATGGGCCGCAACGGCCGCCAATCCTGCCTGATCATGTTCGACATTGACGACTTCAAGCGGGTCAATGACACCTACGGCCACCCAGTTGGGGACGGGGTTTTGTGTGAAACGGCCAAACTGCTGCAGAAGTCGATGCGCGGCAGCGACATTTTAGTCCGCCTAGGCGGGGAGGAGTTTATCCTGCTGGTTCCGGACACACCCCTCAGTGAAGCTGTCAGCCTGGCCGATCGTTTGCGCAGCCAGGTTGGGGACCACGTGTTCAATGTGGAAGGATGTCAGGTACAGATCACGGCCAGTTTTGGGGTGGCGCCCTTGGAGACTGTTGAGGAGACTAAGAACTACCTCTCCTCGGTTGATAAGGCCCTCTACCTTGCCAAAGGGGAAGGGAAAAACCGGATTGCTTTTTGGCAGGAGAGTACGCTAGAAAGTCCGGGAGAACGTGAAGCGGGCGCAGCGGTGGATGTATAGTGGGCTCGCCATACCGTGGGTGGTTTAGTTTGGTGACAGACTAGGTAGGAATAATGCGTTTGACTTTCTTTGACCTTGAAAAGGTGAGGGAAAGACAGTTTTTTTATGGATATTTGGGAAATACTAATGCTAACAGTGTTTAAGCCCGAATTCTGACCTTTGACGTTCCCTGACGTTAATGGTAATCTAAGGGTGCAAACACAAAAAGTAACACTAGGAGGTGGCTGTTGTATGTTTAGACTTGCTCCTTATAGAAGGCCGCACAGGTTGGACTCCATGATGCCGCGGGTCTTTGGGGACTGGTTCAACTGGCCCAATTGGCCTGAGGTGTCCGTGCAGGGCTTCGAAGTAGACGTACAGGAGTCTGATCAGGGTTATGTTCTCCAAGCCAATTTACCCGGTGTTGCCAAGGATAACATCACCCTGGATGTGGACAACGGTTATTTGACCATCGGTGTCCGGCAAGATGAGCTCCGGTCCGAGGACCAGGCCAATTACATCTGCCGGGAGCGGAGGCACATCTCCAGCCAGCGTAGTTTCTACGTGGGGAACATCGACCCCGCAGATGTGACCGCAAGCTACAGAGACGGGGTGCTGGAGGTCAAGTTCCCCAAAGCGACCGGCAATGGGAACGGACGCCGCATACCGATTCAGTAAATCTCACTGACGTGGACCCGCCAATAAGGCGGGCCTTTTTTCTGCTCAGGAGGAATTCGGTACAGGGGACAGAATAACTGGGAAAAATGCCAGTTTTTTCTGCAGGGAAAGGGAGAGAATAGATGCGAACACGGAAAGTGGATGTGGTGGAGAATTACCACGGTACTATGGTGGCAGACCCCTACCGTTGGCTGGAAAACGCGGAAGATCCGGAAGTACTGGATTGGGTGCGGAGCCAGGGTGAGATTACGGAAGAGTTTCTCAGTGGAATAGAAGCAAGGCCTTCCATAAAACAGCGGTTAACGGAGCTTTGGGATTATCCCCGCAGCTCATTACCCTTCAAAGTGGGCAGCTGGTATTATTTCCAGAAAAACAGCGGGCTCCAGAATCAGCCTGTGTTGTTCCGCCAGGAAAGCGTAGCGGCTGATCCAAAAGAGATTATTGATCCCAATGCTTGGAGCGAAGACGGCACAATCGCCCTCAGCGGCTACAGTCCGGAGGAGAAGGGCAGATATTTGGCCTACACCGTATCGGCCCATGGTAGTGACCGACAGGAGATCCGCATCCTCGATCTGGAAAAGGGTGAACACCTGCCGGAAGTGATCAAGTACTGCCGTTTTACTAATATGGCCTGGCGGGGTGAGGAAGGGTTTTTCTACACCCGCTATCCCAAACCGGGCACGGTGGCGCCCGAAGATGAGAACAACTTCAACCAGGTTTTTTGGCATCAGTTGGGCACCGAACAGGAACAGGATGTTTTGATCTATGAGCGCCCCGATGCCAAGGAATTGAGTTTTTATCCTCGCTTGACCCAGGATGAAAAGTATCTTGTACTCCATGTCTACCTTGGCACCGATTCCCGCAACGGGTTTTATTACAAACCCTTAGACAGCGATGGACCCTTTATAGAACTGCTGCAGCACGCAGAGGCGAGTTACAACTTTTTGGGTAGTGACGGAACTACGTTCTACTTCTTCACCGACTTGAATGCACCCAGGGGCCGTTTGATCTCCATTGATATTGCCAGACCGGAGCGGGAAAACTGGGTGGAGATCCTGCCGGAGCAGGAGGACGTCATTTCCGATGCCCGTTTGATAAATAACCACTTTGTTGTCTCCTTTATGCACAACGCCCATTCACGGGTCCGGCTGTATGATCTGAATGGTAAGCTGGTGAAGGAACTACCCCTGCCCACATTGGGTACGGTGACTGGAATAGCAGGCAGGCAGAGCCATACCGAGTTTTTCCTGGGCTTTACCTCCTTCCTCTATCCCACAGTGAGCTTGAGGTACGACTTCGCTACGGGAGAGTTGGAGTTCTTTGCGGAGCAGAAGTACAACTTCGATCCGGATCAGTTCCAAGTGAACCAGGTCTTTTACCCGTCCAAGGATGGGACAATGGTTTCCATGTATTTGGTGCACAAAAAAGGCCTGGAGCTGAACGGTGATAACCCGACCCTACTGTACGGCTACGGCGGCTTCAACATCTCCATCACTCCCTCCTTTGCCCCCTCGAGGATATGGTGGCTGGAGCAGGGGGGAGTGTACGTGGAAGTAAACCTTAGGGGAGGCAGTGAATACGGAGAAGAGTGGCACCAAGCTGGAATGCTTGCCAACAAACAGAACGTCTTTGACGATTTCATCGCAGCCGCGGAGTGGTTGATTGCAAACAAATACACTAGGACGGAGAAGCTGGCCATTGAAGGGCGGAGTAACGGTGGACTTTTGGTTTCGGCCTGTATGGTCCAAAGGCCCGATCTCTTTGGTGCAGTAATCTGCGGCGTGCCGGTAACGGATATGCTGCGCTACCACAAATGGACGGTGGGCCGTTATTGGATCCCCGAATATGGTAACGCGGAAGAAAATCCTGAGCATTTTGCCTTCCTCTACCGCTATTCTCCCCTCCATAACGTAAAGCCGGCTAGCTATCCCGCCACGTTGGTTGTGACGGCGGAGGGGGATGATCGGGTAGTACCCGGCCATGCCTTCAAGTTCACAGCTGCACTGCAGGAAGGACAGCAGGGGTCGGCACCAATTCTGCTGCGGGTGGACAGAAAATCGGGCCACGGGCATGGTAAGCCCACTGCCAAGATTATTGACGAGCACGCAGACGTTTACAGTTTCCTTTCTAGACAGTTTGCAATGTAATTTACGGCGGTTAGCTGGGAAAACAATACCATGTTTTACCAGCGACCCCAAAAGAAATGGCCCTTTTAGGGAGGATCTTTTTAACTTTGAGAGAATAATATGGAGTGATTTATATAGAGAAATGCGGGGGAATTGATCACCAGAAGGCCGAATTAAAACCGGAACAACTTAATAACGTGTGTTGATTTCCTGCCCCCATCTTGTCTGTAAGGTGGGGTTTTTTTCTCAAAAGCTGAGCTGGAAACGGCAGTGTACAGACTAAAAACACTTGGAAATGAGGTGGTACGTTATGAACATCACTGTGATGGGAGCGGGCAATTCAGGGTTAGCTACGGCCGCCCATCTAAGCATGGAGGGGCATAGCGTAACTCTCTGGAACCGCTCAGAAGAGACGATCAAAGAATTACTGGAAACAAAGACAATCCATTGTGAAGGTGTAATTGAAGGGAGCTGCACCATTCATGCCGTAACGGCAGATATTGAGGTAGCGGTGAGCGATCCCGATTTGATTCTGATTACAACACCGGCCACCGCCCACAGGGAATTGGCTGAACTGATCGGCAGGTACATCAAAAGATCCACCTTGATAGTGCTCAATCCGGGTCGTACCTTTGGTGCCCTGGAATTCAAGGAAGTGTACGAACAGTTTAACCAAGAGTACCCGCAGACAATTGCGGAGACCCAAACGATTATCTACACCTGCCGAAAAACAGCCCCCGATGCGGTGAACGTGGTGGCCCTCAAAACGGAGGTGCTCCTTTCCACCTTCAATCCCGCCGAGAATCGCAGCATCATTGCCCGCATGCCCCGCTGTCTGCGGGCCCATCTCAAGCCTGCCCGGTCTATGGTGGAAACATCCATCGGGAATGTGGGGATGATCCTGCACTGCGCCCCGCTTCTGCTCAACGCAGGCTGGACCGAGAATGTCCACAGCACCTACAAGTACTATTACGACGGCATCACCCCGTCTGTGGGGCGGCTTTTGGAGAAAATCGACGGCGAACGGCTGCAGGTAGCCGAGGGGCTGGGCTGGGAGTTAGAAGCTACCAAGGACTGGCTGAACCGCAGCTACGGTTTGAAGGGGAGCACGCTCTTTGATGCCATTCAGCAGAACAAGGCCTATCGGACGATTGAAGCCCCTTCCCGCCTCGAACATCGTTATATCCTAGAGGATGTACCCTTTGGTTTGGTTCCCTTAGAAGGTGTGGGTCATGCCCTTGGCCTGCCCATGCGGGAAACGGGGTTAATCATCGACCTGGCCTCAAGCATTATGGAGCGGGACTTCCGAGCGGAAGGGCGTAAGGTGTACGATTTCCACATCTTGTTCAGGCGGAAAGGAGCGCAGGGAAATGATGGAACGAGTTGGTTTGCTCAAGCCAGCAGTTGATGCCCACACCCTGGGTATCAACTCCCTGGCGGAGCTGCTCAAAGACTGCGGCTACGAAGTTGTCTTCGGCTCGGCCGAGCTGGCCGAGGCCTTGGATAATGTGAAATACCAGGCCCAGCGCCGCAGGATAATAGATTGGATAAAGGCAGAGAATATCACCCGCCTGGGCGTGAGCTATAGGCTCGACGTGAACCAGGCGGTTGATATGGTAGGTTACCTTTTGCATGAGCTGCTTAACAACAAGCTCCTTGCTCACCAAGGGGGACCCCTTCGCGCCTTTTATTTCGCCGGGCTGCCAGAAGCCTGCCGCAGGATTGACCAGGCCTACCACGGTTTGGTGAAGACATTTGAGGGCGGCGAAACGCCGGCCGAAACGCTCAAAAAGTTCGAAGTCCCAGAGGAAAAGATTCCCGCGGAGATTAGAAGTGGGCAGAAATACGATGGGGATCGCTTGGCCTTTGGGGAAGAGCTCATCGCTTCTGAGGCGTACCTGAAGGAAGAACGTACTCCCGCGGTTATCAAGCAGTACAGCGAATTTGGTACCAAGCAGGATACGGTGGAGAAGAGGCTCGCTGCCAGGGCAGACATTACCCGGCCCCTAATGCGAGCCCATGCCGGACCCTATACCACAGTGGAGGACTTTTTAACCTGGGTTAAGCAGCTTGCCCATACCGGCTTTTTGGACATCCTCTCCATCGGCACATCCCAGCTCACCCAGTCCAATTTCGGAGAAGAGTGGGGAGAAAAGCCAAACGGAGGGGGAGTACCCATCAACTCCGCAGCTGATTATGAGCAGGTTTGGGCCCAGTCCAGACCCCTGCTCCTTAGGACCTATGCGGGGACCAAGAATGTGCCCCACTTGGCCGCTATTCACGAGGAGACGATCAATATTTGCTGGCATGCCCTTTCCTTTTGGTGGTTCAATCAACTGGACGGCAGGGGGCCCTACGGCCTTTTGGAAAACCTGCGCCAGCATGTGGATACGGTCCGCTACATCGTCCAGACGCAAAAACCCTTGGAGGCCAACGTATCCCATCACTTTGCCTTCCGGGGGGCCGATGATGTAACATACATCGTTTCCGCTTATTTAGCAGCCAAGCTGGCTAAGAAAATGGGCATCCGCACCTTTGTGCTTCAGAACATGCTGAATACGCCCAGGCAGACCTGGGGTCTGCAGGACTTGGCTAAATCCCGAGCTCTGTTGAGCCTGGTTAAGTCACTGGAAGACGAGAAGTTTCAGGTGCTGCTCCAACCCAGGGCGGGACTGGATTACTTCAGCCCAGATCAAGACAAGGCCAAAGCCCAGCTCGCTGCCGTGACAGCACTAATGGATGACATTGACCCCCGCAATGAGCAGAGCCCACCCCTGATCCATGTGGTGAGCTATTCCGAGGGGCGCGATCTGGCAACGCCCGAGGTGATTGACGAAAGTGTTCGCATCACTGCCTATTCTTTAAGAAAATACCGGGAGCTGCGGCGAAAAGGTATAGTCGATGATTTGAGTACAAATCTGGAAGTGCAGGAAAGGGCGGCCAGGCTAAGGCAAGATGCCCGCCGGGTAATTGAGGCCATCGAAACCCACATTTCTGAGCCGTACAGCGCCGAAGGCTTCTTTAAGATCTTTGTGAGTGGCTTTTTACCTGTACCATACCTGTGGAACCAGGCTGAGCTTTATCGCCATGCCAGAGGCTGGTCCACCAAGCTGGAGCGGGGCGGCGTTGTGGTAGTTGACAAAGGGGGTAAGCGGCTGGGAATTGAGTCTAGGATTGAAACGGCCCTGGGCAACCTGGCCCATGCGGAATACGCCCTAAAGCAGGGTAGGTGAGGGTTTTGCTGCCGGCCTATCTTGAACTCTACCGCCGGGGTGAACTGGCGGCAAGGGTAGAATGGGCGTTGGAAGTATACGAGGAGTGCAGCTTATGCCCGCACCGCT
>DGFC01000092.1:7593-7730 GCA_002391465.1 Firmicutes bacterium UBA3910 | reverse complement strand
ACCTTGCTTAAGATCCTCTGGGGTGAGCTCAATTCAGAGGGGGAAATCCGCTGGGGAACAGGGGTAGAGCCGGCCTACTTCTCCCAGCACATCACCTTTTCACCCCATAATAATGTGTTAGAGGAATTATACGAAGA
>DGFC01000092.1:0-7359 GCA_002391465.1 Firmicutes bacterium UBA3910 | reverse complement strand
GTGTTAGAGGAATTATACGAAGAGCACCGATTGGATTTGGGCATTCTCCGTTCTGTTCTCGCCCGTTTCTTATTCCGAGATGAGGAAGTCTTCAAGCCCACCTCTGCCCTGAGCGGCGGAGAGCGGAACCGTTTAGCCCTGGCTAAGCTCCTTCTCCATAGGCCCAACCTCCTTTTGTTGGACGAGCCAACCAACCATTTGGACATTTTCGGCCGGGAGGCACTGGAAGGTGCCTTGTCCGAATTCAGCGGCACGATTATCTTTGCTTCCCACGACCGCTATCTTATAGACAAACTGGCCACAAAGATCTGGTATATGGAAAACGGCTCGCTGCGGGAGTATGTGGGCAACTTTACCCGCTTTGAGGAAAGGCGGCGGCAGGAGCGGGCTGCTGCAGCGGAGCGGGAGGAGAAAAGGGTTAAGGCCAGAGTTGGTAAGCCGAGAAGGACAAAACCATCGTCTGCCCGCCTGGCCGCTAAGCGCCAGGAGATGGAAGCGGAAATTGAGTTGTTGGAAAAAGAAGTGGCCGAGCTGGAGGAGCTGATGGCATCACCTGAGCTCTACGAACAGGAAGAAGAGAGCGCGGCTGTTGTGCGCAGATACCATGAGCTCAGCTCTGAGCTGGAGAGCAAGTATGAAGAATGGGCAGAACTGATTGAGGAAAAAGAGGAAGGATGGGAGTAGTGTCCCAAACAACTAAAGGAATTCTACTGCGGGGAATGGAAGGCTTGCCCATCCAGATACCCCAGGAAATTCTAGACTATCAAGCGGTTTTGGGGCCCAAGGCTGCGCTCCTTTGGATCAATTTAGTGGCCATGGCCCAATTGCGGGAGCCCCTAAAGCTCAACATTCTGGCTGAGCAGATGGGCCTGCCCGAACAGGAAGTGAGCCAGCTCTTGGCCCTCTTGGCCGACCGCGGCTGGATCAACGACGAGGGTATTGAAATCAAACTGACCATCCCTGTGGTGGAGGAAGCCGCTGCCGCAGCGGAGGAAAGTATTTTAGATGAAGAGCAGGCATCCTTTGAATGGCTGGTGAATTATTGGACAACCAGGGTGGCGGCACCTACACCGGAGGAAATGCGCAAGCTGCTCTATTGGATGGAGACCAAGGGCCTATCCCACGAAGTGATTGCGGTGGCCATTGAAGAAATGCGTGTTTCGGCCAAGTCGCCCGGATTTGCCTATTTAGAAGGCATTCTGCGCAATTGGCATGCCTTAGGCATCCGCTCCTATAACGATTTGTTAGAGAACCCCCATTTAACCAAGGTGCTGCAGCCCATAGCGGCCAAAAAGGAACTGAGCCGGGCCGAGGAGCGCTGGAAGGAGGTATTCCCCGATGAGTTTGATTGAGACTGCCCCAAGCCTTAACCTACCCATGGATTTGTATGCGGAGCGCCGGGTTTTGGGCATTCTAATTAAATACCCGGACCAAATCGATCAGGTGGCCGGCAGGCTGAAACCGGGCCATTTTGTTGATTTCTCCCACCGGCGTATTTTCGAAATTATCCTTGATATTTACCACCGACAGGGTAAGATCTCCTACACCCAGATTTACAACCGTCTGCGGGCTGATAATATTACCGATGACCCGGCGGAACTGTTAATCCCCCTGACCGAATCCTTTGTGGCCTTAAGCGAGCTGGGTCCCAGCGTCCAAAGCCTCATTTTCAAAGAAGGCATGCGCCGCCTGCTCAAGGCCGCAGAAGAGATTAAGGCACTGGCCCTGGATGAAAAGAACGAAGATCTACTTCAGGTGCAGGCTAAGGCCCAGGAACTGATCTTTTCCGCGGGCCGGGCGAACGGTGCGGAAGAGGATACAAAGGATCTGCTGGAAGTACTGAATAAGTGTTATCTCAACCTGTTAAGAAGGCGGGAAGGCTTAGAGGATGCCTACGGCCTTTCGGTGCGCTATCCTTCCATTGATGGGATGACTACCGGATTCAAACGGGGAGACCTGATCATTTTAGCTGCTAGGCCCAGTATGGGTAAGACTGCCTTGGCTTTAAATATGGCGGTTAATGTGGCGAAAAGGGATATTCCAGTCCTAATTTTCAGCTTAGAGATGGACGATGAACAGATCGGGGACCGGATTGTGTTGAGCGAGCTCTTTGGCCGTAAACAGGAAACGGAAGAGGCCGTCTCTTCGTACGAGTACCAAACCAAGCTCAGCGATGACCAGTTCCTCATTACCCAAAAGGTGTTTAACGAACTGTACCACCTTCCCGTCATTATATCGGACCGACGGGGCCTAACTGCCAATGACATTAAGGCGAGTGCCCGGAGGATTAAGACCGAGAAACCGGATTTGGGTTTGATCATAATTGACTACTTACAGCTGATTAAGCCGCCCGATAACCCCAACCGCAGCTGGACCTTGATTGTGGGTGAGATCGTGCGGGAACTGAGGGACCTGGCAGGCGAACTTGATGTACCCATAATTCTCCTTTCCCAGTTGAACCGGGGTGTGGAAAGCAGGGAGAACAAACGGCCCATGCTGTCTGACCTGCGTGACTCTGGTAACATTGAGGAGTTTGCGGACGTTGTGTTGTTTTTATACCGGGACGATTATTACCACCCGGACCTAGCCCGGGAACAGGGGACAGAGGGCTTGGTGGAATTGATCTTTGCCAAGCAGCGGAAAGGCCCAACCGGTACTGTGCAGCTGCGCTTTATTAAGGAATACACTAGGTTTATCGAGGAATACCCCAACGGTAAGTGACGGAGGTGGCTCCATGCCCTTGTTTAACGATTTAGAGCGGGTCAAGCTGCGTTTTATTCAAACCTGCGAGGAGTTAGTGGCCCAGGGGCGCTTGGACGAGTCGGAATTTCAAGAGATCCTCCAGCTCCTCGATGCCATGGACGGCTACGATGATCAGCAGTTGAGAAAAGAACTGAGCCGGATCAGCAAAGGCCTCAGTGACCTTTTAGAATAGGATGAAAGACTATGAGTGACATGTTAAAACCCGCCTTTGTGCATAGACTCATAAAAGAGAAGGGTTTTAATATCAAAAAGAGCCTGGGTCAGAATTTCCTCATTGACGGAAACATTGCCAGGCGGATTGTGGCAGGGGCAGAGTTGAGCCGGGATGACTGGGTCCTGGAGATCGGCCCGGGTCTCGGTGCCCTGACCGATCTCATGTCGAAAGAAGCGGGGCGCGTTGTGGCCATGGAGATCGACCGGGACCTAATAAAGATCCTAACCGAGTACCACGCCGGTGAGGCGGTAATTGTGCAGGGCGATGCCCTGGCTCTGGACTGGAGAGAAGTGCTGGAGGAAGCGGGCTGGCAAGGCCAGCGCCTCAAGCTAGTTGCCAATCTGCCCTATTATTTAACCAGTCCCCTGATCATGAAGGCGTTGGAAAGCGATCTGCCCATCGAGGTTGTGGTGGTTATGGTGCAGCGGGAAGTGGCTAGGCGCATTTTAGCCCAGCCAGGCACGGCGGATTATGGAGTGCTTTCCCTGGCAGTGCAGTATTATACAGAAGGGGAACTTCTGCTCAATGTTCCGCCCACCGTGTTTATTCCGCCCCCGGCCGTCGATTCGGCAGTTGTAAAACTCAAGCGGATTCCACGCCAGATCAGTGCCCCCCGGGAGCAGCTGTTTGCAGTGATCAGAGCAGCCTTTCAGCAGCGGCGTAAAACGCTCCGCAAAGTTCTCCGCCCTCTACTGGATGAATGGGGGTTGGACAGGGAGGACTTAGAACGGGCCTTTAGCGCGGCCGGTATAGACCCCCAGATCAGGGGTGAGCGGCTTTCCCTTGACCATTTTGCTGCCTTGACGGAAGAACTGATAAGGGAGGTGTAAATGGATGGAATTTATCAGCCCCACTAAAGGCAGACTAACCTTTGAGGAAGTGTTCCGGGAAATAGTTGAGTACGCTTCCCTCTACCCAGATGACAAATACCGTCTGATAATCGGTACCGATTCCCAGCTGCGGGACTCAACCTGTTTTGTCACCGCCCTGATTGTGCACCGGGAGGGCAAAGGGGGCCGATACTTTTACACGCGCCGCCGGGATGAATATGCCCGTTCTTTGCGACAGAGGATTTTCTACGAAGCCTCCCTCAGTTTGAACATCGCCACCTTGTTCACAGAAAGACTTGCTGAGGTAGGTGCGGATTTTAATCTGGAAATACACCTGGACGTGGGCACCAACGGCGCCACCAAGTCGCTTGTTAAGGAAGTGGTTGGCATGGTGAATGGCTCAGGTTATCCGTGCAAGATCAAGCCCGATGCCTTCGGCGCTGCCACCGTAGCGGATCGATATACAAAATAAAAGGCTTGACAGCTTGTATTAGGATTGGTAAAATAATTTGTTTGACAACCATCTCCATCTGTGTTACAATATTTGCGACAAAACAGTACGGGGGAAGGTGGCGGAGATGGCCGAAAAGCCGAACACGATCCAGCAGATCCGGCTGGATTTAGAGTCCCATGTGGGTAAACGGGTGAAACTCAGGGCAAACCGTGGGCGCCGTAAGATCGTGGAGGCAGAAGGCATAATCGAAGGCACCTATCCGAAGCTCTTTGTTGTCAAGCTTGACAAATCTTATTCCATCAGACGCCTCTCCTATACTTACGCAGATGTGTTAACTAAGACAGTTGAACTTACAGTAGATGAATGCGGCGAGGAAGCAGCCAACTTATAAACAGACAGGGACGTTAGAACCTGCACCGAGAGGTGCTTTTTTTTTACCCTTTTTCATAAGAATGAGGGGGGTGGTGTGGATGCGATTGTGGAAAGGCCCACGACTTGGTTCCCGTACACTAAAACTAAAGGACAGGGGCTCGGATGTGAAAGAGCTGCACGAACTGCTCCGCTCCCAAGGGTATGACATGGGTGGGGAAGAGGATTACGGATACCTGACCAAGGATGCGGTGCGGCAGTTTCAGAGGGAACATGGCTTACCTGCCGACGGGATTGCGGGGCCCCGTTTTTTTGCCCTCTTTTTGGCGGACGATCTGCCCATTCGCCGGCGGATCCATGTGGTTCAGCCCGGCGAGACGCTGGAGGAAATTGCCGCGCAGTACAAGGTAAGACCCGAGGCTTTAGGGCGGGGCAGAGTACCTTCCCAAATCTACCCTGGCCAGCGCCTTTTGTTTTTTGACCGGGAAATATGGGCTATTGCCACCAAGTCCCTACCTGAGGATTTCAACTCTGTCCAGCTCACTGGTTTGGTCCTGCCCTTTGACTCTGAAAACGGAAGACACCTTCCCCATGTAGTCCAACCTATAGTGGACGGTAACGGCCAAGAGAAGCTCCATTCCCTTCTCCATACCAAAAGGGCTGTTAAAGCCTCCGTGCAAAAACTGGCTGAGCTCCCCCAGGGAGCTAGGGGTTTGTATCTGCCCTGGCGGGAAGTGGGTACGGTAGACGGAGCACGTTATGTTACCCTACTGAAAAGGCTGAGGCAAAAGCTTCCTCCAGGTGTTATGCTCTGGGTGCATTTAGGTCCGGGCGTACCCAGCTGGAGGCTCTGGGGAGGCGTTGACTACGAAGCGGTGGGGAGGCTCGCCGACCGTGTTGTACTCTCCCTGCCGCCTCCAACCGAACCGGGACCGATTATCCGCAAAGAAGAGCTGGAAAAGGCGTTAACGGAACTGCGGCGGTGTGTTCCCCTCTGGAAGACGCTGGTGGTCCTGCCCGTCTATGCCCTCCAGTGGGAATGGGACGGGGAGGAGCAGAAGTGCTCCAAACTGCCCTATGCCACTGCCCGTTCCAGGGCTTTCCGCCACGGAGCCCGTTTGGGCCAAACGGAGGATAAGGTTCCCTTTTACCACTACCAGAGCCGGGGCAGACAGTTTCAAATCTGGCTGCCCCAGTACGGGGTTCTCGGTGAGGTTTTGGCCATGATCAACCGCCGCAACTTAGCGGGTGTGATTCTGGATCGCTTAGGCATGGAAGACCCCCGCCTTTGGGATGTGTTAGTCTCTTATTTTCGCCCCGCCCGCCTTTGATTTTTCCCTAAATAGACATGTTTCGCCGGAGGCACTCATAGATATTAAGGAAAGTTGAGGTAATTTGAGTTAAAAGGGGGAGAGAAATGAGCCTAAGTGTAAGGGAAGACCGTCTTGTCGCGGTAAATCGAATTGGGGAAAATACGCTGCAGTCCGTCCTGCAGGGAACGGTGGAACTGCCCGGCGATGCACCTCCGGTGGAGAGGGTAGTCTGGGTAAAGGCAGTCCCCCGGCTGGAGTCTACGGCGACGGACCAGGATCGGGTTTACATCCAAGGTGTCATCGACTTGAGCCTCGTGTATGCGCCTGAAACATTGGAGGGCGACGTGGCTGGACTAAGGCGGGTGGAATGGCCTGGGGCCCTCCCCTTTGACCATTATGTGGATGTAATCGGGGCGGAGCCGGACATGGCAGCAGAAGCAGCGGCGGTAGTTCTGGTCTGCGAATGGGATCTACGCGCAGGGCAGTACTCGCTTGATGTGGAGCTGATTCTAGCCACCACCGCCCGGGTTTTTCAAAAGCAGGAGTACACCATAATCAGTGATGTAAACGCAGCCCACCCAGTACGGCTGACTGCCGACGGTTTCGTGCTGAGGCCCATCAGTCCGAGTTTGAGTTTTGGTGTGAATAAGGATGTTTCTGCTATTTTAGAGCTGCCAGAGGATGCGCCGTCCATAAAGACCATCCTCGATCTAACGGCCAAGCTGAACTTGACCGAAAACCAAGTAGCAGAGGGAGCTGTCAGCCAGCAGGGCCGGGCCGATCTGGAGCTGCTCTACGAAGGGGAAGACTTCACCGTTAACAGGCAGACGTGGGTGGGGATCCTGCCCTTTGAGATCAATTTGGAAAAGGGAACGATCAAGCCCGAGATGGTATTGAAACCAAAACTTTCGCCCGAGATCGAGGGTTATGCGGTGAACGACGGGAGAGGTCTGAGGGCAGAACTAACCGTTAGTGGACGATTGGAACTGGAAGTACCAACAGCCGTTCAAGTTCTGACTGACATTACAGCCACAGGCGGGGATGTGGAGATTCGCCGGGAACTGATCGGTTTGGAGAGCTTCGTGAGTGAGAAGGAGCACCAGGGATTGGTGCGGGGTCTCTTGGAAATCGACCACCAGTACCCGCCCATCAGGGAACTGCTCCTCTGCCGCGGTACCGCCCATTGGACCGATTACGAAGTGGATGCCGATAGGCTCGATTTGGAAGGTGTTATCGATCTGGAACTGTTGTATTTAGCCCATTCGGAAGAGGATATTAAGCCCCTCTACCGGGCAGTGTTTCCCGAGGCCCTTTCCTTCCAGCAGACAATCGTTGTCCCGGGCCTGGAACCGGGCATGCAGCCCAGAATCAAGCTATCCGTTGGCCAGATTCAGCCTGATTTGATCAACCGGGAGA
>DGFC01000006.1:5177-10799 GCA_002391465.1 Firmicutes bacterium UBA3910 | reverse complement strand
AGGGAACCGTACGGGTCCTGGAATACCAGCTGTATATCCCGTCTCATCCGGCGTATTTCTTCCCTGTCCATGCCGGGAATGTTTCTGCCCTGGAAATATATTTCCCCTTCGGTGGGCCGTATAAGTCCCAGTATCAGCCTTCCCACGGTGGATTTTCCGCAGCCCGACTCCCCGACAAGTCCAAGGGTCTCTCCCTTATCCAGCGTAAAACTAACGCCGTCCACCGCCTTAACTAAGGCCCGGGGCCTAAGAAATCCCGAACCCTTCACGGGAAAATATTTCTTAAGGTTTTTTATCTCCAACATGCTCCGCTGCATCCAGTCTCCCCCTTAATAGAAGCAATGGGACGGTTCCTGCTTTACCAACTACCAATCATTATACAAGTGGCAAGCGCACAACCGTCCATCCCCCACTCTTACAAGTTCCGGTTCATGAATGCGGCATATTTCGCGGGCGTGCTCGCACCGTGGATGGAACCTGCAGCCGCCGGGAAGGTCTAAGGGGCTGGGGGGCTCTCCTTTTATACCGCCCAATTTTTCACCGGCCTTACCCAGCCCGGGCACCGACGCAATCAGTCCCTTGGTATAGGGATGCATGGGTTCGTTAAACAGCCCCGACACATCCGAATACTCCACCGCCCTGCCGGCATACATCACCAGCACGTTTTGTACGGTCTCGGCGACAACCCCCAGGTCGTGGGTTATAAGTACCATCGCCATGCCAATCCTTTCTTTCAGTTCCCTCAAAAGCCGCAGCACCTGGTCCTGCACCGTAACATCCAGCTCCGACGTGGGCTCGTCGGCAATCAGCACATCCGGGCCGCAGGCAATGGCCATTGCAATCATGGCTCTCTGCCGCATTCCCCCGCTTAACCGGTGGGGGTATTCCCGTATCATTTGCCCCGGTGCGGGTATGCCCACCTGTGACAGTATTTTAACCGCCTCATCCAAGGCTTCCCGCCTGCTCATGCCCTTGTGTACCATGAACACTTCAGAAACCTGGCGGCCTATCGTCAAAACGGGGTTAAGCGAAGTCATGGGTTCTTGGAAGATCATGGAGATGTCATTACCCCGAATATGACGCATCTCTGCTTCGTCGAGCTCAAGCAGATTTCTGCCTTCGAATATAATTTCGCCACCCTCAATTTTCCCCGGTGGCTGGGGAATTAGGCCCATTACTGACAGAGAGGTTACGCTCTTGCCGCAACCGGATTCGCCTACGATGCCGATAGTCCCACCCCGATCAAGATCGAAGCTGACGCCATCAACTGCGGGAATCACTCCATCATCTGTATAGAAGTAAGTTTTGAGGCCCTTTACTGACAGCAATTTCTGTGTCATAGTTACCCTCCCTCTCTATGTCCTACCATCAATGAAATGCTGAACCCCATGTATCAAAGGATAATTCGCCGACCATGGCGGATCTCCTGCCTAAACCTTTTGGAATTACTGTTAAGATTTGCCACGCTCCGTGCCCACATTAGCCCGTATGGTGCACCTTCAGCTCCGTTTCCTGGCGAGACCAGTGCAGAGAAACGCCTTCCAAACCGAACCACAGACGCTCCAAGGCAGCTATCTCGCCCTGGGCAAGCAAAACGGAACTAAGTCTGAAGACAGGCTCAGACTGGGCCAAGGCCAACAGGGGGTTAAGCGAACTGCCCCTAACAACCTCAATTTTCTGCTCGCCTACCGTCAACTCACCGCCATTGGGCAAGAGTTGGCGCAGGTTTATGTAATCGGGGCATACTGTCACACTGGTGGGGGTAACTATCTGCTCATAGACCAAAAGGTCTCCCCTACGGCCAAGTGCACTTAGCTGAAAAAGCTTCTCCTCCGCTCCCCACGGGCTTAAGGATGAATGTACCTCTTTGCCAGTAATCCTGATGATCTCCAGTTCGGCAGTGATTTGCTCGGGTTCATTCCCTGCTTCCTCACCCAACCTCTTTTCCAAACGCCGGGCGTACTGCCGCCGCAGTTTATTCAAGGAAAGGCCCGCTTCAGAAAGGATGGTACGCACATAGCGGGATGTGGTTCCTGACCTTTCGCTAAGCTCGTCCACCGTTAAGAATGGGTCCCCTTGGGCGAGGGTAATCACCTTGGCCTTGATGGATTCAGCCATTTCCTTACCTCCGCTATAGAATGCGCTCTAAGCGAGAAGTCTCGCTCAAACCGGGAATCCGTCCCCGTTTAGCAACCGGTTTGCCGTTCACTTCCTTCAGGTCCATAGTCATATCAATGGCAGGTGCACTGGAGATGTAGCTTCCCACCCCAAAGGCATCAGCTCCAGCCTCCGCCAGAAGCTTGATTCGTTCCGGATCAAGACCGCCTGAAACGAAAATCTGAATGTTTTCATGCCCGGCCAGATCCAGTTTCGCCCTAAGCTCCTTAACTAAGGCGGGAGTTACTCCCCCCCGCTCACTGGGCGTATCTAAGCGGACTGCTTCCAAACCCGTTTCGGGTGAGGAAGCGAGGCGGATGCTCTCTTCCACCTCATCTTTAAACGTATCAACCAGCATCAAACGCCTTGACTCAGGCGGCATAAAGCGGTTATAGGCAATAGCAGTTTCGAGGGAATCCCCTACGATTAAAAAGAGGGCGTGGGGTACTGTACCGGAAGGCTCGAATCCGGCCAGTTTCGCTCCTAAAATGCAGGACGCGCCATCGGCACCGCCCACAATCGCAGCCCGCTCCATCACAGGCGCTACCGCAGGATGGACGTGGCGTGCGCCGAAGCAGAGCACAGGTCTGCCGTCAGCAGCCTCTTTAGCAATACTAGCAGCTGTAGCCCAGCCGCTGGAGCTGGCTAGAATACCTAGCACAGCCGTTTCGTAAATGCCGAAGTCAGTGTATCTGCCCTTAATACGCATCACAACTTCCTTCGCTTCGAACCTAGCCCCTTCGGGCAGGCTCCACACTTCCACGCCTGTCCCCTCAAGCAGGTTTTTCGCTTCCTCTACCCCAACCAAAATACCTGGGCGCCGCGGGAAGATCTCCGCCACTACCTCCGTGTCCTGCAGATTGAGGTTATGCAGGATTTCGTTTGTTTTGACGAAATAAATATCGGTTGTTAAGCCTTGGATAATCTCCTCTGGTGTAGCCGAGGCAAACTTTCGGCCCTGCTCAACCGTGTAATCCGTTACTTGTTGGACAGTCTCAATTCGCTTGTTCATGCCCCTACTCCTTCCCATATTGCAGCTCTGCTCCATAGAGAAAACCGTATACTCGCCGCATTAATTCCACCTTCCGCACAAAAGAGCGCGTCTCGCCGAAGGGGATATCTCCAGTGTTGACCCAGGAGCCATCCCAAACACCTTCGCTCAACCAACGTGTCACGTGGCTGGGCCCACCGTTATAGGCAGCAATGGCCGCGTGTTCGGTGGGGAACAAATCTAAAAGATAACGTAAATAAGAAACGCCCAGCTCGATATTGGTCTCCGGCTGGAACAGATCAATGCTATGCTCCCCATCGCCTCGCAGCCAAGCGGCTGTAGAGGGCATGAGCTGCATCAAACCCACCGCACCCTTGGCTGAAATGGCCCCTACCCGAAAGGCACTTTCCGCATTGATCACCGCCGCGATTAGGACGGGGTCTACCCCAGCCTCCTCGGAGTGTTTTAAAATCAAAGGGACAAAGTCCAGCGGAAAGGCCCGCTCGAGCACAGAAGGAAGCTTAAAAAGAAAAAGAACAATCAATAGAATTATAACTGAAGTGAACAGGCTTCTCAAAGTCTTTAGTCCTCTTTGGCACGTAATAGTCCCTGCAGTACGAACTCTGCAGTCCGCTCATTGGTTGCCACCGGCACATTGTGCACGTCACAAACGCGCAGCAAAGCGGTGATGTCAGGCTCATGGGGCTGAGCTGTAAGCGGATCGCGCAAAAAGATGACAGCGCCTACCTCTTCGTTCGCCACCAGAGCGCCAATCATCTGGTCACCGCCGATTGGCCCGGACAGAACCCTGGTAATAGGCAGACCGGTTGCCTCCTGCAGCAGTCTACCCGTTGTCCCAGTAGCCACTATCTCGAAATTTCGCAGCTGCTCAATATGGCGTTTAGCGAACTCGATCATTAAGTCCTTCTTTTTATCGTGAGCAATAAGGGCTAGTTTCACCTTGTACCTCCTTCAACAGCTTCTCAAGCTGGGCCCAAGTCGCCTGCAGGGACCCACTGTTGTCAATCACCCTGGTCGCCCGAGCCGCCTTTTCGGCCAAGGGCATTTGGCTGGCAATGATCTGTTCCGCCAGCTCCCGCGTTACATTAGACCTCTTCAGCAGCCTATCAAGTTGTGTTTCTCCGTCAACATACACAACCCAAACCTCATCCACGCTTTCTTCAAACCCCACCTCATACAGCAGGGGGATTTCCATAAAAACGAGACCGCCTTCTCGTTCCAACCGCGCTCCTTCATCCTTCAGCCTCTGGAGCACAATGGGATGGATTATACTTTCCAGTCTGCGGCGCTGTTTTGGATCGGAAAAGACGATTTTCCCCAATTTGGCCCGATCGATTTTCCCCCCATCAGTTACAACCTGGGGGAAAGCCTCACACACCTGCCTATAGCCTTCCGTCCCCGGCTCCACCGCTTGCCTGGCATACAGATCCGCATCCAAAACAACATGGCCAAGTCTGCGCAAGTATTCAGCTGCGGTAGACTTACCGCTGGCAATACCGCCGGTAATCCCGATAATCATACCTTCGTCACCTGACAACGGGGACAGTAGTGGCTGGTACGCCCCGCCACTTTAGTATGCTCAATGGGTGCTTGACAGCGCGGACAAAGTTCACCCTTTTTGCCGTAGATAAGTAGTTTGTTTTGGAACGTCCCTTCCTGCCCGTACCCCGTGCGGTAATCGCTGATTGTGGTACCTTGATTGGCAATTGCATCCTCCAACACCGCAGTGATCGCCTGATGGAGGCGTTCCTTTTCAACATCAGTAAGGGAGCCTGCTGCCCGTTCAGGATGGATCTGGGCCGCAAAGAGGCTCTCATCCACATAGATGTTTCCCAAACCGGCCACCTTAGTCTGATCCAAAAGAAGACCCTTAATAGTGGCTTGACGTCCTTCTAGCATTTGACTAAACGCTTCAACCGTAAAGTCAGCGGATAAGGGTTCTATTCCCAAAGTGAATAAACCTCTGATCTGTTCGTAATTTCCCTTTTTGACTAAATTGAGCGTAGCGAACTTACGCACATCCTCAAAACGGAGCTGTCCGTCGTCCCCAAAGTCAAAAAGGGCAGAAGTGTGCTTGGCCAGGGGTATCTCGCCGTTGGAATAGAAAATGAGGCGTCCCGTCATGCGCAGATGGGCTATAAGTTCCCATTCCTCCAGCAGCTCAAAGATAAGGTATTTGCCGCGCCTGGACAGGGCAGTGAATTCACTCCCCACCAGCACATCCCGGACGTCTTCTTCATCTACCCCCTGCAGAATGCGGGGATAGAGGATTTCAACCGCTTCTATCCGTTTATTCAGTACAACAGGCACTAGACTGCGCCTGACAGTTTCAACTTCTGGGAGCTCAGGCATCAATCAATCTCCTCAACCTCAATTTTTTCCGATTGGCTCCAATTGGGGCCGCAGGATAGTTCCACAACTAAAGGAACATCAAGCTCCATGACGTTTTCCAT
>DGFC01000006.1:0-4988 GCA_002391465.1 Firmicutes bacterium UBA3910 | reverse complement strand
TCCCGCTTTACCAGCTTAGCTACGTCCATCAGTTCCGCCTCGGGAACCTCAAGCACAAGTTCGTCATGGACCTGAAGCAGCAGCTGGGCTTGGAAACCGCCCGCCTGAAGGGCCCGTTCCACATTAAGCATGGCCAGTTTGATTATATCGGCGGCGCTGCCCTGGATGGGCGAGTTCATTGCAGTGCGGGCAGCGAAATTCCTGACCGCATAGTTCCGGCTGTGCAAACCGGGCAAATAACGTCTTCGCCCGAGTAGGGTTGTGACATAACCTTCCCGCCGTCCCATTTCCACCGCACCGTCCAGATACCGCTTCACATTGGGGTAGCGCTGGAAGTAAGAATCAATGTAAACCTGGGCCTCCGCCCTGGTTAGGTTAATTCCTTTGGCCAAGCCAAAGCTGCTGATACCGTAGATTATGCCAAAGTTGATAGCCTTGGCCGCATTTCGCTCTTCAGGTGTGACTTGATCAAGTTCCCTTTCAAAAACCTCGGCAGCGGTGCGCAGATGGATATCGAGCCCCTGCCGAAAGGCATCCAGGAGTACCTCGTCTTGGGACAGATGGGCCAATAGCCTAAGCTCGATCTGGGAGTAGTCCGCACTGAGCAGTACCCAACCCTCAGGTACTATAAATGCCTCCCGAATACGCCTGCCTTCAGCAGTCCGAACCGGGATATTCTGCAAATTAGGATGGGTCGAGCTCAAACGGCCCGTGGCAGTTACCGTTTGGTTAAAGGTAGTATGGATCCGCTTCGTTTCAGGCGAGATCAGCTCACCTAAAGCGTCCGCGTACGTGGATTTCAGCTTCGCTACCTGCCGGTATTCCAAGATCTCGTTAACAATGGGATATTCCTCGGCCAGCTCTTCCAGCACATCTGCCGCTGTGGACGGTCCAGTTTTGGTCCGTTTCAGGACGGGAAGGCCCATCTTTTTAAACAGAATAACACCGAGCTGTTTGGGCGAATTAATGTTGAACTTTTCACCCGCCTGGGTATGGATGGAATCGGTGAGTCTAGTTAGGGTCTCGTCCAAATCGGCAGAGATTTCCTCCAAACGCTCTGGATCAACTAGGATACCCCGCTTTTCCATACGGGCTAGCACGCTGGCTAAAGGCAGTTCTACCTTTTGGTATAACTCATACAGATCGTCTTTTTGCAGTTCCTTAAAGATCATGGGTGCTGTCGTCCGCATCACCCGCACTGCGCTCGCCATGTACCTGGGATCTTTTTCAGGCAAGGACACGCCGGGCAGCTGCCAGTTGGCGGTAAGTCCCTTGAGATCCCAGCGCGTTTCTGGATTGAGACAGTAAAGGGCCAGCTCAAAGTCTAAGGCCACAGGCAAGGGAATATCGTAAGTCCCTAGTAGATGGATGAGTTCTTTACTGCTGGAGCAATAAACCTCTTTTTCAGCTACGGCACCGCGCAGTTCTTCCCGTTTTTTCTCCACAAGACTGTGGGACAGGAGCCAGGCCTGATCGCCTGTGAGACAGACCGCCTTTTTCTGTTCCGAGAAATTGGCAAGGTAGATCTCGTCCACTGCAACCAGACTACCTAGAAATTCAAGGAAGTTGCTGTCTGTTACCTCGCTGTAACTGTCGTCCCAGTCTGTTGGGGCAGCCGCAGAAGATTTCTCCATCCCCGGTACCTTCTCCAACAGGCTTTCAAAATCGAGGGCAGTAAAAAGCCGCTCCACCTCAGCACGATCAATCTCCGCCTTGGCACTGAAATCCACCGTTACCGGTGCATCGCAGTTAATGGTAGCCAGTTCTCTGCTCAAGAGGGCCAAGTTCCTGTGTTCAAGCAAGCGTTCCTTAAGCTTGCCTTTTATTTCGTCTATATTATTATAAACTTCTTCTATACTGTGGTAGCTACCCAGAAGTCTGAGGGCCGTCTTCTCACCCACCCCGGGAACACCAGGGATGTTGTCTGAACTGTCCCCCATCAAACCCTTAAGCTCAATTACCTGCTCAGGCGTGAGCCCGTATTCCTTCTCCAGCACATCTAGGTCTATCAGCTCGGTCTCCGTGATGCCCCGTTTGGTGAACAACACTTTGGTCTGCTCTGAAACAAGCTGAAAGGCATCCCGATCGCCTGTGACAACGAACACCTCGTAGCCCGCTTTTTCTGCCTGCTTCGCCGCAGTTCCTAGGATATCGTCTGCCTCAAAACCCTGTAGTTCCAAGCGGGGAATCCCTAAGGCATCCAGGACCTGTTTCATCACTGGAATTTGCAGGCGCAGATCGTCCGGCATGGGCCTGCGCTGAGCCTTGTACTCTTCATACTGCTCATGCCGAAACGTGGGCCCGGAGAGGTCGAAGGCAAAGATGATTTGTTCAGGGTCGTAATCCTCCTGAAGGCGAAAGAGCATTCTAGTCAAGCCGTAAACCGCGCCTGTAGGCTCCCCGGCCCGGTTGGTTAAAGGCGGCAAGGCGTAGAATGCCCGGTTGATCAGGCTGTTACCGTCTATAAGTAATAAGCGTTTCGACACGCAACATCCCCCGTTTCTTCCTCAGTTATTCCACACCCCTCTGTAAAAACCTGCCTCAACTGGCTAATGCCTCCCATTCTACCGACTATTACATAAAGGCATAGGCTTGTCTGTACTGAATACTACGTTGTAAGATCAATACAGACCTAACCTATTAGAAAAGGAGTAGTATAATGCGACGCACAACCATTACTTCCTTAGTCTTGGTATTCATGCTCATTTTCCCTTTTAACCTTAGCGTTGCTGCGGCTTTCAGTGATATTGCAGATAACTGGGCGCGCAGCTCAGTAACCCAACTGGCCGGGGAAGGCCTCTTTGCAGAAATGTGGGAAGGAGAGTTCCATCCCCATCAGCCCCTGATGCGGAGCGAAGCACTTGAACTTCTGGCAAGAGCCTTTCACGTAAGCGAAAAGGACATTGCCTCCCTTGACAGCTGGCTGACAGACGCTTTCCCTTCCGATCTGGAGGAAATCACCCGGGGTGAGTTCGCCGCCGCACTAGGTAGTGTGCTTGGCCTGGGGCAGCGCACATCCTTCCCTGCCGGGTTTTATCCTTCCTTTGGGGACGTTGAGCCAGGCTATCCCGGTGCTTTGGCAGCGGAGCTTCTCAAAATGCTGGAAGTGCTTCCCCACCATATGCACGGCCGGTTTGAATCCTACCGGCTGGTAACCCGCAGTGAGGCTGCCTTTATGTTGGACGAAGCGACCCAATTCGAGAGAATTACTGGCGAAGTGGCAGGCATTGACGGTGAAGAAGGCAGGCTCTTAATCGACGAACGTCCCATTCAACTCACAGCAGAAACCATCTTCCTCACAGCCGATGGCTTCGAAGGCGATGAACTGGGCGTGGGAGAGGCCATTGAAGCTCTAGTAAAAGACGAAAAAGCCCTCCTAGTCACTCTGGGCAGGGATCATACCGCCCAGGTATTACTGCAGGGCCTTAATAACTTAACCGAAGTATTGGCCGATGTATTGACCCCAGCCCAGCTCTCGGCAATTCTTGAGGGCGACTGGGATCAGCTGAACGAGGAAGTTCAGTACCAAGTGTACGAAGAACTAATGGCCCGCGGGCTGGCGCCCTGGGAAGCGGATGCCCTTCTAAAACAAGATTGGGGTGCGCTGCAGCTTATGGCCCAGGAAAGGATCACTCAGGAAGCCGCCAATTACTTCGAGGTTCCACCCGAGCTGGTTCACGCCGCACTTACCCGTAACTGGGGTAAGGTGTTGGAATACGTGCAGATAGAATTGACCGAACGGCTTCTAGCGAGCGATTGGCTCAAGCTGCAGCCCAAAAATTAGTCTAGTCTTCCTTTTCCCACTCGAGGCGCAGATCGGTGAGCGCCTGATCAGTGAGGAAATGTTCGGCGGGAAAATACACGTCCCCCCAAAAGGTTAAGGCAGTCATCTGCTGGGGCACGAGCTGACAGGCGTGCCCCGTTCCTGCCACATAGATCTGACCCTGGTATACCAGGGCTTTACCTAAATAGGAGCGGCCCAGATAGGCGTAGGGTCCGATCAGCCTCAAACCGTCTGCCATCTGTTCATGGCGAAGTCCCGTTAGGTCAAGGTAAGCCTGCAGGGGCAGAAAATGCTGCTCTCCCCACTGCACAACTTCATCCTGGAAATCTGCGGGCACAAGGTGCGGTGCTGGAACAGGTAAGTAGCACTGCTCACCTGCCTTTACTGCCACCAAATCCAGTTCGTTGCCGTTGAGACTTACGGGCAGCTCCAAAGGTAGGAGCTGGGGCTGACCGTCAGCTTCCTGCAACAGGCCCAAAAGGGCCGGCCAATGAACACCTTCCCAGCCAAGGCGCTCCAGCTCCGCCTGCAGCTGAGCAAGACTACTGCCCTGTTTGTACACGTCTGGGAAAATGGTGACTATCTTTGTGCCAAGCAGGGGATCTTCCTCCATGATCACGGTCTGATACATAATCTTCACCACAGTGCCCACCTCAACCATCTCACTCAGCTCTTCCACATCCGCGTTGTACATACGGATGCAGCCCGATGATGCGGCTGAACCGATGGAATTCTCATTGTTCGTACCGTGGATGCCGTAACCGGCAAAACCCAGGCCCAGCCAGCGCGTACCCACCGGATTATCAGGCCCGGGTGGTATGGGTGTCAGTCCTCTGGCGGCGGCGTTAGGCGGATAATAGGTTGGATTGGCCACCTTATTGATAATTCTGGTCTCTCCCACAACGGAAGGATTTAGCTCTGTCCCGATACTGATGGGATAGGACTTGATGGGTATGCCGTTTTGGTAGAGCCAGAGCTTAAAAGCGGGAATATTGATTACAACATGATACTCTGCCGCTGCGGCGAAGGAAAGGGACAGCACCAGCAGCACTGTGAATGTAATCTCCTGCAGCTTTTTTGACATAAAAATCTCCTCCCCCGTTCTACATTAAGTATGTGGAACGGGAGAGGAGAATATGCCCTTACTTGGAATTTTTAACTAACTGCAGCGGCTGAATCCACAGTCTGTCTCTTATACACATCT
>DGFC01000061.1:1035-4218 GCA_002391465.1 Firmicutes bacterium UBA3910 | reverse complement strand
AGATGTGTATAAGAGACAGCTGTAGCATGGGCGGTGAGACCATTCCCCCGCTTAAGCCTGGGAAGGCACGCAAGGGGGTGTCCAGTACTATCGTCCACATCATGCGCCAGAGTGGATCGTTGTCCGGGGCAGCGGGAGTGAATTTACGCATCTCCCGCCGCAGAATGTTGACAATAAGGCGGCCCAGCCTAGTTTTCTGTAGATCGCCTAAGGTTGAGTTGGGGTGATACTCGCCTGCAGGCCGGACCTTTATTATTTTCCTCCCGTAGATAGCCTCAAAGGCCGACTTCTCCCAAGGCAAACCCTCTGTTTTAAGGTTGTAGTAAGTGGGCGCTGACTCCCTGTAATCGGGTACCACAACCTCAGGTCTGCTTGTTTCCACCACTACGGCTGCTTGGAGAGGAAGCTCCCTTGCGGAGGACCCGATGCAGACCTGGTATTCCCCCTCCTCCACATGCCAGTCTTGTATCTCTACGTTAAAATAAGCAAAAGCGCTACCCCCGAGCTCAAACCGAACTGTCTTTTCCTCCCCGGGCTCAAGCCAGATCTTTTTGAACCCCTTCAGTTCTCTGACCGCCCTAAACAAGGGAGATTCTTTTTTGCCCAAGTAGAGCTGGACAATCTCCGCACCCGATCGCTTTCCTATGTTCTTAACGGTACACGAAACAGCAAGGGTGTCGCTATCCTTAATCCTTTCTGCCGAAAGAGTGAGATTGGAATACTCAAATTGGGTGTAGCTCAGACCAAAACCAAAGGGAAAGAGAACGTCCCTTTCGGCTGTGTCGTAGTAGCGGTAACCAACGAAAATGCTTTCCCTGTACTCAGTCTGATAGCGATCGGAGGCAAAAAATCCGTGGGCTGGGCAGTCTTCCAGCTTAAGGGGATAGGTCTCGGCCAATTTTCCCGACGGGTTAACTTGGCCGTAGAGAATATCCACCACTGCACCTGCACCGGCCTGGCCGGCCAAGTAGGTGTGGAGTACCCCTCGAACCTGGTCAAGCCAGGGCATGGTTACGGGCGAGCCTCCCGCTAGCACCACAACCACGTTGTCGTTTACCTCGGCTACCCGCCTTATCAGTTCATTGTGAGCCTCTGGTAGTTCCAAATGGTATCGATCAAAGCCTTCCGATTCGTATGAGCCGGTTAAACCCGCGAAGATAACTACCACCTCTGAGCCTTCAGCTATAATACAAGCTTCGTCCAGTAGTGCCGGGTTTACCTCATCTGACTCGAGGGAATAACCTCTGGCGTAGTTGAATGCAATGTCTCTCTCAGTCAGCTCGTCTAGGAAGGTGTCTAGTTGGGTGGGATTCACTTGGGAACTGCCCACACCTTGGTAGCGGGGATGCTGGGCAAACTGGCCAATAACCGCGATTGCCTGCCCCTGTTTGAGGGGAAGAATATCTCCCTCGTTTTTCAGCAGTACAGCGGACTGGGCCGCAGCTCTTCGGGCCAGGTCATGGTGCTTCTGCCGATCGTAAGTGTATCCATCGAGTTTGGTGCTGCATGCCTTATCCACCAGAGTGAGCACATTCCGCACCGCCCTGTTCAGGGCGACCTGGGTGAGCCTTCCGGATTCCAGGTCCTTTTTGATCTGGTCCACATTGAACCCATAGGAAGACGGCATCTCCAGATCCAAGCCTGCCCGAATGGACAGTACCGGATCGTCTACCGCACCCCAATCTGAAACAACTAGCCCCTGAAAGCCCCATTCCCTTCGTAAAATATCAGTAAGCAGTTTTGGATGCTCACAACAGTAAGTACCGTTGAGTTTATTGTAAGCGGCCATAACACTCCAGGGCTGGGCTTCTTTAATCACCTTCTCAAAGGCAGCCAAATAGATCTCCCTCAATGCCCGCTCGTCAACTAAGGAATCGTTCAGCATACGCCACGCTTCCTGACTGTTGGCAGCAAAGTGTTTGAGGCAGGCCCCAACCCCCACGCCCTGGATTCCCTTAACCCAACCTGTGGCCAGGGATGCGGTCAAGAAGGGATCTTCCGAGAAATACTCGAAGTTTCTGCCGCAGAGGGGTGAACGTTTAATGTTTACTCCTGGCCCCAGCACAACAGACACGCCCTGTTCCAGGGCCTCCCGCCCAATCGCTTCCCCCACTTCTGCCGCTAACTCTGGATCCCAGGAGTTGGCCAATGTGGCCGCCGGCGGGAAACAGGTTGCCGGAATACCCTTTCCCATGGCCAAATCGCCTGTCTCCTCCTCTTTACGCAGGCCGTGGGGTCCGTCCGCGACCATTATTGAGGGGATATTCAGGCGAGGAATGGCAACCGTACGCCAGCGGTCAGCCCCAGAAACCAAAATGCTTTTCTCAGCCAGAGTCAATTCCTTAAGCAGACCGTCCACTTCAAATTCGCTTGCTAACTCTTCTTTTGTTACCCGCTCAACCATGCTTCCTACCCTCCACTCAACAGAAAAATTCCAATCTATACCATATTTCGTGCCTCAGCCGCCTATACCTGCAAAAAAAGGGACCCCGCTTGGGGGTCCCTAGGCAGCAACAACTATTTACTTCCGCTTGAAAACGGGCTGGAGCGCCTTAAACAGAGCGAACGAGCAGACCGAGATGACCAATCCCTTCAAAAGGTTGAAGGGCACTATGGCAAAGGCCACCATCGTCCTCAGGTCAACAACGGCTGAGTTTACCTTGGCTGCCAAGTCCACAAAGGCATCCACCGGGTAGCCTAGCACTACTGCGTAGGCGGGAATGAAGACAAAATAGTTCAAAACCCCGGCTACCACTGCACCAATAATGGTGGCGGCAGCTGAACCCCACAAGACACCCTTGCGATCGGGCCACTTTTGGTAGAAAAGGGCCAGAGGCAGCACAAAGGCAGCACCTACCAGAAAATTGGCAAGCTCCCCCACCCCACCCGTATTACTGCGGACAATGATCTTCAACAGATTCTTCAAAAACTCAATGGCCACACCCGCCGCAGGCCCCATGGCAAAGGCACCTATCACGGCCGGAACGTCACTTAGGTCAAACTTGAGGAAGTTGGGGAAAATGGGGAGGGGAAAATCGAGCAGCATTAAAACGGTACCCACCCCTGCCAACATACTGATTTTCACCATTGAACTGGTGGAAAACATCCGACGCGACTGCACAGAATTTCGGATCATTACTATCTCCTCTCTTCGTGATAATTTCCACGAAAAAAGCAACCCGA
>DGFC01000061.1:0-890 GCA_002391465.1 Firmicutes bacterium UBA3910 | reverse complement strand
GGTCTGGCTAGCATTGTGGATCATGGTCATCCCTCACTTCGTGATTTTTTCCACGAAAAAAGCAACCCGAAATTCCTCAGGTTGCTGATCAGTAAAGCCGAAACTTCACCATCATTCTTCTCTCATCCAGACTTTAACTGTCGGTTTTGGAATTTCACCAAATCAGCAATCAATAACTGATTGCTCGCGGACTGTTACCGCCGGTAGGGAATTTCACCCTGCCCCGAAGAATTTCTTATGCGTTTTTCAAGTTTAGTATAGCCTACTAGCCGCACTCAGTCAAGGAATTTGTGAAAAACATTGCAAAAATTTCGGGCAGCAACTGGGCAACTAACAGAGAGTTTTGACACAAGCAAAAAAGGATCTCACCCCTCTGCCGGGGCGAGATCCTTTCCCACTTCAGTCAGGGAAACGGCTGAATGGGGCTAGTAGAGCTGCTCAGCAGTACCACCAAGCTTGCCGAGTTCAACGTCGCCGATCAGATCAAAGGGGATTTCCTTCACGGTAAACTCCCAGATAGACCAGTTGTATTCGCCAATATCCAGCAATCCCGTTTCAGCGTAGTAATCCCCTGCATCGATTGTGTCGTTCTTGTTCACATCAAGCCAGACAATGAACTGATACTCGCCGATTTCCAGGTCCATCGCGAACTGTCCGCCCTTGAGAGGCACACCGGTTTCCCTGGCAATCTCCACCACTTTGTCACCATTTCTTACGCCTTGTATGGCCCTTAGATCACCGTCCTTGAGCTCATTAACCGCCCAGTAAGCGTTAACCAAGCCGTGACCGTAGTAAATGTTTGGCGTGGGTAGATGGATTTCCATGGCTGTGCGCTGGAGAATGTCCTTAATGTCTTCCTTAGCAATGCCATTGGCCAGCATCAGGCCCAC
>DGFC01000059.1 GCA_002391465.1 Firmicutes bacterium UBA3910 | reverse complement strand
GCCGAGGTTCATAAGCGGGCGATTTCTTCTGCTATTTCACTCACTGTCTTACCGGTTGTGTCTATCTTTATTGTGTTTAACTTATGATAAAGCGGAATTCGGGCAACACTGCGGTCTATCACATCTGGCTGTCGTATGCCGGCTGCAATGTCTTGATTCAGGCGTTCCCGCAGTTCTTGTTCATCACAGAGTAGAGAAATCGTCGTAATTTCGCAATTCGACTTATCGAGACTGTCTAGGATTTTGTCAATAATCGACTGTTCGTGCATGACCCAGCAAAAGATGATGTTATGGTAGGCAGAGCAGTGAATGAACTGATTTAGCAGAAAGCAAATGTTCTCCATCACCATAGTCTTGGTTTCTTCCGTTACCTGAAACGGGTTCGCATCCCAACACCAGTCACCGTCAAGAAAGACGCTGTTATCAAGCTTGAGTTTGAGTCCTTGACATACTGCTGTCTTGCCGACACCCATTGTGCCTCCGATAAGATACAGTCTTTTCATTTACCAACACCTCGATGATATGCCTTCTGGCTCAAGATGGAGAAACCTCGAACTGAAACAAGTCCGTAGGGATATTCCCTGTAAAGAACACGGGATCATGAATAACTTAATTGGCTCAATGCTAGTTTACCGCGAAAAAGAGCTTTTGGGGTGATTATTTTTGGACAATAACAGGATCAGGGGCCTGTATGCTCCAAGTACACTAGTGAGACGAAGGTCGGGATAACTCGGGTGCTGGTGGATCTGCATTCTGCGGATGCATGAATTTGCCCGCACACAATGCCATCGTGTGGTTCGAATGTTATGGCTAAGGATATAAACTAAGGGAACTTAAACAGAAAGGAATAGCTCTATGAATAGTGATTCATCTGCTGCAAGCGTAGTCAAATCCACCTATCTAACCTTTGCAGTTATCATCATTGTCTGGATCGGCGCGTGGCTCCTGAAAGTGTCATTGGACAACACCGTTACCTGGCTCACCACCAGCCTCGGCAGTTTTCTCTATTGGCTCACTGCCAAGATTGTGATCTGGATTTTACCTGCCTTTTGGCTTTTGAGGATTTCTAATCGTAGTGTAGCAGAGGTCTTTGCCCCATCCCGGTGGAAAGCATGGCTCACTTGGGGAGGGGCATAGGCTTTTTGATCGCCCTGACTGGGATTATACCCAACTACCTGCAGGGAAACAGGCTTTTGCCAACTGAATTCAGCTTTCCACTCCTCAATGTGCTGGTCATTGCTCCCCTTTTTGAAGAGTTTTTGCTGCGCGGAGCGATTCAAGGCAACCTAGAAAAAGGTTATTCCTTCTGGAACGCGAATTTAATCTCTTCAGTGTTTTTTGTAATACTGCACATTCCCGGCTGGTACTTCATGGGCGTTTTGGTGGACAACCTAACCAATCCCTTTGGCGGAGCCTTATCTATTTTCCTAGTCAGCCTAGCTTTTGGTTATGCTGCCCACCGCTCGCGCTCGGTAATGGGCGGGGTTTTAGCTCATTTCTTAAGCAACCTGTTTTAGGTCGGAGGTCAGAAAGGTAATGGCAAAGAGCGGTATTGGAGGCAGGGAAGTAATTCGTGTTTTAGTGTGGTTGGGCATTGCACTGGGAGTCATCTTTTTCTATGCCTTTGTGCATGAGGGTAGTCATGCTCTGATGGCGCTCGCTTTCGGAGGAAAGATCACCGCATTTGAAATCAACTTCTTCCGTAATTCGCCCCATATAAGCTATGTTGGAGTGAGCGACCCCCTGCAGAGGGCGCTAATTAGTCTGGCGGGGCCTGTGCTGCCCTTGCTGCTTATTGGAGTAATGGCCATTCTGCTCCCGCGCAGTAAGAGCCTTTTTGTGCAGGGAACACTGCTCGTACTCCTTATCAGCTTGCTGTCAACAATGATAACGTCGATAGTAATAGCTTTGGCTGTTGGTTTTGGAGCTAATGTGGCCGGTGAAGATGTGGCCAACTTCATTCAGTATTCCGGCCTGAATCCCTTTCTGGTCGCAGGTGCTTTCTTTGTTCTGTTTGTAATATTACTCATCTTTCTATTCAAGGTGGCTAGGGTTAAGGAGACAGCCATTAGGGTATACAAAGGTTTTCGCAACCCGGCCAAAAGGCACCGAGTAACGAGAGGTGAAATGGTACTTACTGCCGTATTCTTGCTCGTTATTGCCATAGCCGTCCTGCCAAACATTGTCGGCCCATCTGTTCACGTCAGCGAACCAGCCTCCTATCAGGCTAGAATTGATCTGGATCTGAGTGAAATAACTCCCGCATCAACTGTTTTTTACAGCTTTGACGTCACGGAGCCAACAACCTACGATTTCATCTATTCACTAGAGGCTAAGTCTGATTTCACCCTCCGTTTGGTTAACCTAGGGGGAGAACCTTTACCCTTTAACAACCTGGACTCCATTGTCATGTTCCAGGGTAGTGGAAAAGTACCGCAAGCTTACTTCACCGGCTTTACCCTGCTAGAGGGAAGCTATGCCTTGGAGGCCTCACCGGGCAGCAGCGGAACGTTGAGGATGTATATTGACACCAAGGAGCCGGATGAAGTGGATTTATACTATCTGGAGCTAGTAAGCAGAGTAAACGATGGAACCTTTACAGCCGGGAGTTACCAAGAAGAGGGTTATGAACTGATCTATCAAGGGGAATTGACCTTGGGAGAGGATCAGCTATTGCTGACAGTGCCCGGCATCCCCTCTGAACGGAAGGTATCTGCCTTCGTGCTAGGGGAAGGAGAGGTATCCCTTACCTATGCGGCAGATGGCCAGACCCATACTCTGTTAGAAGGCTTTAAGGCTACGATAGGGCGCGGTCTGCCTATGCACAGAAGTGAAGGTGAGATTAGGGCAAGCGTTTGGGGAGCACCGGTTGAGGTTTATATCTACAGCAAGGAGAACTGAGTAGTGTATTCTGCGGTTTTTAGTAATCGTAAAGGATCTCCACTCTCTTGGGAGATTCTCTATCTTTCATCTCCAGCAGCAGAGATCTTGTGAATTGGTTCAGTTTGTAGTTGTCAAGTTCATCAAGCCCAACCCAGGCGTAAGCTTGGGTTTCTTCGTCTAGCGTTACAGTGAAAGAATCAGTTCGGCAGACATAATCAAGCAAGATAAAATGCTTCTTCTCATGGTAACCAAGGCCCGAGACGTTTTCTTTTAGGGCTAGAAGTTTGATGTCATAAATCTCCAAGCCCGTTTCTTCAGAGATTTCCCTTCTCAGAGCATCCTCCAGCCTTTCTCCCCATTCAACGTGGCCGCCTGGAATCACGTACTCATCATTCCACTTCTGCTGCCTTAGGAGCAGTATTTTGTCTTCGGGGTTGAAGATAACAGCTCCAACGGCTAGGGCAGGCTGTTTCAAGGCTATCACTTCTCCTTTTTATGCTTTGGGGTAATATTCCAGAAAAGCAGTGAGCTTACCTCCAATCCATTCGAAAAGGGGCGATACTACGTCGTATCGCCCCTTTGTGATTAGCCTTCTAGTTTGAAATGCTGGATAATCTCGCTCAGCCGTGTGCCTAGATTCATCAAATCCTGGGCGGCTGCGGCAACCTGCTGGACGGAAGCTGCCTGTTCTTCGCTCGTGCTCGCTATTTCCTGCCCACCCAAGTTGATCTCCGCCAGTGAAGCGGACAGTTCGTTTACCTGGTAATCAATCTCTTCGATGGCTGCAAGAATCTCATTGAGCACCTTGCTGCTCTGATTGACGCTGCTGAGGGCATTTTCGGCCTGCGCCGATCCTTCACTTATCCCCTGCACAGTAGTGCTGATCCCGCTTTGGATTTGTCTGATCAGCGATTCAATGTCCGTGGTGGCTTTAGCGGACTGCTCTGCTAGTTCCCTTACCTCACCGGCCACAACCGCAAATCCGCGGCCGTGCTCTCCTGCCCGGGCCGCTTCGATGGCGGCGTTTAAGGCAAGGAGATTAGTCTGTTCAGCTATAGAGCTGATCGTATTGGCAATTAAGCCAATTTGATCAGATAGGGAGCCAAGGCTCGAAACTTGTTCTGCCATTCTCTGGGTGTTTTCCTGCAGACCCCTCATCTTCTCGATGATGTCTGCAATTGCCCTAGTTCCTTCATCCGCTTGGCGGGAGACGCCCTGCACAGTCTCGTTCATGGCTTGGGCATTGCTGTTCATCAGATCGAGGGTCGAGGAGAACTGGTTGGCCGTACTGGCCACCTCCTGAACCGATGCACTGGCCTCTTGGCTGGTAGATGCTAGGCGTTCGCTGGTAGCAGCGAGCTGGGCAGTGGTTTCTGTGGTAAGGCCTAGCACCTCGGTCATGCTGTCCATCGTCCTGTTTAGGGCGTTGGCCACAGCTCCAATTTCATCCTTGGAGTTAATCTCCACTCGGCGGGTGAGATCCCCATCAGCCACCGCCTCAATCACCGCCTGCACCTGCTGCAGCGGTTTAGCTACCTGCCTGGCCACTAGGATGCCGATTGTAACGCCCAAAACTAGGAAGATGGCCGTTAATCCAATAAAGTAGTTGCGCAGGGAGGTAACATCGGCAAGTACATCTGACTCCATAGCACCTACGCCGATCATCCAGTCGGTGGCGGGCACAGGTGTGTAAGCGACGATTCGCTGTGTTCCATCCAGTTCATAGCGCACAACCCCAGTGTTGCCCATACCCAAGGCAGCGATTGCCCTGCCAGCATCGGCCAGGTTATCCGTATCGGTTAACACATTCCGCTGTTCAATTACGTAGTCACGGATGGGGTGGGCCATAATCCTCCCGTCCGAATCCAGGACTAGGGACCAGCCCATTTCACCAAAACCTAAACGGTCCGTAATGTCGTTCAGAGCCCATCCATCCCGTCTGCCCAGAAGGGCCCCAACCACTTGGCCGTTGTTTGTTATGGGGACTGCGTACATAATCACCAAGCTCCCGTCCGCGCGGCCCACTAACACGTCCGATACAACCGATTCGCCCCGCAAACTCCTGATCACATGATCCCGGTCTGCAATGTTCATGCTGGAACCGTCTGTGTATCGGGCGAAACCGGAGCGATCAACTACGCCTATCGCCTGATACAGCCCAAGCCTCTCATTTTCCGACTTGAGAATTGGTTCCTGCAAGGCCCAGTTCATACTGGCAATCTCCGGTCGGGCTGCGATTGTCTCCAGGGCGGTAAGTTGGATCTGAAATCTGTTCTCCAAAATCTCAGCCGCTTCTTCCGCCTGCATTATTAGGGCCGCCTCAACCTGCTTTGTGACTGCGGACATGCTTCTGTAGGAGGCAAAGATCCCGATTCCGGCACTGATTACCAGCACAAGCACGCCTACATAGACACTGATTTTTACCGCTATGCTTCTTCTCACTCTAGCTCCCCCTAATCTTATGTTTACTATGCAACAGTTGCATAGGCAACTATTGGGTCAAAAAACGATCAGGTTCATAAACCTGATAAACGTGTACACTGAACCTGCTACTTCTCAGTCTCTTCCAGCAGCTGGTTGATTAGATCACTTGTGTCCTTAGGCAGATTCATAGTCTGCTGTATGAACCTGATATAATCATCGCCGTAAACATGGCGCGTCAACTTAAAGGCAGTGCGGGTAAAGGCGTGCCGTTCTTCTTCAGGGAGCTTGAGAAAGCCTTCGGCAAAGGCCAAACCCCGCCCACTGAGATGCTTTTGGGCCACTTCTTGGCGCACCTTCTCACCTTTTTCGGTCAGATTAAAGCAGGAATAGCGGCGGTCTTCGCCAGTTTCCCTGGTAACTAACCCCTGGCATTCGAGGGAATAAACGCTTTTGGATATAGTTCCTTTATCCCTTTGGAGGATCTGGGCCACATCGGTCACGGTGCTGCCCCGGGCAAAGCCAATGGCGAGCAGGGTCTGTTCTTCCGTCACTGTTAAGCCCGCGTCAACTGCGATCTGTTCCCAATTAGCATAGATCTCATCCCAGAGCAGGCGCAGACAGTAGATTGTGATAAAATCCAGGCTGTCTCGGCCGTTATCCATGTGATCCTCCCTGTGAATTTATGTTCAAATAATTACCTTAATAGTAGCACAATTCCCGAACTAGAACAAGGAAAATATGGACAAACTCCTCGGTTTTTCTGACGGGCTTATTAAGGCAGGAAACTCTGACATAATCTGGAATTACATGTCAGAAAAGAACTAGAAGGAAGGGGGCTTTACTGTGAGTACTAAGCAGAATACTCTTTTGACTGCTAGTGCCCATAGGATGTGTTTCGATGCGGATTCTATTTACACCTCGGCGGGGAAGGAGATCAGCCGCTGGGACAAAGGAACCAAGGAGCATATTGCAACCTTCACCGTTCCTCCCAATGATAACCTCAACCGCGGCGCCATAATCGGCGTTGATGAAAAGCACCTCTACTTCAACAGTATTTATTTCTTTCACGTAGCGGATAAAGAAACCCATGAGGTCATCTATCAGAAACAGTTTGGCTCGGACAACAGTTCCGACTTTTTTAGCTATATGTTGGTAGATGACAATCACGTCTATTTCCCCCAGCGTAATAGCGGCCTGGTGGTGGTAGACAAGGGGGACTACGAGAACGTTAGGTATCTCAATAAGGACATGGGCAGCGTTTGGTCACATGCGCAGGATGGGGACATGGTCTACATCGGCGGTGTGGATAAAAATATCTATGCCTTTGACAAAGAAACGCTGTCGCGGGCCAGGACGTTTATCGGCCATAGGGGAAACATCCATTACCTTTACTCCCACAAAGACTATCTAATCTCCACTTCCGCCGACAATTCCATCATTATCTGGGACAAAGGGGATGGTTCTATAGTCCACCAAATCAAAAAGGCCCGCTGCTCTTTGGGACGGACAATCATGACAGACGAGTATGTTGTCTGTGTTGTGAAAAACACCATCAAGATCTGGGAAGTGGGGAGCTGGAAACAGGTCTTGCAAGCCCCAGCCTTTGGTGAGCTGTATTTTGACGACGATGTGCTCTATCTTGCCCATCGGAATATACCCCGTATTGGCGTTTTCACTATCCCTGAAATCCTCTCTGACAGCAGTGGCGTTATATTCGGCTCATAAAAGTTGTAAATAAAGTGTTGCCCTTTTTGTCTTGATGTGTTATTATTAAAAGCACAAAGACATGAAAAGGTTTTCATTCAGTGAATATCTTTTTTTCAGCATTTCTGAAAAGGTTTTCAGAACGTCCGAGCAGGCATTTTACATACTGATGGTGACGGGGGTGCAGTGATGAGGCCCACAATCAAAGACGTGGCAAAGCTATCCGGAGTATCGATTAGTACCGTTTCGCGGGTGATGAACACACCGGATATTGTAAGTGAAGAAAAACGAAAAAGAGTGGAAGAAGCCATCCGCGAACTGGGCTACAGTCCCAACGCCTTAGCTAGGGGCCTGATCAGCAAGCAGACCCACACTGTGGGAGTGCTCATTCCCGACATCTCCAACAACTACGCCTCGGAACTGGTGAAGGGCCTTGAGGATGCGGGCCATCAGACTGGCATCAGCTTAATTATCTGCAATACAGACCGCGATCCCGAGCGAATGGTTCACTACCTGGAAATACTCAAGCAGAAACAAGTGGACGGCATTGTCTTTACCAGTGAATATTTCAGTGAAGAATACGCCCGTATTGCGGCGAAGCACAGGGTACCTCTGGTGTTGGCGGCAACCCATACTACTGCAGCGGAGCTGCCCACTGTCAAGATTAACGACGAAGAAGCGGGCTTTGACGCAGTACAGTATTTAGTGAAAAAGGGCCACCGTGAGATCGGTATGATCAGCGGGCCTAAAGATGACCTTGTAGCCGGTCTGCCCCGTTATTTAGGCTACGAGCGGGCATGCAGAGAACTCTTGGGTCAAACGGACTTGGAGGAGAGGGTGGACTACGGCGATTTCCGCTACGAAGGCGGCTATACCGCCATGCAGAGGCTCTACCACCGCCAGCCTGACTTAACAGCAGTTTTCTGCGCCAGTGATGAAATGGCTTTAGGTGCCATCACTTTTCTGCACGAGCGGGGGTTAAGGGTACCGGACGATATTTCCATCCTCGGCTTTGACAACACAAAAATAGCGAAAATCAGTCTGCCTAAGCTGACCACAGTCGCCCAGCCCATTTATCAAATTGGCCGGGAGGCCATGAAGAAACTCAATCGGCTAACAGCAGGTGAAGAACTGATAGAACTGACCACCTATTTACGTCACCGCATCATTGAGCGTGACTCGGTCAAATCAATTTGAGAGAGACAACCGCGAAGGGGGGAGTGCTGCTTACAACTGAATAGGGGAGAGTTTGTGAGGTAGCTTTAGAAACATTCTAAGGAGGTTTTCGCAAGTGAAGAAAACTAGAACAATCGTAGCGATGCTGCTATTGGTCTTTGCCCTTTCCTTCAGCGCCCTGGCAAAAGACGGCGTTGTCACCGTAATGGGTGTTTGGGGCGACCAAGAGCTCGAAGCTTTCACCAAAGTGATGCAGGAGTTTACCAAGCGGACCGGTATTGTTGTTGAATTTGAAGGCACACGCGATCTGCCCACATTGCTGCAGACCCGTATTGCCGCAGGCAACCCGCCGGATATCGCAGCTATCCAAGGCCCGGGCATGATGCAGTCCTACGTGGACCAAGGCGCCCTGGTCAACTTGGAGAACGTACTCGATGTTGATGTTGTGAAAGACGAACTTGGCCCAGCCTGGATTGAACTGGCTACTTACAAAGACGGCCTGTATGCCGTGACCATCTCTGCTGACATTAAGAGCTTGGTCTGGTACCGTCCCGATCAGTTTGCAGCCAAGGGCTATCAAGTACCTACCACCTGGGCTGAGATGGAAGCGCTCATGGACCAAATGGTTGCCAACGGCGACACACCCTGGGCAATGGGTATTGAATCCGGTGCAGCCAGCGGCTGGCCCGCAACGGACTGGATCGAAGACATTATGCTCAGGATCGCTCCGCCTGAAGTGTACGACCAATGGGTCAACCATGAGATTCCTTGGACTCACCCGACTGTAAGGGAAGCGTTTGAGATCTTTGGTAAGATCGCAACCAACAGCGACTATGTCTACGGCGGCCCCGTGGCTGTACTGTCCACCAACTTCGGCGACTCGGTTAACGACCTGTTCACCGATCCGCCCAGGGCTATGATGCATCGTCAGGCCAGCTTCATCACGGGCTTCATCGCCGATGCTAACCCGGACGTTGTCATCGGGAAAGACGTAAGCTTCTTCCCCTTCCCGGTGATTAAGCCTGAGTATGGCAACCCCATGCTTGGTGCCGGCGACATGGTAGTTCAGTTCAATGACACACCTGAAGCTGTCTCTTATACACATCT
>DGFC01000108.1:989-4838 GCA_002391465.1 Firmicutes bacterium UBA3910 | reverse complement strand
AGATGTGTATAAGAGACAGTAGCTAGTCAGTCAATCTCCAACCCCAAATTGAGAACATCGTAGAACTTGCCGTTAATGCAAATTTCCCGTGTGATTCTACCCTGGTAAACAAAGCCAAACTTTTCATACAAGCGAATGGCCGCAGTATGGCCCGCACGAACTCTCAGGTTTATCTTGCGGATGATGCCCGTATCCCTCGCCCACTGCAGTAGATATGCAATGAGCTCTGTAGCAATACCCTTGCGCCAATGCTCCTGTAATACCGAGACACCAAATTCCCCCGTATGCCTCGTACGGGGCCTAGTTCCGCCGGCAAAATTTAGGAGGCCGACGACTGAATTTTCGAGAAGCGCACAGATCATAAGCTGGTTATCTGCCTTGGAGACTGCTTCAATGAACCGGGTTTCCTGCTCCAAAGTCACGCCAAACTCACTCCGGCCGAAAGTCAGATGATCTGTTTCACCGCTTACCTGCTCAACATATGCAATAATCTGGGCTGCATCAGCTGGCCTGGCTCTCCTTATAATCAATTCTTCACCGGTCAGTAATTCCACTCTTTTCATTCCCGTCTACCCCCCCATCTGGCTGTGTACAGTTAGGCGTTTCTCCGTTCGTCTCGGATAAAGCGGAGCACATAAAACAGCATAACCGCTGCAATTGGCTTGTAGATGCCCATTAAAATCCACAGCCCCGGCGCCGGAAATCTGAGGTTTTTGGCATTTGAGTACAAGTAGATCGTAATGACAATACGTAGGATAACTGAAGCGATCATGGTAAGAGTGCCAAACACTGCCATGCTTCCCTCTCCTTTCGTTACGACGCAAAAACCACGGTGTAAGTGACATTACCTGTCAACTGGCAAGTATTTTTCGTACCCACTCAATTTGTTCAGCAAGCTTGTTTGTCCTAATCTCTTCGACCACAGCCCAACCCCATTCCGGTGTCCGCTCACGCTGAGCGGCAACCACTACCGCCTGCAGACTGGAAAGCAGCCTGTTCATGACCAACAGTTCTTTGTCAACGGGCATAGACGCTCGAAAGGCCTCAAGGGCCGGTCCCTGTAGACTAGATGTGACATTCGCGTAGTCACTCTCAGCAAGACCTCTGCCGGAGTGATCAAAGTCAAACATTGTGATTCGAGAGCTGTCAGGTATGGAGATGGCTAAGTTGACATAGTAAAAATCGTTGTAAGTGAACGTGTCGATTTCTTGCCGCAGCAAATCAAGGAGCTGAGGCGCCAGGGCACAGACCTCCTGCCAGCCCCTTAGGGTGCTTAAGTCATACTTGTTCCCCGCCATATGGAGCGCTTCTTCACTTACCACATCATATTCCCAGGTAAGAATTTCATTTAGTTGAGGCTTCTCCTTAAGCTCCCTTCTGCCCGCCTGGTGAAAAGCCTGGAACCACTGGGCACAGGCAAGGCCTACAGATTCAGCCTTGAGATCTTCAACCGTCGCTAAACGCCAAGTTCCCGACACAGTCAAATCCTCAAGCAGCAGGGCATAACGACCTAACCTCTCCCAGCCGATTACGGGGACATTTTGCCTGCTCAAGGCCTGGTAGAAAATTTCCTCCCGGTCAATCCGGTGCTCCGAAGCAATCTTGAGGATTTTCCCCTCTCCCACTACGCGGAAAAGACTGGTATAGTTACCAGCGTAAATCAACTGGGGCTCGCGGTTCTTCGGCATCAGACCCCTAAATTCTCTTCGCGCTATCTTATCTCTCTCTTCCCGTAGGAGCTCTTTGATGATGACCACCTACATTTCCTTTCCAACCCTTGCCGGAATCTACCGCCACTCAGTCTTCTATCGCCTCAATTCCTAAACGTTTCAGCTCCTCCAGGCGCATTTTCATCGCTTCCAGCTGTTCAGGCGGATGCCCATCCCATTCCTCCACCTCACCCACGATTTTGAGGGGATCTTTGGAGCGGTATGATTTCGTGGGATTCCCAGGATACTTCTTATCCGTCAGATTGGGGTCGTCTTCATATGGTCCACACGGTTCTATAATATAAACCCTTCCGGGCCCTTCTACCACTGCCAGTTCAGCTCCCCAGATGGCAGCATCTAACGTGGCCGAGAAGTACACGTATTTCGCTTTTTTCCGTTTTCCGTAATTCGACTGGAAACCAGGTACAATTAAATCGCCGGGCTGCAGATCAGCCTTGGTACCATGGTAAAACTCGTTTTTCTGGGTATCCACTCATCGTCCTCCTAGCAAAACTCGCTCAAAAAAATTTCGAAACCCTGCGGCCTGCGCCGATTTAGCAGCGGTTGAGCCCTTTTTCTGCTCCAAATCGAGATAATAACGGCCGCTGCTTAGCTGTACCGAAAGGGAATCTAAAGGAAATCCCGGAATCAACCGGGGATGGGGTTCAGATACAATCAGAAACTCTTCTGAGGCTATATCCTCCCCGTCATATTGGTAAATGTTCTTTTCATTGATTATCAGACAGATGGCATTACGGTATTTCGCTCTTACACTGCCGCCAAAGTGCTTGGCAAGCTGGCTGAAGTGCGCCAACAGTTCCTCATCTGTTAACTCCCTTCCGTTCACCCGTCGGATGTACACGCCGGGCTGCTCAGGGGGGGTTAAGCCTTCAATATAGAGCCCGGTATCACAAGAGAAAACGGGAGCTTTCAAGGCGGCGAAATATGCTCTAGCCTTGATAGCAGCGTTTTCCAGTGGGCTACTGCCGCTCTCATCAATTTTCGCATTTACGCGGCCAATACTGCTTAGACCAACAATTTCAATGTCCAATCCTCCCAGCATATCCTGCATATGCTGCACTTTGCTCTCGTTTGTAGTACCATAAATGATCTTCATGCCTATCCTTCCTGGCCCAGCAAGCTTGCAGTTAAACTGCGTAGGACCGGAATCACCTCTTGCTCAAACCACGGGTTGCGTTTCAACCAGCCGTGGTTTAAGGGTGAGGGATGAACCAAAGGAAGATGTGTAGGTAAGTACTCCCGGAAGCCCATGACGGTCTCGGTCAGGGTCGTTTTCTTTCTGCTGCCTAGGTAATACTTCTGGGCATAACTTCCCACCAATAGGATGGTCTCCACGTCTGGCATTGCCGCCAAGAGACGGGGATGCCATTTCTCCGCAAAGCCCCTCCTCGGGGGTTTATCTCCCGATTTTCCTTTACCGGGGTAGTAAAAGTCCATCGGTAAATGGGCAAGAAACGGCGAGTGATAAAACACTTCCCGGCTGATGCCCAGCCACTCCCTCAACCGGTCGCCGCTGGCATCATTCCAAAACATCCTGGTTTCCTCAGCCTTACGCCCCGGCGCCTGTCCCACAATAATCAACCGGGCCTCTTGTGTTGCCTTAAAGAGGGGTGGAATCTCCCGTTCCGTATAGGCAAGGTTCCTCGGATCTGCCATAATTTCCTGCTTTATCTGCTCGAACACAGTCATCACTACCACCTCGCCTATGCTTTGTCCGATATGTGTTTCTGTGGGATGCGAACTGCCACCTCATCAAGGCCGCGAATTTCGGTTCAATCTCAGTCACCACTTGTCCGTCAAGGCCAGTGTAGCGTTCAAAGGAACCTGGATGACATTGCCCATACAGACGTACGAAGTCCTTGTTTTCCGGTAGGAAAGGATGCCTCACCTTCCGCCTGCACATTACTCCAACATAAGGCGACCTTGTTATTCCTTTTTATCTGCTCAACCTTTACGTAATCCTTATGCGTCTGGAATAAGACTTACGATACTAAGCGATCTGCCCGTAACCCTATCCTCCGCCGCCTCAGCCAGAACCCAGGTACGGCTGCTAGCAAGGGCTTGAACTAGCTCATATTTTAGACTCTCCAAGCTCACATCCATGCCGATCCCTCCCGAA
>DGFC01000108.1:0-843 GCA_002391465.1 Firmicutes bacterium UBA3910 | reverse complement strand
CATCCATGCCGATCCCTCCCGAACCGTGCCCATCTCAATCTCGTTCGGATTTTCTTTCCCCTTGCTTTGCTGCGTAATACTCACTAGCCAGAAGACCGTAGATCGATACGTCAACGATACCCTGGTTATTGTAATCCGCCTGTCTTAGCGTGCCTTCATATCTCAAGCCACATTTCTCCATAACCCTACCTGAGCCAAGGTTATTAGGATCAAACCTTGCTTCAATCCGGTTGGCTTTTACTTCTTCAAACAGGAAAGTAATAACAGCCGAAAAAGCCTCGGTCATTATACCCTGGTTCCACCATTTACGCCCAAGGCAGTAACCTACATGCATGAGTTTTACCCGGTCGTCTTTATCAACTACACTAATTCCGCCGATGGGCTCATCATTTTGCCCCTTAAGGACGATGGCCCACTGGTAAAAGTCCATGTTTTGGTATTGGCCAATCCAGTGTCGCAAAACGCGCCTAGATGTATCGACAGATTGGTGCGTAGGCCACGTTAAGTACTTGGTGACTTGCTCATCGCTGGCCCAATTCCTAAACATGGCTTCGGCGTCTTCTTCAGTAAATCGCCTGAGCACCAGTCTATCGGTATCAAGAGTTACTGTGCCTTTATGCTCCACCTACTACACTCCTTTGGTACTCGCTTAGATACATATCTATCGTCTCATTACTCCAGACCTGGGCTTCGATATACCGCTCAGGACCGTACTTACCATCATCATTCCAATCTTGCGGCAGGCCGTACCTATCGATAATTTCTAAAATCTCATCGTAGGTATAAACCTGCTTACGGTACTCCTTGTCGTCATCTACCGTGGGGCTAAAGGTGGGCATAGAA
>DGFC01000033.1:7889-8508 GCA_002391465.1 Firmicutes bacterium UBA3910 | reverse complement strand
CTATATCCTGCAGCCATTCTTCGCCGAAAAGGTCAAGCCCTTCGATCCGGTCAGACATCTCCAAACCAGAGATCATCCCAACGTAGCTGGAAATGTTGCCCTTGATTTCACCGGCAACGCTGTAGGCAAACCCCAGTGTAAACACTAGGCCAACCACGGCAGGCAGCCCCACTTTAGTCAAACCTCCGAAAATGACGCCCAGCAGCAGGCCGGAAGTGAGCGTAATGGCTGTAGCACTGATCCGGGGGAGTACCACCAAGATCATTTCTTTCCAGTATTTGAAGCGAAGGGAAAACTTCGGCATGGAAACGATAAGGTCAAAGGCGAGGAAACCGACGAAGATAGATACAAAAGAAGATGTTAAGCCGGGAACTCCCCGCACCAAGGAGTAGGCTACGCCTACCACAACTGAACGCATGATCAGAATAAATATAACTAAGGGTGATTTGCGTTTTCGCGCCATAATAACCCCCCTCAAAACGCAACCTGTAGGAAAAACCCTTCTGCAGAAAAGGGTCGAAATCCTGCCTTACACAGGCTTTCTAAATGCGCTGAACAGGGCCCCTGTTCTTCTGTCCACTTCGGCCGTGATGACCACACCCTCTGGCGTGAACTCCTC
>DGFC01000033.1:0-7688 GCA_002391465.1 Firmicutes bacterium UBA3910 | reverse complement strand
ACACCCTCTGGCGTGAACTCCTCAGCCACAACATGGGCCATGCTGCGCAATTCGTGGGCCGAGCCCAAATGGGCGAAACTGAAGAAAAATTCCTGCTGGACGTAGTCAGCATCAAAAAACTCGCAGACCGCATCGGTCAGCTTATCCAAATTCAGCCCAGTACCGGCAGAAACTGCCTGATCCGGCTCCTTTACCCCTAATGGGTAATCCACCAGATCCATTTTATTATACACTGAAATAATTGGCTGGGTAGCACCAATTTCTTGGAGGACTTGCTCCACCGCCTCTGTCTGTTCCAAAGCCTGGGGATGGCTGGCATCGATCACATGCAGGAGCAGATCGGCATGGACAACCTCTTCCAGCGTAGCTTGGAAAGCGGCCACAAGGGTATGGGGCAGCTTGCGGATAAACCCTACCGTATCAGTGAGGTAGACCCAGCGCCCCTCCTTTAACTCCCAGCGCCGAATTAACGGATCCAAGGTAGCAAAAAGTTGATCCGCAATGAAGGTGTCGGATCCGGTCAGTGCCTTCAGGAGGGTGGATTTCCCAGCATTGGTGTAGCCCACTAGGGCCACTACCGGCACCATCGTCTCCTTGCGCCCTTCCCTGTGCAGGCCCCTGGTCTTACGGACCTCCTCCAACTCCTTCCGCAGATCGGAAATGCGTTTTCTAATGCGGCGGCGATCCGTTTCCAGTTTCGTTTCACCTGGGCCCCTAGTGCCAATTCCGCCCCCCAAACGGGAGAGGGCTGTACCCTTCCCTGTCAGGCGGGGCAAAAGGTAATTGAGTTGAGCCAGCTCCACCTGGATTTTACCTTCATTGCTCTGAGCCCGCTGGGCGAATATATCCAAAATTAATTGGGTCCGGTCAATCACGGGCGTATCCAGAAGGTCGGAGAGATTTGCCTGTTGAGCCGGGGTGAGCTCATCGTCGAAGATGACCAAATCTCCAGGCTCGACGATCTCTGCCAACTCCTGTGCCTTACCCTTACCAATAAATGTCCCGGGCTCCGGGTGGCTTCTCTTCTGAACGAAGGAGTCCACCACATTTAACCCCGCATCGGTGGCGAGCTCCGCCAGTTCGGCCAGGTTATCCTCTACCTCCCAGTCCTTTTGAAAACCCTGTTGCAGTGCTACTAAATAGGTGTTCTGCTTTTCAACTTGTTGGTCTTGCATTTACTCACCGCTTTCGCAGGAATTCTCTCCCCGGTCCCGAACAAATATTCCGGGAGGGTAATCTATCATGCGGACAATTATGCATGTGGATATGGATGCGTTTTTCGCAGCCATTGAAGTGTTGGATAATCCTGAATACGTAGGTAAGCCCCTGATTATCGGCGGCCATAAAAACTCGCCCCGGGCGGTTGTATCAACAGCATCCTATGAGGCACGCAAATATGGGATTCACAGTGCCATGCCCATAGCTAAGGCCGCTGTCCTCTGTCCCCACGGCATCTTCATTCCGGGTAGAATGGGCCGTTACGCGGAGGTCTCCGGTCAGATCCTGAGCCTCCTACACGATTTTTCTCCCCTTGTGGAGCCCATCTCAATCGACGAAGCTTTTCTAGACATGACCGGCTGTGAGCATTTTTATGCCAGTCTGGAAGATATGGGGACTGCATTGAAAAGGCGAATCAGGGCCGAGACCGGTTTAACCGCATCGGTAGGAATTGCCCCCAACAAATTCTTGGCCAAGCTCGCCTCTGACTGGCAAAAACCGGACGGCCTTACCATCCTTAGGCAGGATGAGGTGCAAAGCTTCCTCAATGAGCTGCCGGTAGGAAAACTATGGGGCGTGGGTCCAAAGCTCCAGGCCAGACTGCATGAACTAAACCTGCACTACGTGAAGGATATTCTCCCTCACAGCGAAACCTGGCTGCAGCAGCAGTTGGGCCCGGCCACTGGCTCCCACCTTTACAACTTAGCAAGGGGTCAGGACGACCGCGCAGTAGTGCCTGAGCATACAGCCAAATCCATCAGCCATGAGGTTACGTTTTCAACAGACCAGGATGACTTCAATCTCTTGAGGCAGCAGCTGGCCAGACTGAGCGAAAAGGTTGGCTGGCGCCTCCGCCAAGACGGATTGCATGCCAAAACGGTCTCAATCAAAGTGCGTTTCCACAATTTCAAGACATTAACCCGATCCCATACGATGGACCTTGCCTTCAATGATGATGATACCATTTTTCGTGAGGCGCTGCACCTATTTGAACAGATAAAACTGGAACCGGTTAGGCTCTTGGGTGTGGGAGTAAGCAACTTCACGGAAGGGGCTCAGCTCTCCCTATTCGGCGGCGAAACAGACCCCACAGGGAAGCTCACCGAGACACTGGATGAGATTAACCGCAAGTTCGCTCCCGGCACCATCACAAAAGGGCGCACACTCCGTTCTGAACATGATTAAAAGGACCCATGGTTATCATGGGTCCTACTCAATTCCGGTACCTTATGCTTTGGGGTGCGGATACCACTGTTTTTCGAATTCTTTGCGAATCTCCGGATTGAGAATGCGCAGGTATGTCCCTTTCATTCCCAGCGAACGAGATTCAATCACGTTAGCGGAAGCGAGCTTACGCAGGGCGTTTACGATTACAGAACGGGTGATATCAGCTTCGTCTGCAATTCGGCTCGCCACCAAGAGACCCTCGTCCCCTTCTAGCTCTTCGAAAATCTTCTGCATTGCCAAAATCTCCGAATATGATAAGCTATTGATGGCTGAACGTGCAGCTCTAGCCTCTGCTGCTTTGTCTTCCTGTCTCTCGTAGATAACTCTGGAAATGATCATTCCCAATGTTACCCCGGCAATACTTGCAATATCTAAATCCTGCGAACTGAAACTGCCAGTTGTACGGACGAAGAGAAGGGAGCCTACGCGTTCGTCACCGCCAATGATCGGCGTGACCATAATCGACTCTCCATTGTCACCGGTTAACACACTGATGTCTGCAACGCGATTAGCCATACTCTGGACTGCTTCTGAGGCTTCCCCGGTATGCAGCCATTCCATGTCAAAGGGAGTGCTGTCCATGTCTCCCTCAATGGCATAACCGAGAACCTTGCCCCGCCGACCCATGACATAGACGCTGCTGCCGTCCATGCTCTCCTGTAGAGACTCGGCAAGTTCGTTAAAATCGACGTCGGTGGTAATCTGTTGTAGCGACTGCAAATATTGTTTCATACGATTCAGCAATTCTTATTCACCTCTCCATCATTAGTAGAAATTGTTCCCTGAACGTCTTAACGTATCAATTATATATATTCACAAAATTATTGTCAATGGTGTCCGCCTATTGACACGGAAGAAAAAACGTGCTAGATTATAGAGGTGATGGGCCGAAGTGGCGGAACGGCAGACGCGCTGCGTTCAGGGCGCAGTGGGCGCAAGCCCGTGTGGGTTCAAATCCCACCTTCGGCACCATATGAAAATTAACCCCAGCACCGCTGGGGTTTTTTGTTGTTCTTTCGGACAAAACCGTTCATCCGGTTGTTGGTTCCGAACAGGTAAATTGGCTCGTATGGTGAATTTAGCCCCCAAGACCCATAACTGGTTCGTGTATGCGGTTTAATAAAGAAACTATCCAGGGTGGTTCTGGTTATGAATAGGGACTGGGCTCTATCTGCTATTCTTTCCAAGGGAAGAATAGCTATGGTCAAAGTAGTTGAAGAAAATAGATCCTTTTGGACTCTTCCCGGAGGTGGAGTCGAAATGGGCGAAAGCCACGCAGAAGCGGCAGTTCGGGAGGCCCGGGAGGAAATAAATCTAGCTATCAAGATTTTAAAATTCTTGTTTAAACGGGAATATGCAGCCGGAATGGAATACTGTTATCTGGCTGAACCCCGATATGGGGAGCAGGGCATTAGTGTTGGCCATGACCCGGAGTTGGATGTAAATCAGCAGGTGCTCAAACAGGCAGCATGGGTTCACATAGAAAAGGTCAAGGATGACCTACATGTCTCTAGAGTGATAGCATCGTTGAGCCAAGAGGAAATGGAAAAATTCAAAATCAATCTACGAGACGCAAAGGTATGACATGGACGACTAGAGAGTCAGAATAGGCCTGACGGATCCGCCAGGCCTATAAACACGAGTTCTGGGCCTTGCTGTTAATAATTTCTCCTTAGAAGCTGATCTGCGAAAGCTCCCTCAGTATATCTTCCAGCTCTTGGAGAAATGCCGAATCCGCCAACTTCTCTTCCCTGCCCCGCTCCACAGATCTCCCAAACCGGAGAATTATGGCTGCTAACTGCTGAGCGGGATCTAGCGTCCTGGTCTCCCGTACCATTGTACGCGAACCAATGAGGCATACCGCATCGATTTCATTGAAACCGGGCACTTTGTCAGTTCGGAGCACAAGCCGAACACGGCGTGCAGGCAGGTCCACCTTGATATTATCGATGGAAAAGATACGGGATTCCTGGGGAGCAGCTTGGGCCGTGCCTTCCCAAATCACGTAGGTCCTTCCCGTTTCATCAATAATCTCTGTCCTGAAGATAGCTCCTGGATTGTGGGTTTCATACACATCGATGCGCTGTACATACACGGCCTCGTCGTAGAAGAGTTCAACCCACTCCTCCCCGCTGTCGCTGTAAGCTGCAGTCCAGGCCTTATCGTAGTCACCATATTTGGGATAAACATCCGGTTTGCCAGTCATGTGCTCTGGAGTCCACCGGTCCTGTCGGTATTGGCTGCTGGCTTTTGCTCCACTTGCCCACTGGATCACCATGTTAACCTCGCCTTGAGCTTGAGGCCACGGAGAAGTATAACTGCCCGTAATACTAACCGCGTCGATCTCGTTCCAACCACTAACGGAGTCCGTGTCAATTGTGATCCTCACCCGGGCGCAGGGTACTGTAACGATGCCGTTTTTCACACTAAACACCCTTGCGCCGGCGGTTCCCCCACGTCCCTCTGTACCTTCCCAGATCAGGTGCCAGCGTCCTGTGGTATCCACCAGTTCTACTTTTACGATGGCCCCTGGGTTAAAGGTTTCGTAGATGTCCACTCTTTCTACATATACGGCCTCGGCAAATCCAAGTTCTACCCACTGCAAACCAGCGTTCTGATGGGCCGGTGCCCAAGCACGCCCGCTGTCCCCATAATCGGGGTAAAAATCGGGCTCGCCCAACATCTGCTTCGCGGACCAGTCCCCACTTCCATATTCACTGCTTGCAGAGGCCGTTATGGCCCACTGCGTAAGCGACTGCCCCTGGGCCGCACAGACAGCGCCAAACAAAAACAACGCAGTGAGGAACAAAATCTTTCCCAAGTTTCTTCCCATTGTCCTTCCCCCAGTTCCTTATTTGAACAGAAGATTGTTGCAGCGATCACAGCGGTCTTTACTAATCGGATTTCTCCCCCGACAGACGTTGCAGTAGATCACCTCATCCTTAGATTTATCGTACTTCTCATATGTCTCTAGAGCAGGGTGATAGCGAACACGGTCTCCAACAACCAAATAGTCATACATGTCCCGACCTCTCTTACGCTCAACGATCCGCTTTGTTTTGCCCTGCTCGGTCTCAACCAACACAATGTACTCCATATATGCATGACTGGAACCATCGTCGTGGCGTTTATAGTGCCTTTTCTCCATCTTCTTCACAACTACCCCATCCCAAGCTCGCCGTTTAGTGTTTGCGAAACGCCACAAGTTAATGGCCAGTATGAAAAGGCCCAAACCGAAACCTACCATTAACGCCTCATTGAGGGGCATCTCGTCGCTGAACAACCCAGCAATGAGAAATCCTACCGGAAACAGCAGGCTGAAAACCCAGGTCCAGATGATGGACGTTCTTCTATTTCTTTGGATGGTCTCCAACATTTCCGGAGCATCGGCAACACGGGACCAGCCCACTAAGGGGCGCTCCTCCTCATGCATCTCATCACTCCCCGCTTTTGGTTTGCTGTTGCTTCATTTCCCGTTTCAACAGCCAGAACAACGCCATAGAACCAAGGATAGATATGACGTAGTGGAATACTCCTGCAGCTCCCAACACTTCAAAATCTACAAGATGGGTTGGTTTGCTTACCCAAGGAAAAAACGCAAGATAGCTGATGAGTTCAGTGCGCTTCTCGCCCCCCTTGAGACTAGGCCAGGCTTCGTCGCTCCTGTAAGTAGAATGACCCTTATACTCCCTTCCGTCCACTGAAAACCGATAGCCTTTGGTCACAGTCCTAGATTCGTTGCTTGGTGCACGTGTGTCGTCTATCCGGTTGCTGTAGCTGGTCAGCGTTCCAATTGTCGTCTCGCCGAATAAGCCCAGGGCAATAATGCTGACACTGTTGTAAAGGACATACGAAAGGGCGAAAACAATGATCGCCACGATTACAGGATTGATCCGCTCATTCGCCTTAACCTTCTTCTTCACAAGCCTTGGCCCCCCAACTAAAGACCCTTTGCAAAACGAAATTCTAAGAACCAGCTGGTACGGTCAGACGTCCACCCGAAGACTATGCCTAACCTCTATCATCATAGGTCCGGCCGCGGTATATCCTTCCGTGGGCAAAATTCTCGGGGACGAGCCAATACCGTTTTCCCATATCGAAATCTCCCCTTCCTTTATCTCTACACTAAGGGTAACCCATGAAAGTGAACGTGCCATCCCCCGTTTGGTCGATATTACGAAAAAACGTCTCTCATACTTTGGTATGAGAGACGCTTAAACACCAGCTATTCGCATTGTGCTCTGACAGTCGTACTCACAATTGGTTCTTCAGCACAGTACTGATCAACTCCGCTCGACTGCGCACATCGTATTTCGAAAAAATGTTCCGGATATGGGTTTTTACAGTGCTTTCACTTATGAGCAGCGCTGTAGCGATCTCACGGTTGGACTTGCCATCCAACAATACTTCCAGTATCTCCTGTTCCCTGTCTGTGAGGGGATCAAGGACTGCAGTTTGAGCAATAACGGCTGCCTTTTCTGGTTTACTCATCCCATCATAAACCACCAGATAAGCATGGTTCTTCAGCAGCCTGGCAAGCAGGCGATCCAGCACGGGTAACAGCCCCACACTCACTGCAACGATGGTTAAGGCTATCACTGTCACTTCCGCATTGGAAATCCGCAAGGAGACTATTCGCCTACCCAATACGTCTCCCACTAACACCCCAAGCACATTGGCGGCAAGACCAAAACCGAAAACCCTAACGGGCTTATCTGCGTAATCCAACATTTCAGCTAGAATACTCCACCAAAAGAGATCGAAAATGCCGCATGCACCAAGCATCAGGGTGTCCACAACGATATAATCCAAAGCATTTCGAGCAAGAACCATAAAACTAATAAACGCTGCCATAATCATTGCCATACCAACATACAGCGCACTAGAGTGTTTGACTCTCGGCGGTAGGTTTCTCATAACAATAAGAGCAATAATGTAAGGAACCGCCCAATACCAACTCACCAGCCCAGTCAGATGCTCGAAAGCTGGGTTAATTACCTGATACATGAGCCCAGAATTGATTGTAATGATCAAAACGAACAGAGCAAGCAGCAGCGCAGGCTTGTTGATGTTGCTGTGCTGATCCTGAATACGTTTGGCCTTGTCCCCTTCTTCATTCACCGAATTAGTTGTTAGTATCCAGATGAATAACATGCCCAACATCACACAAGTCAAAGACAGGATAAGCCCGATGGCTGGTGAGACATTCATAGCCACCACATTGCTGTCTCTTATACACATCT
>DGFC01000184.1 GCA_002391465.1 Firmicutes bacterium UBA3910 | reverse complement strand
AGATGTGTATAAGAGACAGTGGTGGGCCAGTTGTTCTCCAGTGTTGAAGCGGTCTTTAGGTGGTGATTGTTAATGCTCTGGCTGCCACTTGTAATTGGTCTTGGGCTTGCCTTGACTGTCTTCCAGGCAGATTTCAGGGAAGAAACCCCGAGCTGGGCAGTGCTTTTAGCCTTGGGTTTCGTCGCAACCATTCTCTTGGCTCTGATACCGCAGATCAGCACTGCCTTCCAGGGTCTAGTGAGAATTGCCCAGGAGGCCTCTGTCAGCTCCCTTTATCTCAGTCCTGTGCTGAAAACGATCGGCGTTGCTTATATCACGTCCTTCGGAGTACAGATCAGCCAGGAGGCGGGGGAAGAGGCAATTGCAGCAGTGATGGAGTTAGCGGGCAAGTTGGTGATTATCCTGATCGCCCTCCCTCTTATGCAGACGATACTGAACACACTGTTCGCCATTCTCGGATACTAGGTGGTCTCATGAAAAGAAGCTCAGTAGTCATGATTATTCTCCTTTTCATCTGCGTCTGCACTGTTTCCGCTGAGGAAAGTGGTGGTTTGTTGGAGGAAACGGTCCGGGCCCAGTTAGAGGAACTGGACTTAGGTCATCTCCTGTCCTTCAGCGAATACGTGGAAAGGGAATACCAGGAGTTCATTCCCACCCTTGATTACAGAAAACTGTTGGAAGGCGGTTTGAAAAAGGCACCGGGGGAGCTGCTCCAAGTGCTGGCCCACAGTTTTCTCAAGGAGCTATATCTAAGCATCCACTTCCTACGCCAGTTGATTGTAGTGGGCATTCTAACGGCACTGTTGCAGCGCCTAGCCCAAGCTTTTGGGTCAAAAACGGTGCTCAATTTGGCCTTTGGTGTTTGTTTGCTTGTTTTGGTCCTGGTTGCACTGCAGAGTTTTCAGGCTGTAATGGCCCTGGCTGCTGACACAGTGGATAACATGGTGTCGTTTATGCAGTCGCTCCTACCACTCCTTTCCACGCTGCTACTGACGGTAGGGGCCATCAGTTCTTCCACTGTGTTCCATCCCCTGCTCTGGGGATTGGTGGGAACTATTGCCAGTCTTGTACACTATCTCCTACTACCTCTCATCATGTTCGGTACAGCCTTTGGCCTCGTTTCCCACTTCGCAGAAGACCTGCCCTTTTCCCGTTTCAGCGGGCTCTTGAAACAGGCTGTCGTTACTCTATTGGGCGCCCTGTTTATAGTCTTTTCCGGGTTTATGGTGGTAAAAGGGGCGATCGCACCTGTGGCAGATGGCGTTTCTCTCAGGGCGGCCAAGTACATGACTAAGACCTTTATTCCAGTTGCAGGCGGCATGTTTGCCGATGCCATGGAGGTGGTGGTAGGAGGTTCTCTCCTGATCAAAAACGGTGTGGGTGTGTTCGGTCTAGCTGTAGTCGCGTTTTTGGTAGCAACCCCGCTTTTGAAGATTTGGGCTATGCTCCTTATCTATAAATTAGTTGGTGTCCTACTCGAACCCATCTGCGACCAGCGGGTGGTACAGACCTTATCCACGGTGGAATCTTCTTTGAGTTTGGTGTTTGCCTGTCTGGGAACGGTGGCCCTAATGTTTTTGCTCTGTATCAGTATTCTGGTAGGCATAGGAAATCTGGCGGTTGTAATGAGGTGAGGCTGTGAACTGGCGGGAATGGTTGCGAACACTCCTTGGTCTTTCTGTTCTTTTAGGCTTAGCAGAAATGCTGCTGCCCCAGGGAAACATGGCTAAGTTTTCTAAGCTGGTTTTTGGCTTGGTGTTAATACTCGCTGTGTTAGAGCCAGTTGTGAATTTGGTCAGCCTAAATCCGATCACTATAGACGCCAGCCGTTCCGGTACTAGCTTTGAACCGGAAATTGACTCGGCTGCCGCTAGACTTCGCACAGCCAGAACTAAGCCCCTTCTTTCCGCCTCCAGTCGGGAGATGGAAGAGCTGCTGCTCAACCAAGTCGATTTGGTGAGTGTACAGGTGGAGGGGGGCACCGGCAAGGGTGGTACCACAGTTAGGGTCTTGATAGACCCGTACGATGGGCAGCTGGAAAACCAGGTGAAAAGCATTGTCTGCGGCCTCTTGGGCTTGTCTCCGAATCAGGTGGAAGTACACGAACTGGGCAGCTAGGGGGTGGTAGTATGGGTGAATTGTGGAACCGATTGAACGAGAAACAGAAGAAGTTGATCAGCTGGCTTGCAGTTGTGTTAGCCATTGGTGTTGGGCTTTTAGTCCTTAGACCCCCTGTGACCACACCTCCAAGCCAACCGGTTGTAAAAGTGGAGAGCGTGAGTAGTCAATCGCTGGCGGGAACGTGGGAACAAAAGCTAACTGCCATGCTGAACCGCATGCTCGGGGGAAACGCGGCACAGGTGTTTCTGACATTAGAGCAAGGACCCAGCCTGACCATTGCCTACAGCGTTACCGAGGAAGAACGGGAGACCGCGGAAGGTGCGGTGGAGCGGCGCTGGAGCTCAACGCCTGTCATATTGCGTAACGATTCGGAACGGAAAGAAACGCCCCTTGTCCTGGAGGAGAGGGAGCCCACAGTACGGGGTGTGCTTATTGTGGTGGACAAGAGAGTTGATGGGGAGCTGAGGTTAAAGCTGGCCCGAGCGGTGGCCACGGTTTTACAGGTACCCATGTATCGAATAGAGATTTTATCAAAAGAATAGAAAGGATGGGTGTCATGGCCAGATTTTATGTGGTACAGGGAAGAAGGGCCCTGTGGAATCTGTTGGTTATTACCATGGTGGTGCTGGCCCTCGTCTACGTCTTCCGTACCGACGATTTGGGCCAAGAAGCAGGAGTTTCCGTCCAGGATGATCCTGGCCAGGAAAACCTAGTCGTAGTGGAACCGGTTACCGTTCGTCCCGTTCCCACAAAATACGCTGAGTATAAACTAGAAAGGGAACGGATGCGGAGCAGGCAGATTGAGTTTCTCCAAAGCGTGGCCTACGATCCCCAAAGTGACAGTGAGCGGCGAGCACAGTTTCAAAACGAGCTGCAGGAACTCATTGCCAAGATGGGCAGAGAGACAGAAATCGAGAGCCTGCTGAAGGCCCAAGGCTATCTGGATGGTTTGGTCATCTTGGGTGATGATGCGGTCACGGTAGTTGTTCCCATCACCTTAACCCGGGAAGAAGCGGCACGGGTTGGCGAGGTGGTGAATAGGCTGACCGGAATCAGACTGGAGCGGATCACGATAGTAGATGAAACACTGGGTGTATAAAGATGCCGAGCCCCACTTGCCTGGGGCTTCTTAGATTAGAGGAAAAGGAAGATTTACAGCGAATAGTCTCCGGAAGAACATGGGTAAGTGACCAAATTGTAGAATGCGGTATTGTCTGGTATAATAATTTCCAGGAGGTGTAGATAATGTCAGAGAAGCTAGAACGTGACGGTTTGGGCGAAGTGAAGATAAACCCTGAAGTTGTAGGGATTATTGCCGGCTTGGCGGCCACCGAGATCCCGGGTGTAGCCGGAATGAGCGGCGGCATCGCCGGCGGTATTGCAGAGATGCTGGGCCATCGGAATCTGTCCAAGGGCGTAAAGATTGATCTCGGCGAACACCAATGTGTTGTGGACCTTTCTGTCATCATTAAGTATGGCGAAAGCATCCCCGAGGTAGCTAGGCAGATTCAGGAAAACGTCAAGCGGACGATTGAAGTGATGACCGGTTTGGATGTAATGGAAGTAAACATTAATGTCCATGCGGTTGACTTTCCGCCAAAGGAAAGTGTAGAAGAGCCTGTCGACAAGGTGAAGTAACATGACTACACTGGATCGGGTGTTTTTGGCGGTAAGTGCTGTCGTGTTGTTTGTTATCGCCGGGTTCTTGGTTGCGGCGATTATGGGCAGTCCAGTGCTCGTGGACTGGCTGCGGTCCCCTAATCTTGTCCTTGACGGTTCAATTCCCGCCTTGATCTTGGTTGTCGTTGGCATTTACCTCGTCATCCTGGCCGTTAGATTGGAGCACGGGAAGTATATTGTTTACGCCAATGAACTAGGTAGGGTGCGGGTCAGTACCCGCTGTATTGAGGGTTTGATTGTGGAGAGTGCCAGAAAGATGGAGGGGACCAAGGATGTGCGCGTCCGGATCGTGGACGTTGACAACCCGAAAGTGAGTTTGAATATTCAAGTCATGCCCGACTTCAATATTCCCCAGCTGACGGAGGAACTTCAGGTAACAGTGAAGCAGTATGTGAAGGATACAGTGGGCGTTGACCTGGAAGAAGTGGAAATAGTTGTGGCCGGCATTGCGGCCGCGGACGAAGCGGTTGTAGATCAGCTGCCCTAAAGGAGTGTGGTGCTGTTGGCTGAGAGGTTACGTGACTTCGTACTCCGTCACCCGGGGAAGGTGTTTGGCTCCATTTTAGGTTTGATTGTAGGCTGGATAATCATCCGCTATGGCGTGCTGCGGGGGTTGTTTGTCATTTTGTGTGTGGCAGTTGGCTTTTATCTTGGCGCGCGCTTTGATTCATCAGACGGATCCGTGAACATAATTAACCGTTTTTGAGGTGGTTGCTGTTGAGTAGACGATTAGCGCGTCAAATTGCTTTTCAGACGCTGTTCCAGATAGATCTGGGAAAAGTGGACGTGGAAGAGGCTCTGGAGCATCGGCTCGCAGACTGCGAGCTCGAGTCCCATGACACGGACTATGTAAAACGAGCGGTACGGGGTGTATACAGGCAGCTACCTGCCCTCGATGCCCAGATCAATGCGGTGGCTAGGGGCTGGGAAGTAAGCCGCCTGGCCGCAACTGATCGCAACATATTAAGGCTGGCTATCTTCGAGATAGTCTTCATGGACGATATACCGGTGCGGGTAACCATCAACGAAGCGGTGGAATTGGCTAAGGAATTCGGTGACGACAAATCGCCGGCCTTCATCAACGGCCTGTTAGGCACTGTGGTGCGAGATGGTGGTTTTGAATGAGAGTTGTGTTAGGCGTTGATACAAGTAATTACACCACTTCGCTATGCGTACTGGCAGAAGATGGGACCATCAAATCTGACCAGCGAAGGATTCTAACTGTGGCTTCTGGTGCGCGGGGTTTGCGCCAATCAGAAGCCTTATTTCAACATGTGCAAAATCTGCCTCTGCTCACAGCAGAGCTGGGTCTGGATCTAAAGGCCCATGAACTGGCTGCTGTGGGAGTGTCCGTGCAACCTCGGCCCCAAGAAGACTCCTATCTACCAGTCTTCCTCCCCGGAAAAAGTTTTGCCCAATCCCTAGCTAATATCCTTTCCATTCCCTGCTATGAGCTTACGCACCAGGAAATGCATATCTGGAGTGGAATTGTAAGCGGCGGTGGTCCACTAAAGCCGGAGTTTTTGGCAATCCATCTCTCTGGGGGAACGACTGAGCTAACTGCTGTTAGGTGCAGGGAAGACTGGACGCTGCAGGTTGATTTGTGGGGAGGTACCTCCGATCTCCACGCAGGACAGTTAGTGGATCGCCTGGGCGTAAGCTTGGGCTTGGATTTTCCCGCCGGACCTGCCCTGGAGAAATTGGCAGTCAAGGCCTCCGAGGCAGCTGGGATTCCCACCTTTCACAAGGATGGACAAGTAAGTTTTTCCGGTCCGCTCAGTGCTTTGGAACGGATGATTGGACAGGTTGAACCGGAAGTGTTGGCATTGTCATGCCTCAAGGCCATCAGCCGGACACTGGTCAAGTGGATCAAATGGGCAGAAACGAGGACTAAGTGCCGTGAGCTGCTGCTTGTGGGCGGCGTAGCTTCTAACCAGCTCATTAGAAGGGAACTTGCGGAGGAATTGCCTAATTGGAGACTGTATTATGCTGAGCCCCGCTACAGCGTGGATAACGCATTGGGGTCTGCCTATTACGCTGCCTTAAGGGCAGGTTTTCCTGTTTGTGCGAGAGGCGTGGGGGAGGGGAATTGATGATGAAGTTTCGAGATTGCTGGGCACTACGGTTAGAGAAGGTAGAAAGAATCCTTGCCGAGGCCCTGCCGGGAAGGCACGAAGAACCTAAGCTGCTGCATGAGGCCATGCGGTATTCCACCCTGGAAGGGGGAAAACGTCTGCGGGCACTGCTGGCAATGGCTGCCTGTGAAGCAGTGGGCGGTGACTTGAAAAAAACTGGAGGTTTTGCCGCAGCTGTGGAAATGGTGCATGCCTATTCCCTTATCCACGACGACCTTCCCTGCATGGACGACGACGACATGCGGCGGGGGAAACCTACCAATCATCGGGTATTCGGGGAGGCAGTGGCCGTTTTGGCAGGCGACGGCCTTTTGACCCAGGCCTTTTTGGAACTGGCCAGGATGCCTGAGAAGTATGGTATCAGCGCTGAAACGACGGTGCGAGTTGTGGAAGAACTGGCCCAGGCTATAGGCTCCCTGGGTATGGTGGGGGGCCAGGTTGTTGATATCCTTTCCGAAGGGAAGGAAATATCTGGAGAAACCCTGGAATACATCCACAGCCACAAAACGGGAGCCCTTTTCACGGCTGCCCTGCGCGGTGGAGCACTCTTAGGGGGCTGCAGTGAACGGCAGTTGGAACTGCTCACCATCTATGGTGAGAACTTCGGCTTGGCGTTTCAAATCACCGATGATATCCTAGATGAAGTTGGCGATAGCTCTCAAACAGGTAAAGCGGTGGGGTCGGACAGGGAAGCGGGTAAGCAGACCTATCCCCACCTCTACGGCCTGGAAAGATCACGTGAGCTGGCCAGGGAATGTGTCCAAGCCTGCTTAGATGCACTGGAAGAATTCCCTGCACAAGCCTGGTTTCTGCGTGAACTTGCCAAATTCGTCCTTATTCGAGAGAGCTAGGCCGCGCCGGACGTTGGGCTCACTTGCACATCGTTTGCCGGCTGTGATATAATTAAAACACCAAAGGGTGAATGGCGCAGTATTCTAGTCGTCTATTTCGCTTTTGAAGACGGGCCTAAAAATCCGTTGAGGGCACATCGATGAAGTCTCTGGTGGTGGCTTCCGACGCCCAGTCGGGGGTTGCTG
>DGFC01000182.1:4830-6396 GCA_002391465.1 Firmicutes bacterium UBA3910 | reverse complement strand
GCAATCCCGCAGGTACCCATGCCAATAATGATGTTGGGTTTTCCTTCACTGTTCCGGGCAGACATTTCCTTTTCCAGCTTCGCCCGTAATTCTCTTAGCTCCTCAAGTGATTTCAAGATCACTCACCTCCGTATAGGTCGTCTAATCCTGCTTGAATGAAGTCCCTCAGCCAACTCACCACTTCTGGGTGGGAAATGGCGATGCGACCTAATGTGCTTTTTATCTCTCCAGTACCCAGCAGGAAAGATTTTTGCTTGTAGTAATGCGTATAAATCAGATCAAGCTCAGGGTTGGGAACTATAATCCCCAATAGCGTCCCTGTCAGATCGCCCAAGGGCGCCCGATCGATATGGCTGTAGCGCAGGGTTGCCGTGACCTCAGTGCCTCGGCCAGGCACCGACTTAACCTCAAATTTACCTTCCGCCCGCTCAGCTGCCTGAGCAAAAAGGGGTAAACCCAACCCCACGTCCCGGGTAGTGCGCGAAGTAAAAAACGGATCAGTAATCTGGGCCAACTCTTCCGGAGGAATTCCCCTGCCGTTATCTGCAACCTCAATGCGCAAAAGATCTCTGCCAGGCTGTTCGTCAATACTGATAGTCACTAACGAAGCCGCGGCGGCGATGGAATTCTGTGCAATATCCAGAATGTGCAGTGCTAACTCCCGCATACGTCCTCCTAAAATGAGACGTTCTAAGTGTTATCCGTTAAGAAGCACGCTCCGCCACAGCAGGTTCAGTTTTGGTTCTGTAAGAATGTAAGATGGCAGCAACGCTATCCGGGCTGAGCCTGCCATGGGTATCATCGTTAATCATGATTACAGGCGCTAGACCGCAGGCACCAATGCAAGCCACCGTCTCCAACGTGAATTCCAAATCTTCTGTAGTACCCCCGCTTTTGATGCCCAACTCCGTTTCGATTGCCTTCAGCACTTCAGCTGCACCCCTCACGTGACAGGCAGTGCCAGTGCAGACCCTAATCACATTTTTGCCCCGCGGTTCTAAATGGAACTGGGAATAGAAAGTGACTACGCCGTAGACTTTGGAGAGGGGTAGACCCAGATTCTCGGCAATTTCACTCAACACATCCTGGGGCAGATAGCCGTATTTCTCCTGGGCTTCCTGCAGGATGGGAATGAGATTATCCTGTTCCCTACCAAAGCGGGCAAACACCTCGTTGAGGGGAGCGAGATACTTTTCGTAGTTTTCCTTGCCATGACCACAGACACAAGCCATATTACGCCATCCTTTCTTTTCCTTGTTTTTTACTTAACTATATTGTTATTTTTTTCACAACGCCAAACATAAAATTACCCCGCTGGCACGCAGGGATTTGTTAATATTATCACATTCTCTAACTGTTATCATGATACACGCTTTTGCGGGATATTTCAATAGCTGTTTAGAAGAAATTTTTCTCCAAAAATCTAGACATTAATCTGCCCAGTTCACCACCTAAATTAAAGCCATCTCCCCCGCCGCATTTACCAATATCAGTCAAATAATGGCTGTCGGAGCCTTGGAGAAACAGATAGGAATCTAATTCGGGATGGGTACGTAAATAGTCATC
>DGFC01000182.1:0-4558 GCA_002391465.1 Firmicutes bacterium UBA3910 | reverse complement strand
AATTGGCTGAGGATACTATTGGTGGGGCGATCAACGTGGGCCGGTACTGCAATACCGCCCAGTTTCGTTACTGCTGAAACTGTGTCGGAGAGGGAGAGCCCGGTTGCCACTGCCAAGAGCCGCCCTTCCTTGGCAATGTACTGATCCGTGTAATCAGTAAGCAGCTGATGACCAAAAAACTCCTCGTTATTATCCAAGTCAGGCAGATGCTCCTTAACAATGCTGTCCCAGGCGAGCAGAGCCTCTAACGTTGGGAAATAACACAACACATGTACTTCTTCCCGGGTCTCAACTTCCATGGCGGGAATGAGGTTAACCCCAGTCCCTTTGGCAAGTTCCAGCGCGATAGGGATATTACCGGCCGTATTGTGATCCGTTATCGCGATACAATCCAACCCGAGCTTAACCGCCCGTTTAATAATGTTGCCGGGGGTGTTCAGAAGGTGGGCACAGGGTGATAAACAACTGTGGATATGCAGATCAACTCTGCAGCTCTCTTTTAGGCTCATTCACCTGCCTCCAACGGGGACTAAATACCCAAGTTTATCAGCTTTTTGACCAGTTCATAAGCAGTTAAAGGCGTACGGAGGATGTTTACCTGCCTTTCCTGCGCTCGTTCAATGGCCACTTCTTCCAGTTCGAAGTCCTCCACCACAATGACAGCCGCCACTTCAGTTAAGCTGGCCACAGCCACAACATTTTGGTGCCCTTGAATGGTGATCCAGAGGTTATCCCTTTCCGCTTTCGCCATCACGTTGCTGAGGAGATCCCCCACATAAACACCGGCTATCTCCCGCTCAAACGGACCTGAAACAACATCTAATCCCAAGGTTTCAACAAGTTTTGTTACGTTCATCTCTGCCAATCTCCCATCCTTACAGGCCTTTTTCCCTCTTTTTCATTACCGGCGGCAGCTCCTGAAACAGGGCTGACAGTCTTTCCGTTAACTCACCCATTTGCTTTCTCAGCAGAAAGACACAGTCGCTGCGGCTGGCTGCTCCAGTCACTATGTCCTCCGCCAGTGTTCTACAGTCTGGAGCTCCGCAGGCGGCGCAGTCTAAGCCGGGCAGCACTGCAATTTCCCTTTCCAACTGGCCTAGTTTCTCCATCGCCTTCTCCAGGTCGCTGTCTAATTGGCCAAGCTGGAGCGGCTCAAAACCTGCGGGCAGAGCGAAGTTGTAGCTGTCGTAATCCTGCTTTATCGGTTCCACACCCTGCGCCCTCAACCGGCGCAGATCGTAGCGTGCTTGAAAAGGATTGACTACGTTAAAGATGCCCCCAACACAGCCGTATTCACAGGCGGAAAGTTCAAGATACCTGACACCTCTGATGTTGTCCCGGGAGAGCTCGTCCAAAAGTGACTTGACGCGGTGGATACCTGACACTGATAGACTGCGGCTCTGCAGCTTTTCGCCCAGGAGTTTAACTTCCCCGCCGCTCTGCCCCCAGCCCAGTCCTAGATAGGGCACGGGTGAATTCTGTTCCTGGAGGTCTTTTTGTTCGGCAGCCAGGACGGATCTAACAGCTTGATAAACCTGGCCAACGTCTAGCGTCTTATCAATGGGACTACTTTCGATGCCAAGGGGGTCAAAAGTGGTGGTGTTCTTACCTGGACAAGGTGTAATCAGGAAAGTGCCTACCTCTTCTAGTTCAATACCCCTGGCCACCGCTTCCTTTCTGGCCTTTTCCGCCATGGCATCTGTGGGGGCTTTGAGGGGAAGCAGGTACTCCGTCAGCTCTGGATACATAATCTTGACCAACCTGACCACCACAGGGCAGGAAGAAGAAATGTAAATACCCTGGTTGGCTGCTAAAAACTCCCCTGTTTTTCTGCTCAAGGCCTCAGCTGCCAGGGAAACGTCAAACACCTCTTTAAAGCCTAAGGCATACAGAGCATTTCTAACCCTACGGGGATTTACTCCCCTAAACTGCCCGTAAAAACTGGGCGGGATCAACGCGAACGGATATTTATAACCCGACACATCATCTAGGCTGGCAGTAAGGGAATGCTTGGCATGGTAGGCGCAGATGCGAATACACTCTGCACAATCAATACACAGCTCATCCCTGATGGTTGCCTTGCCGTTATGAACCCTGATGGCCTTGGTGGGGCAGTTCTTGACACAGTTGGTACATCCCTCGCACAACTCTTCCTTGAGCAATACCGAGTGTTTTTTCACGCCTTTCACTCCCATCCCTTGGCGGTCGCGGAAACTAGAAATTGATTATGGCGGTAAACGTCGTGCCCTTACCCTCTTCGGTCTCGATCGTAAAATGATCGGAATAGTGTTTGATGTTGTTTAGACCCATCCCGGCACCAAATCCCAGGGCCCGAACATAGTCATCTGCCGTTGAATAACCTGGCTGGAGGGCCCGCTCCACATCGGCAATACCTGGGCCCAGGTCCTCAGCTACCACCCTGATTTGTTCAGAAGATATATAGACTGTGATTTGTCCCCCCAAGGAGTGAATGATAATATTCATCTCCATTTCATAGGTCACAATTGTCACCCGGCGGCTGATGGTCAATTTGATGCCCAATTTGCGCAGGGCCTCTTTCAAGTTGCTGGACGTCTCGCCGCCGCGGGAGAAATCCCCTTGGGCGATTTTGCTTTGTAAAAGAACCTGCTCCCGCATTGCATCCCTCCGCCTTTAGTCGATGCTGCGCATCGTCTCTGAATCCAAGCCCGCCTTGTATAAACGGCCGCAGCATTCAAACATGGATAATGGTGACAGGTACAAATTGATCCCCTTTTCCTTGGCCAAATCGATCGTTTCCTGGGGCGGCCTTTTGCCCCGGACAAAGATAATGAATCTAAGATCGGTCATTTCTGCTGTGCGGATTACATGTGGATTTGTTAACCCCGTTAGGAGCATGGTCTTTTCTTGGGAAAAGGCCAACACATCGCTCATTAAGTCGCAGCCGCAAACCGTCTCAATTTCATAATCCGGATCATCAATCACCACCACCGGTTCTAGTTCGATCAATGGTATAATATCAGCCAGTTTCACCTGGATTCTCCCTTCAGACATGACTTCTGCTATTACAGGTGGGATTAATGTCCCGCTCCATTATACCACGTATTGCAATTTCTTTCACAAAGATTTGCTCACAGCACCTACTTTTCGTACAAAAATAAAAGAGCTAGGCAGCGCCTAGCTCCGGATTGAACATTGTCCTTGCTTATTCGAAGACCACTTTCACTTTATCGGTGACAGTCTTCCCACCGGTAACCGTAATCACCAGTGTATACTCTTTCCCTTTTAGGTTCTCATTGTAAAGATCCTCATTGAGCTCAACGAGTTCGGCAGGTAATTGTACCGTAGCTTCTTCGGTGTGCTTAACACCAGGTACAACAACGGCAGAGCTGAAGTCTATCTCAAACGTGTCTTCCCATAAAGGCTCTTCATCGTCCTCGTTTTCAAAAAGCTGTACCAACATCTCATCCAGCTTCAGGTTGAGAAAACCCTTCGTTGTGAATTTGACGGTAATATCTGCCTTTGTCTCGTTGAACTTGAACTTAATGGGATTCGGTTCAATGCTGATCGCTACAGATGCGGTCAAGCAACCAGTCAACATCAAAAGGGCCAATGCAACAGCAACTAGTCTTACTCGTCTTGCCACGTCAATCCCCCGTTTCTTTCTGCTAATGATTATTCTTATCTTTTTGTTCGCCCTTTGGTGAGAAATACCTTCCGTTATTTATGGATTCTGGTGGGATTTTTCCAATGCTTACCTATAAATACTCAAAGAACTCCAACCTTTCGCCGCTAGGACCCATGAAGAAGATGTTCTTGGCACCGTTTTTAATTGGTATGTTCGAGGGTTCTTTTGTTTCGTAGGTAACACCTCTGTCCTCGAGCCGCTGTACCAAGGAGGAAATGTCTTTCACCCCTAGGGCAAGGTGGTCAATCACTCCCGCTTGACGACTTGCCGCAACGTTCTTGTCTGCGATGTTGATCAGTTCAACAATGCAGCTGCCCAAATTGAGGAATGCCAGTCTAACTCCCCCACCGTGTAAGTCGGCTGTGTGATCAAGGGTAAAGCCTAAAACATCCGTGTAAAACTCTATTGACTCCTGCAGGTTGTCCGTATGAATTCCGATATGTGCTAATCCGATAATTTCACCTTGTTTATTCACTGCTGCCCCTCCCTCAACTAGGTATCTTTCTTGCTGAGCGAAAACTCAGCGTCTGGGTCTCTTCCCAGTTTACCCCATCTATCTGCCCAAGCAGCCTTTTCACTAAGCGCGTTCAATCAGTTCTTCGCTCCTTGGGTGGAAAAGACTGATCAAAAAGCTCAGCAGCCTTGGGATCTAGCTCAAACTCTTCCGCAATAATCAGTCGACCGGAGCAGCCTGCCAGTGCCCCTTCTCTCAGTTCGAGGGCCTGAAGCGCGTCCACGTAACTGCCTTCGGCTGAAGCGATGCCGAAGTTTTGGGCCGGTACAAAACCGAAGCGGTGGTAGTAAGCGGGGTTGCCGTATATGAGGACGGCAGCATATCCCGCATCCTTGGCAAGCTCCAGTGTATGCCTGATTAAGGCACTGCCCACACCC
>DGFC01000179.1 GCA_002391465.1 Firmicutes bacterium UBA3910 | reverse complement strand
AGATGTGTATAAGAGACAGTCCATGTAGTACTCGAGGAAACCGTCTGTACACAGGGGAAAGGCATCCTGTGTGATCTGGAATGCCTTGGGCAAATCAGGATAAAAATAGTTTTTCCGGTCAAACCGGCTAAAAAAGTGAATCTGGCAGTTGAGGGCCAACCCTGCCTTGGTGGCGTATTCGACTGCCTTTTCATTAATTAGGGGCAAGGTGCCGGGCAGTCCTAAGCAGACAGGACAACATTGGCTGTTTGGCGGAGCCCCGAAGGTCGTCTTGCAGCTGCACAAAAACTTACTCTCTGTCATCAGCGCCACATGGATTTCCAGACCGATCACGGTATCATAGCTTGTCACTGAACACTTCCCCCTCTACACCAACATGATTCTCTACCAGTCGGGCTACCCTAAACAGCAGCTCCTCTTGAAAATGGCCACCCATGATCTGCATGCCAAGGGGAAGGCCCCGGGAGTCCCTGCCGCAAGGAACGTTCAGAGCTGGAATTCCGCACAAGTTGGCCATGGCGGTAAACAGATCGGAAAGATACATTTCCAGGGGGCTTTGTTTAGCCCCAATCCTAAAGGCAGTACTGGGGGTGGTCGGGGTGATGATCACATCAACCTGCTTGAATGCTTCCAGCACATCCTGCCTGATTAACGTGCGAACTTTCTGCGCCTGTTCATAATATGCCCCGTACTGTCTTGCGCTCAGTACATAAGTGCCCAGCATAATGCGGCGTTTTACTTCAGCGCCGAAGCCTGCCGAACGGCTCCTGGCAAACATCGTGTTGGAATCTTCCGCCGGGATGCGGACTCCGTACCGCACTCCGTCGTAGCGGGCAAGACTTGAGCTTGCTTCCGCTGTCACCAATGTCAGGTATGTATCAATGGCGTACTCATTTGTCGCTAGGGAAATCGGCACAAGTTCAGCACCCCAGCCTTCCAGGGCGTTGAGGCAGTCCCTCACCGCTCCTTCGACTTCAGGGCTGATGCCCTCGCCGAAAAACTCTTCAGGAACTCCAATTTTCAGGCCCTTGACAAAGGATTCGTCCCAGTCGGGAATCGAAAATTCCCGGGCATCGGACGAAGTGGCGTCCTTAGGATCAGGTCCTGCGATCAGCGAGAACAAGAGAGCCGCATCTTCCACCGTCCTGGCCAAGGGCCCGACATGGTCCAGGGACGGAGCCAGCGCAACAACTCCGTAGCGCGACACCCATCCGTAGGTGGGCTTCAGGCCCACGACACCGCAAAATGAAGCAGGCTGCCTGATTGAACCGCCAGTGTCAGTACCCAGAGACCAGGGCACTTCTCCCGCGGCCACAGCCGCCGCCGATCCTCCGCTCGATCCGCCGGAGACCCGTTCATGGTCATGGGGATTGCAGGTTACACCATAGGCAGAATACTCTGTAGAGGAGCCCATGGCAAACTCATCAAGATTCGTTTTGCCAATAATGGACAGACCCACGTCTTTCAGTCTGCTCACAACCTCAGCATCGAACAAGGGAACATAATTAGCCAAAAAACGAGAGGCACAGGTGGTTTTTAGACCCTTGGTGGAAATGTTGTCCTTGACTGCAATAGGGATCCCGTCCCAGGGTGACAGCGCCTGCCCCTCCCTGCGTCGCCGATCAGAGGCCCTGGCCTGGGCCAGCGCCCCCTCTGCGTCAACGGTAATAAACGCGTTAAGGACAGGTTCCTGCTTGGAAATCTCAGCCAAGTAGTGTTCCACAACCTCTGTGCTTGAAATCTGCCTGGTTTCTAATAAATGGGCTAGTCTTCTCATTCCTGTTCCTCCACAATGCGGGGGACTTTGAAGAAACCGTCCATCGCCTCCGGCGCCGCAGACAGTATTTCTGCCTGGGGAAGGCTTTCACCCACCGCGTCTTTGCGAAGCTCATGGGTCATGGCAACGGCATGGCTCGTCCCCTCAACTGCCGAAACATCAACCTGCTGCAGCTTTTGCCCTGATGACAGAAAGCTCGTCAAATCCTTCTGGTACTGATCGATTTCACGGTCGCTGAGTTCCAGGCGGGCAAGTCTGGCCATGCGCATCACTTCTTGGCGATCAATCAACACTGACACCTCTCCCTTCCAACAGTTCCAACAATTCTGCTTCCGTAAGAACCGGTATGCCCAGTTCATTGGCTTTAGCAAGCTTAGACCCGGCTCCGGGCCCAGCCACGAGGTAGCTGGTTTGCCTGCTTACGCCAGAGGTGACATTGGCACCTAAACTGCGCAGTAAATCTTCGATAGCAGACCTGGTAAACCCTTCTAAGCGGCCGGTGACCACAAATGTCAGGCCAGCCAGGACCTCGCCCTGCTCTGAGGCTGAATCAGAATCCTCAGAAGCCAGAAGGCCCTCAGCCAAAAGTCCCGCCACCAGCTCCCGGTTCTCGGGATCCGCAAAATAATCGAGAATGGATTGGGCGATCTTCTCTCCAACTCCGGGAATCTGCAGCAGTTCTTCTTTACTGAATGCCATAAGGCTTGCAAAGTCTTTCGCAGCCGCTGCTACCTCCCGGGCTGCTTCAGCCCCTACCAGCCGGATGCCGAGGCCGAAAAGAACGCGGGAAAAGGGCTGCTCCTTGCTTCTGTCTCTTATACACATCT
>DGFC01000065.1 GCA_002391465.1 Firmicutes bacterium UBA3910 | reverse complement strand
CTTGGGCGAGATCCTCACTCACCAGCAGCGGGACCTCTCCTTTGACCAGATCAGCAGTGTGATGGCCCTCGTGCTCAATGACGTGACGCCCCGTTATACCACCACCCAGAAGGGAAGCGCCTTTTCCCGTACTGTACAGATCGATCCAGACTACCTGGCTAGGATCTACTCGAGGATTTATGCAGCCTTTGACCGCTTAGAGCTGCATGTGTAAAGGCAAATAGACAGACTGAAGTGAAAGAGTGAAGCCCATGATAAAATGGGCTTTTTTTATTCCACCCGTTTGGATATACTAGTCAAAAGTGCCAAAGGGTGAGAGGATGTTCTTCAGCAACCTGTTTAAGAGCAAACCAGCCATGGCCAAGGGAGAGGTACTCAGCACTTCCCTTGAAGCCAATCTGCGCCGTTTCAAACTGGACATTTTTGCGGACAACGAGATCGTCATGTTCCGCAAATTCCGCTCCGCCTCCCCCAAACCCCGAGAGTGTGTACTCATTTTCAATGATTATATGGCCAAGCATGAATTCTTAAGTCATTATGTCCTGCAGCCCATGATGGAAAAATCCATTCCTACCCGCTTAGAAGGGAAAAAGCTGGTGCAGCACATTATGAACACCATCATCAGCGCCGATGGTGTCGATTTCCAAGCCTCAATCGCGGAACTGACTGAAGCGGTACTGAGTGGCTCGGGCGTTGTTTTGATTGACGGTTGTGATTTGGGCATCGTGGTTGATGCCCAAGGGTGGGAAAAAAGGAAGGTCTCAGAGCCTCCTACGGCCAACGTGGTACGGGGCCCCCGGGTGGGTTTTACGGAAGAATTGGGCGTGGGTCTGGCGCTCCTCAGGCGCAGGATAAAGTGTCCCAGCCTTAAGTTTAGGTATTTTGAAGTGGGAACCCAAACCCGGACCAAAGTGGCCATCAGCTACATAGAAGGTCTCGCCAGCGAAAAACTAGTTGATGAAGTTATTACCAGAATCGAGGAAATCGAGATCGATGGAGTGCTGGACTCCGGTTACATCGAGGAGCTCATCCGCGATACACCCTTTACGCCCCTGCCAACCATCGGCAGCAGCGAACGGCCTGATGTGGTGGCAGCTAGGCTCTTGGAAGGGCGCGTGGCCATTTTGGTTGATGGTTCTCCCTTTGCCCTGACGGTGCCGCATTTCTTCGTTGAGAATTTCCAGGCCAGTGAAGATTACTACAAGAACTGGATCAACGCGTCCTTTCAAAGGCTGTTGCGTTACATCTGCTTTTTTCTAACCACTAGCACTCCCGCCCTCTATCTTGTGTTGATAAATTACCATCCCCAGCTTATTCCCACTGAGTTGGTGCTGAGCATCTCGGCCGCGAGGATGGCGGTACCCTTCCCGGCGGTGGTGGAAGTGACGGCCATGGGACTTATGTTTGAGATCTTGCGGGAAGCGGGTATCCGCCTGCCCCAACCTATCGGCGATGCCATCAGCATTGTGGGGGCTATAGTCCTAGGGGAAGCTGCAGTGAGCGCGAATCTGGTCAGTGCACCCATGATTATTGTGGTGGGGGTAACTGGCATTTCCGGCTTCGCCACTCCTTCTCTCCACGGTTCGGCCATAATCATCCGGTTTATCCTGGTCATTTTGTCTTCCATCTTCGGACTCTATGGTTATCTGTTCGGTGCTGTGGCCTTCCTGCTCCATTTGGCCACCATCCACTCCTTCGGAGCACCCTATCTCACTGGGTACATCTCCTTTTTCCCGCAGGATACCAAGGATACGCTGCTGCGCGCCCCGTGGTGGGGGATGCTGTGGCGCCCAAGGTTTCTAGCTACCCGCAATAAGGTCCGAATGAGAGATGCAAGATCATGAGCAGAAAAACGGTCCTTCTACTCGTCTTCTTCACACTGGGCCTTTCTTTTTCAGGCTGCTGGGACTACCATGAGCTGGAGACGGTTGATTTTGTCCTGGGCTTAGGCTTGGATGAAATCGACCCCGATTTTGACCTTGTTGTGGAAACGATAAAGGTGAAGGGAACACCGGAGACAGAGTTTACCCCAGTTGTATTCACGAACAAGGGGCCGAGCCTTTCTGCAACGCGCCGAGCCCTGACTGATCAAGTGGGAGCCCGTTTGATTTGGTCCCACGCCCAGGTTATGTTGTTTTCTGAAGAGGTAGCCCAGGACAACATTTTAGCTGCGCTGGAGTTTGTAGTCCGCGATGCGGACATCAGGACGTCAATGCTGCTGTTTGTGACCAAGGACTGCACTGTTGAGGAAGTGTTCAAGAGCAAACCACCCATTGCCGATATTGTCTCGGACCATCTGGTTAATTTGGTGAGCCTGCGGGGGCAGATCCCAAATTTCTACCCCCGCTGCTCCTGGCAGTTCCGGCAGGCGCTGTCCTTAAGCGGTATCAATCCCACGCTGCCTACCGTAAAACTTGTCCAGGAAGGGACAGATAAGATACCGGTGATTGACGGAACGGCCCTTTTTAAGGGGACGAAGATGGTGGGTTGGATCGATGGGCAAGAATCACGTCTCCTCGCCATGATCATGGGGGAAAGGGACAGGGGTGCGCTGGTGGTAAAAACGAACGTGGGGGGCAGAAGTGGTGACATAACCTATGAAGTCAGGAGCAATAGGGTCAAGGTTAGTCCCAAGGTTGATGGACCAAAGTTGGCATTTTCCATTGAAGTTCAGCTTCAGCTTGACCTGTCTGATTTGGGGGCACTGGATATTGAATACGGGGATCCCAAAGTTAGGCTTGCGTTGGAAAAGGAGATTAATAACCTACTTCAAGGGCAGATTCTGGAATGCGTGGAAAAGATCCAGAAGGAATTCAAGACTGACGTATTGGGTTTAGGCCTTACGCTCAAACAGCGTCATCCTAGTGTATGGCGGCTGTACGAGGGTAAGTGGGATGAAGTTTTCCCAGAAGTAGAGGTTGAAGTGGCCGTTGGAAGCAGAATAGTCTCCACAGGTGTACTATCTAGGCCCGGGCGGATGAGGGAATAGGCATGGCCATTTTAATTGCGGTTGGGTTTTTACTGGTGGGAATTTTCGAGGTGGCAGTTTGGCCCGAGCGGCCCCTCAGGAAGGTGGCTGCTTATGTTGTCCTGCTTGCTGCCATGGCCGTCCTGTCCGTTTTGGTTACGCTCGAACCCCAGCTGCCGGTACCATCTCCCCTTGATTGGGTGAAGGGTCTATACGAGCGGCTGGTGAAAGGGGTGCAGGGGAAGTGAATGAACGGGTTCCCGACCATCAGGGCCTCGCCCTGGTTTTCCTCTTTGTCCTGGGTAATTCCACCATTTTCGGTTTGGGCAAGCGAGCCGGTGCCGATATTTGGCTGGCCTATCTCTTGGCCATTGCAATTGCCCTGCCTTTCATCTTGATGCAGATACGCTGGCGTATGC
>DGFC01000166.1:4369-11602 GCA_002391465.1 Firmicutes bacterium UBA3910 | reverse complement strand
TATGTGATCTGCAACGCCGACGAGGGAGATCCAGGTGCCTTTATGGACAGAAGCCTCCTGGAGGGTGACCCCCACCGAATCATTGAAGGCATGATAATTGCTGCTTACGCCATTGGCGCCGACGAGGGTTATATCTACGTCCGGGCGGAGTATCCTTTGGCCATTCGCCGCTTAGAGATCGCCCTCGAACAGGCCAGAGAATATGGTTTTCTGGGTGAAAACATCTTCAACAGCGGCTTCAGCTTCGACCTTAAAATAAAGAAAGGCGCCGGTGCCTTTGTCTGCGGTGAAGAAACTGCTCTGATGGCGTCTATTGAAGGCAACCGCGGCATGCCAAGGCCCAAACCGCCGTTCCCGTCCGTATCGGGACTGTGGGGTAAGCCCACCAACATCAATAACGTGGAAACCTTTGCCAATGTACCGTATATTATCTGCCAAGGCGCCGAAGTTTACAAAGCAGTCGGCAGTGAAAAATCCACCGGCACCAAAGTATTTGCTTTGACAGGTAAGATTAACAACACTGGTTTAGTGGAAGTCCCCATGGGTATGACCATCCGGGAGATCATTTACGATATTGGCGGTGGGGTGAGCAACGGCGGAGAACTAAAAGCTGTCCAAATTGGCGGACCTTCCGGTGGATGTATCCCTGCTGACCTCTTGGATCTGCCCATTGATTATGAGTCCCTGCAGGAAGCGGGAGCCATGATGGGTTCGGGCGGTATGGTCGTAATGGACAACAGCACCTGTGTTGTGGATGTGGCCAGGTTCTTCCTTAAATTTACCCAGAACGAATCCTGCGGTAAATGTACTCCCTGCCGGGAAGGAACTAAGCGGATGCTGGAAATCCTCGATCGCATCTGCTCTGGAGAGGGCAGGGAAGGGGATCTGGAACTTTTGGAAGAGTTGGGTGAGCATATTATCAACACTTCCCTCTGCCAATTAGGCGGTTCTGCTCCCACACCTGTGCTCAGCACCTTACATCACTTCCGGGACGAGTATGAAGCCCACATTAAGGACAAACGCTGTCCCGCTAATGTGTGCGCCGGGATGAGTGCGGCCTACGAGATTAACCAGGAGGCCTGTATCGGCTGTACAGCCTGCGTTCGGGTCTGTCCCACGGGAGCAATCAGCGGTGAACGGAAGAAACCCCATGTGATTCAGCCTGAGGTTTGCATCAGCTGCGGTATCTGCGCCGGTAAATGCCCCGTCAAGGCCATTACACAGGGTTAGGAGCGGAATAGGAAAGGAGTATGGGTTGATGAGCAAGATCACCTTAACAATAGATGACCAGTTGGTAGAGGTAGATGCAGGTACTACCGTTTTGGAGGCCGCTCGGATGGCTGGGGTCGAGATTCCAACTCTATGTTACCACCCCGCCCTATCCCTCGATGGTTCCTGCCGGGTCTGTGTGGTGGAGGATTTGAACTCCAAACGGCTGCTCGCTTCCTGCGTAGCGCCTGTTTACGATGGCATGAAAATCAGTACCCGCAGTGCCAGGGCACGGAAGGCCAGAAGGTTGAATGTTGAGCTGCTGCTGGCGAACCATCCCCAGGATTGCCTGGGCTGCGACCGGAGCGGCAGCTGTGAGCTGCAGGACCTCACTTACAATCTAGGCATCACTCGCGAATCTGTGGAGCGGTTCGAGGGCGAGAAACGGAACCTAAAGCCCGACACAGCAGGGGTAGCCCTAAAACGTGATCCGAATAAATGCATCCTCTGCGGTCGCTGCGTGCGAGTCTGTAGGGAAATCCAAGGCGTCGGCACGCTGGAGTTTTCCGGACGGGGCTTTGAGGCAATGGTTACTACCGCCTTTGATCTGCCCCAAAGTGAAGTGAACTGTGCCAAGTGCGGCCAATGTGCCGCTGTCTGCCCGGTGGGTGCCATCACCGAGGTAAGTGACATTGAGCGGGTCTGGGCTGCTTTAGAAGATCCGGCTAAATACGTGGTGGTGCAGACTGCCCCCACCATTCAGGTGAGCATCGGTGAGGAGTTTGGCTTAGAACCGGGCACAGTCGTGACCGGAAAGTTGATCGCGGCCTTAAGAAAACTTGGTTTTGAGAAAGTGTTTTCCACCGAGTTCAGTGCTGACCTTACTATTTTAGAAGAAGGCAACGAGTTTATTCAGCGCATCCAGGGGAACAAAAACCTACCCCATATCACATCCTGCTGTCCAGGCTGGGTGAAATTCGCAGAACAAAACTACCCGGATTTATTGAATCATATCTCAACTGCGAAATCGCCCCAGCAGATGTTTTCCACCATCGTCAAGACGTATTACGCTGAGCAGGTCAATGTGGACCCAGGCGATGTTTTCACCGTCTCAATAATGCCCTGCACAGCTAAGAAGTACGAAGGGGCTCGAGAGGAGCACCGCCACAGCGGATATAGGGATACGGATGCGGTCCTGACTACCCGTGAACTGGCCCGCATGATCAAAGAAGCTGGTATCGACTTCTTGAATTTGAAAGACGACAGCTACGATCAAATTCTGGGACAAGCAACCGGTGCCGCAACAATTTTTGGCACGAGCGGCGGTGTGACGGAAGCGGCGCTCCGCACGGTAAAAGAGGTCTTAACGGGCGAGCCGCTGGAGAAATTGAATTTAGGCATTATGGGTGTGAGGGAGGCAGAGGTGGAAATTGCGGACCGCACCTACAAAATCGGTATTGTAAGCGGCCTAGCCAATGCAGCCAAAGTCCTGGATGAGATTAAGGCAGGCACTTCGGAGTATGACTGGATTGAGATTATGGCCTGTCCCCACGGCTGCGTGGGCGGTGGCGGCCAGCCCATTACAAACGACCTGGAAGCCAAAGGGAAACGGGCGCAAGGTTTGGCCTCCCTTGACCAGAGCAATACCATCCGTAAGTCCCATGAGAATCCAGATGTGATCAGATTGTACGAAGAGTTCCTGGGTGAGCCTTTAGGCGGTAAATCCCATCATCTGCTGCACACCAGCTATCGGGTTCGCTAGAGAGTGAATGGAGGATGTGAGCCATGAAAAAAGGGCGGAGTATACCAAGGCTGCTCCTAACCATGTATTTGGTTCTGATTTGTGCCGGCTCGGCTGTGTGTGCTGAGGTGGAGACAATAACGGTGCAGACGCCCCCCACAGTGGGGGCTCTGCCCCTGCTCTGGCTGAAGGACCAGGGGAAAATGGAGCTGGACATTGTAATTTCACCCGATCATCAGCGGGGGCTTGCCCTGATCTCCAAGAACGAGATTGACCTACTTGTTACTGGAGTGAATGTGGGAGCGAAAGCGTATAACAAAGGGATCGACCTGACCCTTCTCAATACCAACATTTGGGGCATCGATTATTTACTGACCAATGGCTTTCAAGCGGATTCGTGGTCCGATTTGGTGGGTAAAACGTTAAGTCTACCTCTCATGGGTGGACCGGTGGACTTTCTAGTCCGCTATTTCCTCCAGGAAAACGGAGTGGATCCTGCCCAGGTGGAGTTTGTTTATCTGCCGAGCAACAATGGTGCTAGAAGCTTTCAGTTGGGCCAGCTCGATGCCATTGTCCTGCCTGAGCCCATGGTGAGCATTACACTGCTGAATTACGACCAGGCTGTCCTCTCCCTTGATCTGCAGGCAGAATGGGCCAAACTACATGAAGGCGATGATCGGATCCCCTTTGTTGGTCTCTTTGCCCGGGGAGATTTTGCTAGGGAGAATCCTACTCTGATGAACACTCTCAACGCCTTCTACCAGGAAGGTGTGGAATGGGTCAAGAATAACCCGGCTGAAGCGGCGCTGCTTGCTGAACGGTACTTCAACCAGCCGGCGGCAGTGGCAGAAGCATCATTTCAGAGAGTTAACCTTAATCTCTACTCTGATGCTGAGGTGCGGGACTTGATAAACCGGTATTTTTCAGCCATATTAGAGATGTACCCCGAGATGATAGGTGGTAAGCTTCCCGATGAAGACTTCTATTTCCAAAGGTAATAATCTGACCAGAAGAATATTAAGCACTACTGGCATCATAGTAGTGCTTATTTTCTGGCACAAACTATCCCAAAACTACCATCCCCTCATTCTGCCTTCACCCCAAGAGACGTTCCAGGCGCTGCAGAAATTGTGGCAGTCGGGGTCGCTTTGGGCAAGCACGCTCATCACTTTCCGGAGGACTTTGCTGGGTTATTCTGCCGCGCTGGTGGCGGGCATGTTCACCGCTTTGCTCTTTTCCACCTGCCGTTTTCTGCAGGATCTATTCCGTCCTATCATTACAGTTACTCAGATTATCCCACCGGTCATTTGGATCGTGTTAGCCGTCATTTGGTTTGGCATTGCGGATGATTTAACTCCCATTTTCCTGATCTTCATCGTCACCTTTCCGGTGGTGTTTATCAACATTTTTTCCGGTTTGGAGAGCGTTGACTTGAGACTCGTGGAAATGGCTGAGGTGTACCGTTGTTCCAGAAGAAAAATAATGCTAGACGTTTATCTTCCTGCTCTAGTTCCCCATGTTGTCTCTGCAGTTAGCTTGGGTTTGTCCTTTGCCTGGAAATCTACAATCTTTGCGGAGTTCATCGGCAGTTCCAGCGGAATTGGCTTTGTCATCAGTATGGCCAACGCCAATCTGGAAACGGAGAAGCTCTTCGCCTGGGCCATCGTTTTAATCTTGTTGATGCTGGTGTTTGAATACGGGATCTTAACTCCCCTAAACAAAAGGGTGACAAGGTGGAAGCGGCATGACTAAGAACACGATAACCCTAGAACTAAACCAGATCCATAAGGGCTTCAAAAACACCAGCGGGGAGCTGAAGGTACTCGCAGATATTTCCCTCACAGTCCAGGCCGGCGAGATTATTGCCTTGATTGGTCCCTCTGGGTGTGGGAAGACAACACTGCTCAACATTATCTCTGGCATAGCAGCACCTGATCGAGGAACGTTAAGGCAGAGCCCCAGCCTTCGCCTGGCTTATGTTTTCCAAGAACCGCGCCTACTTCCCTGGAAAACGGTGGAGGGTAACATTAGGTTTGTGCAGGACAACTTCTTGGCGGCACAGGAAGGGAAAGAAGTGAGGGAGAAACTTCTGCAGAAAACGGGTCTTTTAGCCTACAAAGACTCCTATCCCGCCCAGCTGAGCGGCGGGATGAAACAGAGGCTGGAGCTGGTCCGAGCTTTAGCAATTAAGCCTCAGCTGCTGTTAATGGACGAACCCTTTAAGTCCCTCGATCTGGCCCTGAAATTTGACCTACAGCGGCTTCTCCTGACAGAACACGAACAGGAGGGGTTCGCTCTACTCTTCACTACCCACGATCCAGACGAGGCGGTTATGCTGGCTGATCGGGTGGTTGTGCTCTCGGATAAACCAACTCAGATCCACCAAGAGATGGTGATCGGTCTCACACGGGAAAAGCGCACCAAGACTAACCCCCACATCCAAGAAAACGTCGAGAGGATCATCCGCGTCCTGCTGGAGAGACACATATAACCGGTATATATCACTGAGTCTTTTACTAAAGACTTAAGCTCCGGTCCATGTTTTGAGCTAATGGAAGAACAACCTGAACAGTGTATGGTGCAACTGTTCAGGTTGTTTTTTTGTCCACAATGGAAGGGGAACAACATCGCAACAATTTTACCAAAAAAAGGGTTCGCATCGATGGTCTAGTGTGTTACAATTCTCGCAGAAAAACAAGGAGGATGATTCATTGTAGCCGGACATTGGTAAGCCAACAGATTGGGGTTGAAACCGTGACCAAATTTATTTTCATCACCGGTGGAGTAGTGTCAGGTTTGGGCAAAGGGATTACAGCGGCCAGCCTGGGCAGGCTGCTCAAGCAGCGGGGACTGGGGGTGGCTCCCCTCAAACTTGATCCGTATATGAACGTGGATCCTGGTACCATGAGCCCGTACGAGCACGGGGAAGTGTTTGTGACCCATGATGGAGCGGAAACAGACCTGGACTTGGGCCACTATGAACGGTTTATGGATGAAGATCTCACCGCCTTTTCCACCTTAACCTCTGGTAAGCTGTACTGGAGTGTGCTCAGTCGGGAGCGTTCCGGAGGCTACCTGGGCAGTACGGTGCAGGTCATTCCCCACATTACCGGGGAGATTATGGACTTTATCTACCGGGCAGCGGAGAAAAGCCAGGCGGATGTGCTGATTACCGAGATCGGCGGAACGGTGGGTGACATGGAAAGCCAGCCTTTTTTGGAGGCTATCCGGCAGATCTCTCGGCAGCAGGGCATCAAAAACTGCCTCTTCATCCACGTGACCCTAGTACCTTACCTCAGCTGGGCCGGGGAGCACAAATCCAAGCCCACCCAGCATTCCGTAAGGGAATTGCGCTCGTTAGGTATTTCCCCCAGCATTATCGTGGCTCGGACGGATCGGCCCCTGCCGGAGCAGCTGAGCGCCAAGATTGCTTTGTTCTGCAGTGTGAAACCGGACTGCGTGATCGAAAACCTCACCTTGTCGAACCTGTATGAAGCGCCCCTCATGCTGCAGAAAGCCGGCCTTGATGCGGTGGTGTGTCGGGAGCTGGGGCTGAACACTCCGGCTCCGGATCTGGGGGAATGGTCAGAGCTGGTGGAGAGAATCCACGCCCGCTTCGGCCGGGTGGTTGTCGCCATGGTGGGTAAATACACAAAGCTCCAGGACGCTTATCTGTCCATCGTTGAAAGTCTGAACCACGCCGGCTATGCCTTGGGTGTGCATGTGGACATCAAATGGGTAAACAGTGAGGAAGTAACTGGGGAAAACACTTTTGAGCTGCTCGAGGGGACTGATGCAATGATCATCCCCGGCGGGTTTGGGGAGCGCGGCGTTGAGGGGAAAATTGCCGCCTGCCGCTATGCCCGGGAGAAGGGAATCCCCTTTCTGGGGATCTGCCTGGGCATGCAGGTTGCGGTAATCGAGTTTGCTCGCCATGTCTGTGGCCTGCAGGAGGCCAACTCAGCTGAATTCGAGGAGAGTTCGCCCCATAGGGTGATCGATTTGATGGAAGGGCAGAAGGGTATCACAACTAAAGGTGGCACGATGCGGCTGGGCGCTTATCCCTGCCGGATCGCCGCCGGTTCCTTACTGCACCGGCTGTACGGCCAGGACCAGATCAGCGAGCGGCACAGGCATAGATTTGAAGTGAATAACGCGTACAGGGACATCCTGGCGCAGCACGGCTTAAGCCTAAGCGGAACCTCCCCCGATGGCCGCTTGGTGGAAGCGGTGGAGCTGAGGAATCATCCCTTTTTCGTGGGGGTGCAGTATCATCCCGAGTT
>DGFC01000166.1:3155-4137 GCA_002391465.1 Firmicutes bacterium UBA3910 | reverse complement strand
GCTTTATCCGGAGGTGCCTGCTTACCGCTAACGCCCAGGGCATTGTGTTCGGCAACAGCGGCGGCAAGGACAGTGCCCTGGTGGGGATTCTCTGTAAGTTGGCCTGGGACAACACTGTGGGTCTGATTATGCCCTGCCGTTCCCAGCGCAGCTACCAGCAGGATCGAATGGATGCCGCAGAGGTAGCCAAAGCCTTCAACATTGAAACCAGAGTGGTGGATCTCCAACCGCCCTTAAGTGCACTGGAGGCCGCCCTCGGGATAGTGACTTCCCCTACAGAGTCGGCCCTAGTGAATGTGGCGCCCCGCCTGCGCATGACCGTGCTCTACGCGGTGGCCGCCAGTGAAAACAGGCTGGTTGCCGGTACCGGTAACAGAAGCGAGACTTACATGGGGTACTTCACCAAGTGGGGTGACGGTGCATGCGATTTCAATCCCATCGCTGACCTCACTGCTACGGAGGTTTACCAGTTCCTGCGTTTTTTGGAGGCACCTGCTGCCATTCTGGACAAGGAACCTTCGGCTGGCCTGTACGACGGCCAGACGGACGAAGGGGAGATGGGCATCAGCTATGGATGCATCGACACCTTTCTCTTGGGGGGTTCTGTCACGGAAGAGGAGCGGGATATCATGGAAAGGTATCACCGGACCAGCGAACACAAGCGCAGGATGCCTTTGGTCTACGGAGGACGCCTATGAAGATCTGTCCGGGCTTTCTCAACCTCAAAGACCGCTATCTTTTTACCCTTATTGCCCAGAAGGTGCGGGAGTATGAGGAGCAAAACCCAAAGCAAGAGATTATCCGCCTCGGTATCGGCGATGTGACACTGCCCCTGAGTTCTGTGGTGGTTTCGGCCATGCAGCAGGCGGTAGGCGAGATGGGGAGGGCCGAGACTTTCCGGGGCTACGGCGATGAACAGGGTTATGGTTTTCTCCGGCAGGCCGTCTGCCGCTACTACGCCAGCAAGGGTGTGGAGCTGGCC
>DGFC01000166.1:1095-2849 GCA_002391465.1 Firmicutes bacterium UBA3910 | reverse complement strand
TTACGTGGATACGAATACCATGGCCGGCCGGCAGATTCAGTACCTAGCCGGCACCGTGCAGAATGATTTTCTTCCTCTGCCCAGCCCCGATCTGGAGGCGGATATCGTTTACATCTGCTCCCCGAACAACCCTACCGGCGCCGTGTACAGCAGGGGACAGCTCCAGCAGTGGGTGGACTGGGCTTTGGAGCGGGAGGCGGTGATCCTCTTTGACAGTGCCTATGAGGCGTTTATCCAAGATCCTGGTCTCCCTACCAGTATTTACGAAATTGAAGGTGCCAAGCGCTGTGCCATTGAGATCTGTTCCCTCTCCAAAACGGCTGGTTTTTCCGGTGTACGCTGCGGCCACACAGTGGTGCCCCATGAACTGGTTAGGGTGGGCGTGAGCCTGAACGAGCTGTGGCTTAGGCGTCAGACCACCAAGTTCAACGGAGTGTCCTACATCGTCCAGCGAGCCGCCGCGGCCGTCTTCACTGACGACGGGCTGCAGCAGGCCCAGGAGAACATTAAGTATTACATGGAAAACGCTCGCCTTATCTCCGCTGCCTTGGAGGAACTGGGCCTGTGGTTCACGGGCGGCAGAAACGCCCCCTACATCTGGCTGCAGTGCCCTGGCGGCGTGGGATCTTGGGAGTTTTTCGACTACCTTCTGCAAGAGTACGGTATTGTGGGTACCCCCGGCGCAGGCTTCGGGCAGCAGGGGGAGGGGTTCTTCCGCTTTACCGCCTTTGGCCGCAGGGAAGATGTGCTGAAGGCCATAGAACGTTTGAGCAAATTGAGCTGGTAAAAGAGAAAGCGGCTGTTGGCGATGACAACAGCCGCTTTTTGCTGCACTAAGTTGCCCAGACCTACACATAGTCTAGGCCCGAGGAACACGAATCATATTTGGCAGCCAAGCTGGGACGAGTCTGCTGTAAATGGCCAAGAAAAAGTGGACGTTAAGGGTACACTCGTCTTCCTTCTCTGACAATCCCCTCAAGGAACAGGTTTTCTCGCTGGCACCTAGAAGAATTTAGAGAACCCTATTTGGAGTTTCTCGGAGTGAATGATTTTTGTGTATGGACGGGATATATTGTGCCCAGCCGTTGACGTATTACTACATATTGTGTTTAATGTGATTACGGACGTACTACAGCTGTCGCCGAGGAGGATATTTATATGTACAAGGAGTTTTTCTCATTGCTGAAACGAAACAGGTCGAATGAATCAATTGTGATCGATGCTACTGTTGGTGCAGGTAAGACTGTTTATATGGAGATGTTATCGGAGGAACTGGGGATCCCGTGTTTCCGGGAGCCGGTGGAAGACAATCCGCTTTTAGATAGGTTCTATCACGACCGCAAGCGATACTCTTTCCCCCTGCAGGTCTTCTTCCTCAACCGGAGATTTGAGATGCTTAAAAAAGCAGCCAGACTAGGTAAACCTACAATCATGGATCGCAGTATCTACGGGGACATGATTTTTGCCAAGCGGCTGTATGAAGAAGGGAACATGGAGAAGGATGAGTTTATTTTGTATCGGGATCTGCTCAAAAACATGCTTGACCATGTGGCAGCACCGAAGTTGATGGTTTACCTGCAGATCGACACGGACTCGGCCATTGAGCGAATCAAAAAGAGGGGCCGGGACTACGAACAGATCGTTGAAAGGGATTATTGGGAAAACCTCAATCGGGAATACGAAGCGTACTTCTCCGAATACAATCTGTCTCCGCTGCTTGTAATTGATGCGGCTAAGTATGATATTGTGGAAAG
>DGFC01000166.1:0-766 GCA_002391465.1 Firmicutes bacterium UBA3910 | reverse complement strand
ATAGCCTATCGGACTTGACAGCAGGACGCTGACTCTATCCGCAATCACAAGAGTACGTACAGGGAGGAATACAAGTGTCCAAAAAGACTAAGATCATGTTCTTGTGCACTGGAAACTCATGCCGCAGTCAAATGGCGGAGGGGTTAGCAAAAAAAATAGGTGGGAACAGAGTAGAGGTTTTCAGCGCGGGACTAGAGGCCCACGGGGTCAACCCGAGAGCAATCAAGGTCATGGCTGAAATAGGGATTGACATATCCCAACAGACATCAGACGAAATTGATCCAATCCTCCTAAGCCAAATGGATTACGCGATCACTCTCTGCGATGATGCGGACACGAGATGTCCCACAACTCCGCCAACTGTAAAAAGGCTTCACATGCCATTTTCCGATCCGGCCAAAGCAACGGGAACTGAAGAGGAAATCATGGAGCAGTTTCGGAAGGTTAGAGATACGATCGCAGCACAATTGAGGGAGTATCTCACAAGGACGCTGAATAAGGTCAATTAGATAGGATGTAATCTGGTCTCTTAGAACTGCTTCGTTTACTAACTAAGCATTGAAGTGAAGTACAAAATAACTAATGATAGACGGGTGCAGGAACTATGCTTAGCGCCCTGTAATCCCCCTAATTGTCATCGAATCCGGGACGCTCTCCGCTTAAGTCGGAGGGCGTCTGTTAAGTTAATCTCAGTGTGTACTTCTTGGGGTTGATTGAGACAAAGGAAGGCAGGTGTACAATGTATGTTCGAATTGGAGAACCGGAT
>DGFC01000160.1:15977-19307 GCA_002391465.1 Firmicutes bacterium UBA3910 | reverse complement strand
AGATGTGTATAAGAGACAGGCACCAGTTAGAGCAGATCAGCCATCTACACCAAACACATTACAACATTCTGCTTAACCATCTCAGCAACGTGGAGCACGATCACGAACACTATCCATATCAACAATTTCAGCAATAGCTAGGAGGGTCAGTATGAACAACCGCAGCGGTTCCTATGGGGGCTATCAACAGCCTTACCAGGGGTCAACTAACCCAACGATTAAAAATCCCAGCTCCCCATTTGAAAAAGGCCAGGAGTTCAGCGACCGGGATCGCTTAAACGACATATTAGCCACAGAGAAGTATCTGACAGATGGCTTCAATGTTTTTGTGCGGGAGGCAAGTCACCAGGACCTATTCCAGGATGTTCTGCACATCCTGAACGAAACCCATCACGCCTGTCGGAATGTGTTTAATCTCATGTTTGAAAAAGGCTGGTATTCGCTCCATCCTGAGCAGCCCAGCCAAATAGCGAAAGAACACCGAAAATTCGCGGGTTACGAAAACCAATTTCCAACCCAAAGTCAGACCCAAAGCCATTATGGCGGTGGGAGCTCGTATTTTAGAGACTACTAGAATAAAGGCGAAAAAATTGAGGGCCGCCCAAGGCGGCCCCTTCATTTTTCTTACTCTGCTAGTTTCTGAATGCGCTCTACTAATGCGTCTACCGTGAAGCCAAGGTACTCCACGACCTGTTGGCCCGGTCCGCTTGCACCAAAGCGCTCTAAACTGAACACATCGATTTTACCTTCCGGATTGATGGCGTACCAACCTGCGCCAACACCTAATTCAACGGCCAGCGTGGGAACATTGGTAGGTACCACTTTATTGCGGTAGCTCTTCTCCTGGCTCAAGAAGACGCAGCGGTTCGGTATTGATACCACCCGTACACCAAAGCCCGGTTTTTCCGCCTTTTTCGCTGCCTCAATGGCAAAGGCAACTTCACTACCTGCGGCAACCACAACAACTCCCAGTTCCTCTTGTTCCTCCCGCACAACATAACCGCCCTTGGTGAAATCCCAGCCTTTCGGCTTATCCAGCATGGGCAAGGCTTGACGGGTTAAGACGAGAGCGCTTGGACCATCCTTCCGTTTCAATGCCTCGACCCAGGACCAAGCAGTCTCCTCTGCATCTGCCGGACGGAACACGCTCAAGTTGGGAATGAGACGCAGCGATTCGGTAGTTTCTATCGGCTGATGGGTTGGACCGTCTTCCCCTACGTAGGGGGAGTCATGGGTCAGAATGTAAACTACCGGTAGCTTCATAAGCGCAGCTAAACGCATGCTGGGTCGCATGTAGTCGGAAAAGATCAAGAAGGTTGCACCGTAGACCCTAAAGAGGCCGTAGAGCGCCAAGCCGTTGAGGATGGCTGCCATACCGTGCTCACGCACACCGAAGTTAAAGTTCCGGCCGGCGAAATCACCCTGCGTTACAACTCCTTCCCCATTCAGCCAGCTGTTATTGGAGGGCGACAGGTCAGCTGAGCCACCCACCAAATTGGGCACCAATTTGGCAATAGCATTTAACACCTGACCGCTGGATGCACGGCTCGCCATCTTGGCATCGGGGCCGAACATGGTGAGAACTTCGCTCAGATCGGGCAGGATTTGACTTGTTGCCTCATCCCACTCCTTCCGCAGTTGCGGATATTCCTTGGACCAAGACTCAAACAGCTTATTCCAATCCGCTTCGTATTGCTCCCCGCGCTGTTTCATCAGTTCGGGTAGGTTCTGCAGATCGGCAGGAACATAGAATTTCTCATCGGTAGGAAGTCCCAAAGCCTCTTTAAGTCCAACGATCTCCTCTTCACCTAACGGTGCACCGTGGCTCTCTGCGGTACCTTCCTTGGTGGGTGCGCCTTTTGCAATACGCGTACGAGCGATGATAATGGTCGGTTGGGTAGTATTCTCCTTGGCTTGCGCCAGTTTTTCCTGAAGATCGGCAATGTTGTGGCCGTCAGCCTCGAGAACCTGCCAGCCATAAGCAGCGTAGCGGTCTTTTACAGACTCGGTAAAGGACAGGCCGGTTGCCCCTTCAATTGTGATCTCATTGGAGTCGTAGATCATGATCAACTTGCCAAGGCCAAGATGCCCTGCTAACGAGGAGGCTTCAGCACTGACGCCTTCCATCAGGTCACCATCGCCGCAGAGCACATAAGTATAGTGATTGACAATCTCGTAACCTGGTTGGTTGTACCTGGCAGCGGCCATTTTTTCGCCAATGGCCATACCAATAGCGTTGCCAATCCCCTGGCCAAGCGGCCCGGTGGTGGTCTCTACGCCGTCTGTGTCACCGTATTCGGGGTGGCCAGGTGTGTTGGAACCTAACTGACGGAAATTCTTAAGATCATCCATCGTTACCTGGTACCCGGATAGGTGCAGCAGGGAATAAAGAAGCATGGAGCCGTGTCCACCTGAAAGGACAAAGCGGTCCCGATTGGGCCAGTTAGGATTGGCCGGGTTATGTTTCATAACATCGAAATAAATAACTGAACCCACGTCTGCCAGGCCCAGGGGGGCTCCCGGATGGCCCGACTTCGCCGCTTCCACCGCGTCCGCGGACAAACCTCTAATAACGTTCGCTATTTTCTGTAGATCCATTTTCTCCTCCCTCTCCTTAACGGAACACCTCAACCAACTCACCGTTGTTGAGCATTGCCGCGTTTGCCTCATCCGTATCGATGTGCATTTCGAGTACGAAATCCTCGCGCACCCGAATTAGCACATTGTTAAAAACAGTGCCCCGTTCGCCGCCAACCCGAACAGATACGATATCCTTATCCTGAACTCCAAAACGCTCCGCATCTGCAGGTGACATGTGAATATGGCGCTGGGCAATGATAACTCCCTTATCAAGCGTCACCTTGCCTTTCGGTCCTATCAGGGTAATGCCCGGGGTGTCAGTCAAAAAACCGGAATCCCGTACCGGCGGTTTGACGCCTAAAGTAAAGGCATCGGTGCGAGAAACCTCCACTTGGGTTTCCTTTCTGGTTGGGCCCAGAATTCTTACGTTCTGAAGCGACCTTTTGGGCCCTTCAACGGTCAATGTTTCTTCCGCAGCAAACTGTCCGGTTTGGGACAGATCGTTTCTCACTGTCAGTTCATAACCTTCCCCAAAAAGGGTTTCCAGGTCTTGCTGTGAAAGATGGATGTGTCGATTGGAGATGCCTACCGGCACCTGCCCTAAAATCTCTTTTGCCACATATTCCACTCCTTTATGAAAATCATTACAAAGTAAGTATTTAGACAGGTCAATGTGAATTCCTGCCCAAAATGGTTGACCCTAACCTCTTCCTATGCTATCATAAATATGTCGCAGGGGAGTAGCTCAAT
>DGFC01000160.1:10473-15721 GCA_002391465.1 Firmicutes bacterium UBA3910 | reverse complement strand
AGTCCTGTCTCCCCTGCCATTTTTATCTCCAGGTCAGAGACCTGGAGATTTTTCTTTTTCCCCGCACTTGCTCCACGCCTTGCCATACTTGCTCCTCCTAGTGTTCCCCGTCATGCAGGCCATACTCTACCTATTCAGCGCCTTCCTCCCAGGTAAACAAACTTTCAGGTACCTCCGCTAAGAGCGGAGAGACATTCCCTGTATAAAGCAATCTAAGTGCATGCAGGGCCCTGCTGCAGGCCACATAGAGTAGACGGCGTTGAAACTCCTCAGCATACACCACATCGTTTACTTCAGGCAGGACTACTGCGTCAAACTCAAGTCCCTTGGCCAGATAAACTGGGAGGACTAGGATTCCTGCCGGGTATTCGACCCGGTTTTCATCCACAAGGGTGATTTTTTCATCGTCCATTACACCGCTGAGTTCAGAATACAGCTCCTCACACTCTGCCAACGTAGGACAGATAACCGCCACAGTAGGGTAACGCACCCGCAGAGAGAGAATGTGTTTCTTAATATTCTCCAGTACATCTTCCTCAGGCAGCCTAGCTATGATGGGCTTCTCGCCCTCCCGCAGTACACTCTCGGCCTGAGGTTCGCTGGCCAAGACCGCGTTGCAGAATTGGAAGATTTCCAGCGTAGAACGGTAGCTCTTGGTCAGACTGATCACAGTGGGCTCTATCTCACCGAAAGCATCCCCTAACCTGCTGACAGCGTTTTCCCAGAAAAACGGACTTAAAGATTGGTATGCGTCACCGACAAAGGTAAACCGTGCATTGGGAAACGCTTTGGTGAGGAAGGCCAACTGCAGAGGCCCGTAATCCTGGACTTCGTCCACGATCACATGGAGATACTTATCACCCCGGGGGTATCCTTCCAACTCCCCTTTTAGATACAACAGCCCGGGCACGTCGGAGAAGGCTATCATACCCTGCTCCCACACACCTAAACTCTCCCTTCCCCGATCTGGGAAAGGAAGATCCCCGGCTGCCTGCTGCCAAAGCTCATGATCAGTCCAAAGGCGCTGGTACCAAGTGTACGGATCAACCTGAAGCTTAGAACGAACCTGAGTTACGACCGGGTCCAGTTCACGGCGGACTCGTCCAATCGCTTCTCTGGCAATGGTCCACCAGGACTCGTCCTCGAAGGCCGGTGAAGTGCGGACTTCCTCCAATATCTCTTTAATCAGTTCCTTTTTGATCGGCCGGAGCAGATAGAGGAAACGCCTGAAAATCTGGGCCAGACGCCTACGGACGGGCAGAAAACGATAGCTGTCGTTGAACAGCCGTTCCTGCTGCCGTTTGGTCATCACCCTACGCCCCATCACACGGATATCAGAGAATTTAGCCGCTTCTTCCTCAATCAGCTTAACCAGACGATCGAGAGCGTGGAGAAACTCATTGGACGACTTAAAGGCGATTATCTCAAGTTCCTTCTGCCGCTTTGGACCGCTCATCCTAGCTAGCCGTTCCAGGCTGGCGAACTGCGACTCCACTTCAAATTCCCAGTTCAAAAACCTCTCTGCGAAATCCTTAAAGGTAAGAGTAGGAACGTTTTCCTCGCCTAATTCGGGCAGAACGTTGGAAATGTAATCACTGAAGATTTTGCTGGGGGAGAAGACAAGCACGTTCTCAGCGCTTAAAGACGAACGTTGTCGATAAAGAAGATAGGCTATGCGGTGCATTGCCACCGACGTCTTACCGCTACCCGCCGGACCTTCCACAAGCAGCAGGGCATCCCGATCGTTTCGGATTGCCCTGTTTTGCTCTCGTTGAATGGTGTTCACAAGATTGCGCATCTTCTGGGAAGTTTGTTTGGCCAACACTTCCTGGAGAATCTGATCGTCAATCTTCAGATCATTATCAAACATGTAGACCAGTTTACGCTCCTCGATTTTGTATTGGCGCTTCAGATAGATAGTACCCCGGTAGACTCCACCGGGTCCCTCGTACTCCGCCTCCCCCAGCCCGTAATCATAAAACATACTGGAAACGGGCGCACGCCAATCGTAGACTATGGGCCAACCGGTAGCTTGATCGAAAATAGAACGAATCCCGATATACATTGCTTCGCGCTCAGACAGACCCTCTTCATGAAAGTCGATCCGTCCGAAGTACGGAGCCTTTTCCGACGCCTTCAGCTGCTCCCAAAGCTTTCTTTGCAACCCAAAATAGCCGCCGCTGTGTTCCAACTGGGCAATGTGTTGGGCCGCGTCGGACATCCTACCCGGACTGGGCGACTGGAGATCCAGGTCATGCAGGGATGTGCGAATATTGCGCATTTCGGTCCTATATTTGTCCAGATTCTGCTGCACCTGAGCCAGTTGGCTGTCCAGCTCATGGTATACTTCTGCTAACCACTTTGCTTCTTCTGTATATGTCTCTCTCTTCAAACGCACACCTCCCCTACTACTTCTTCGTTTTCCCGACCGCAGCCAGGTAAACTACGAACTGCTCTACACCATCCAAGGTCAATAGCGCATTTAACGCATCATCGTCAAAAAATCCAATTGCGCAGGCACCGCATCCCACGGCCTGTACAGCTAAATAGAGATTCTGGCAGACATGACCTGCATCAAGAAATAGGTAGCGGTATCCCCGCTCCCCATACCTCCATGTCATACGATAAGCCACGGCGCTCCAAATAAAGGTAACCGCACTGTCCGCCACAATGTCCTGGCCCCCTGCTGCTGCAGCGATCTGCTCGCTCACGCCGGAAACCAGGTTGACGGGCAGAAGTTTATGTTCTAGGGCCAGGTAGCGGTAAAGACCAGGCTCTAGGCCCAAAACGTTGTTCACCAAAAGGTAGGTTTCAAATGCGTGGCGGGCCCCGGCTGAGGGGACAGTCCTAATTGTTACCGGGCGCTGAGTAACTTCTTTTACACCCTGGGTACACCACAGCAGGAAAGATAACTCCCCAAGGGTGAGACTTTCCCCTGTATAGTCCCGCACACTCTTCCTGTTATCAATAGCTTCCCTTAACGGCAGCTCCTTAACCTCAACCTGCTTCGGCGCAGGCAGTTCCACCGGGTCGGAATCCTCCGGATGAGTCAGTTGGAGGGGTGGCTGAGGCAGGCCAAGCTCCTGATCGGAAACTGCAGCGTACTTGTATTTTGTCTTCTCTAAAAACTCCCGTCCTATCGCTGTCATGGTAAAACCTCCTCAGAGTCTCCATATTTCAGGCCTAGACAGGTCCATTCCTGCAATTGTTAATGGCCCACTGTTACTTCAGTCTGCTTCTGGGCGAAATAGTTCGTACCTATTACACCGAGAACAATCAAGGCAGTCCCCAATAGATGATAGTAGTGCAGCGTTTCATTGAGAAAAAGCACTCCGGCAACCAGGGAGATGATAGTACCCAGATTGCCAAAAACACTCACCCGGGAAGCCTCCAGAATTGAGAGGGCGTAGTTGTTGAGCACTGCCGAACCCATAGTCGAAAGAACCCCCAAGTACAAAATCGCTGCAATGAAATTTCCACTCCGCACCGGTAAGAGCAAATCGGCTAAGGAGCCCAGGATTAGGTGGCTGCCCACAGACACAATAAGGAAGACGAAGGCTCCCAATGCCATCATTACATAACTCAGTTCCCAGGTAGTAAAACCCTTGCCCAGCTTTCTGGCCAAGACGTTGTAGCCCGCAAAGAAAAGAACGGACAGAACGAGCAGAGTAAGTCCTTTGAAATTAGCAAGGTCTATCGAGGCTCCTTTCATAAGCAGGATGAAGATTACCCCACTTACAGACACAAGTACGGAGATCTTCTGGGCACGGCTCAGACGTTCTTGGAGAAAACACCGGGCGAAAATCATGACAAATACAGGAGCTGAGGCATGAATAATGCCCCCTTCTGCTGAAGACGCATTCATCAGCCCAAAAGCTTGAAGACTGAAAAAGAATACGGGATAGCATATGGCCTGTCTCTTCATTGTAACCAAGCGCTTAAGTGACATCTGTATCTCAATTCCGCTGATACGCTTCAACACAAGAAAAGCAAGAAAAGAGACTGAAAAGCGAAAAGCTAACACATCCATTGGCGAGGCGTACTGGAGGGCAACTTTCGAACACAAAAAAGAAAGGCCGATAATTACAGCGTAAGAAGTCGCGGCCAGATACGCCTTATTAGTCTGGTTTTCCATATTCCTTACCCCGCAGTCTAGTTCTTCGTCTCCGACAAAACGATGATTTCGGTAGATAGCCAAATACCCACTTACAATTCGCCATGGGACCGCACAATGCCTTCAATGCGCCGAAAAATATGACCCTGCGTGCAGGCAGCTTCTTGACAGTCGTGGTAAGGAAGACTAAGATTAGAACATATACGGAGAGAGCCACACTGGCTTTCTTTTTTTGGACATGAGGAGGTTGTCTATGGCTAAAGGCAAAGGGCTGTTCGCAGCTAAAGATCTAACCCAGGGAACACCCTGGAAACGAATTCTTGGATTTTCCGTTCCACTTCTGCTAGGCAACATTGCCCAACAGTTTTATAATACAGCGGACTCCATTATCGTAGGCCGCTATATCGGCGATAACGCCCTGGCTGCTGTAGGCAGCGCCGGACCCATCCTTAACCTTCTGTTGGTCCTTTTTGTGGGCATTGCAGTTGGTGCCGGCATTATGGTCTCCCAGTTTTTCGGGGCCAAAGATAGAGAGAATCTTTCGCTAGTTATTGGGAACTGCATCACCCTAACGGCAGTAACTTCCCTAATCATTATGGTCATTGGGCCGTTAACCGCCCGACCTCTGTTGGAACTGCTGAATACGCCTCCGTCCATTATCGATTGGTGCACTGATTATTTGAAGATCTTTTTCCTCGGTGCTGCCGGGTTTTCTTATTACAATATCTTGGCAGGGGTACTGCGTGGTCTAGGTGACTCCTTCTCCGCCCTCATCTTCCTGCTCGTCTCAACCGTGTTAAACATTGCATTGGACATTCTTTTTGTTGTCCGTTTCAATATGGGTGTTCCCGGGGTGGCACTAGCGACTATAATCGCACAAGGCATTTCCGCCGTACTCTGCCTGTTCAAGCTGCTCAGCATGAAAGAGCACTTTGAGCTGAACTGGTCAATGCTCCGCGTGGACAAAAGGCTAGCCATGCAAGTTGTAAAGCTGGGACTGCCCTCCGGTGTTACCCAGGCCATCTTCTCCCTGGCTATCATCCTTGTCCAACGCCTAACCAACACTTTTGGTGAGATGGTCATTGCGGCAAACGTGATAGTTATGCGCGTGGACGGTTTTGCCATGATGCCCAA
>DGFC01000160.1:9608-10340 GCA_002391465.1 Firmicutes bacterium UBA3910 | reverse complement strand
TGCCATGATGCCCAACTTCTCCTTTGGCAGTGCCATGACCACCTTTGCTGGTCAGAACATTGGTGCCAAGAGAATGGATCGGGTTGACCAGGGTACAAAGCACGGTACATTAATGGCGGTAATGGTCTCCGTTTTCCTAACGCTGACTGTCGTGGTCTTTGGCCGCTATCTGATGAACGCATTCACCCAGACGGAGGAATTGGTCACTCTAAGTATGCGGTTGCTTCGGATCTTGGCAGTTGGTTACATTGCGGTGGCTGTAACCCAAAGCCTCTCAGGAACGATGCGGGGTGCCGGCGATACCATGACACCCATGTGGATTTCCTTGATCACAACTGTGATCATCCGGGTCCCCTTGGCTTACGGCATTGCCTATCTAACGCGCAGTCCCCAATTCCCTACGGGTCGGCCTGAATCCACCTATATTTCCCTGGTCATCTCCTGGACAATGGGTGCCCTGATCACCTATGCCCTTTACAGAAAAGGAGCCTGGCGCGAAAAGGACGTCACCAGGACTCAAAAGAACAAGTTAGAAACGGAAACCGCTTAATCTGCAACAAGCTTCAACCAAGATTGTCGATTCACACTCCCCCGCTCACTGCGAGTTGGGGGAGTTTGCTTCTTGTACGGCCTTTTGGAGTGTGTGCCAGGCGAGCACCACACATTTTACCCTCGCTGGCATGTTTGCGATGTTGCGGAAAGCGATAGCTTCGTCCAGAAGCGCAAGCTCCT
>DGFC01000160.1:0-9323 GCA_002391465.1 Firmicutes bacterium UBA3910 | reverse complement strand
CCGCTGAGCGACCTCTGATTAGATCAATCATGATGGATGTGGATGCCTGGGAGATGGCACACCCATCACCGGTGAAAGCAGCATCAACTATTCTGTCCCCATCCAGCTGCAGTTCAAGTGTAATGTCATCACCACAGCTGGGATTGTAGCCCCTTTTGCTGCAGGTGGCGCATTCTAAATGGCGTTTATTGGAACAATTCCTGCTGTGTTCCAGAATTAATTGGGTGTAGAGCGAATCAAGATTCATAGCCCAACCACCTCCTTACCAACTTTAGGCTGGTTATAAACTGATCGATTTCTTCCTTCGTGTTGTACAAAGCGAAACTCACCCGTGCTGTTGCAGGCGCCTGAAGGAACTTCATGAGCGGTTGGGCACAGTGATGGCCTGCCCTTAGCGCAACTGCACCTTCAGCATCAACGATTGTAGCTACATCGTGGGGATGACACCCTTCCAGCGTGAAGGAGATCACTGGTCCCCGCCCCTCGGCCTCAGTCGGACCGTATATCTTCACATAAGGGATTTCAATCAGTTTATTCAAGGCGTACGCAGTAAGTTCATGCTCATGGGTGTAAATCGCTTCCCAGGATAGGGAATGTAAATAGTCGATGGCGGCAGCCAGGCCAACCGCCCCTTCCACATTAGGCGTACCCGCTTCGAACCTATACGGTATTGCCTTGAAAGAAGCGTCCTGCTCTTCAACATATTCCACCATCTCACCCCCGGTGAGAAACGATGGCATTTTTTCCAGCAGTTCCCGTTTGCCGTAGAGCACCCCAATACCCATTGGAGCATACATCTTATGGCCCGAAAAGGCGAAGAAATCAGCATCAAGTGCCTGCACATCCGTCCTTAAGTGGGAAACACTCTGGGCACCATCTACCACAACTACTGCACCCTGCCGATGGGCATGGTCTATTACTGCTTTTACAGGATTTATGGTACCCAACACATTGGACATGGTTGCGATGGCCACTACTGCTGTCTTGTCTGTTATTACCTCTTCAACTTGCTGCCAGTCCAAGCTGTAGTCATCCGCCAGGTAGAGATAACGTAGTACGGCTCCCCTCGCTTTGGCCACCTGCTGCCACGGGACGAGATTGCTGTGGTGCTCGGAAATGCAAACAACAATCTCCTGTCCTTCCTTTACCTCACTTAAGCCGAAAGAGTAAGCGACTAAGTTCAAAGCTTCGGTGGCGTTTCGAGTGAAGATGATCTGTTCGGGTGTGGGGGCGTTAATAAAGCCTGCTACCTTTGCCCTAGCTTCTTCCAACAGCATTGTGGCCTTCACTCCCAGGTAATGGGCGCCCCGATGGGGATTGGCGTGAAATTTTTCCTTGTACTGCTTAACTGCTTCCATCACCTGAACTGGAACGTGGGTAGTTGCCGCGTTATCAAAATACACAAGCTGCCTACCCCGGATCTGCTGCTGCAGGATGGGAAAATCCCCGCGAATAGAATTTATGTCGTACACTGGTCCGTCAACCTCGCTTCCAACTCCCCTTCGATTTGAGACCGTACCTGACGAGGCAGCTCAGCCAAAACGGGCCAGCAAGCTGCCTTGACCAGAGAAACGGTTGCTTCTTCCTGGCTTAAACCCCTGCTCATCAAATAGAAGAGTTGATTGGCATCTACCTTCCCGGCGCTCGCCGCATGACCACCCATAATGTCATCTTCCTCTGAAAGAAGCAGAGGTATGGCGCTGGATGATACGTCTGGATCAAGGAGGAGGGCGTATTCCTCCTCATTGCCTTCGGATAGCCTTGCCCCGCGCTTAAAGTCCAGCGTACCACGGAAGACTTTGCGGGATTTATCCTTTAGTGCACCTTTCACCAAAAGATCGCTCGTACTACGAAAACCGGTATGGATCATGTGATAACTCAAGTCCAAGACCCGTTCACCATCACCTAGGTACATTGACTTAGTGAGCGTTGCCGCATTATCCGCCACGCGGCTCAGGTAATTGGTGATAGAGAACTTGCCCCCAAGTTCTACTTGGCTGAAACGCACCGTGGAGTACGGACTGGCTTCAACGTAGAGGGAATCGAAGTGAGCTCCCTGGTCGTTTAGCCTTTGTATTTTTACCAGGTGTACCTCTGCACCCTCTTCGGCTAAGATTTTCGTTACCCCGTTGTGAATTGTAGACGAACCTTCATCAGATGAGTATTCCATCACAACAGTGACGGAAGCCCCCCTTTCAGCCGCAACCACATTAAGATCCAGCAGAACATCGTTCTCACCGTCCAAATGGTAAGGAATGACAACGGGTTCACTTACAGCTACGCCAGCAGGAGCAAGAAGTTCGATACCCGCATTGAAATGGTCCTCCACTAGGCCCACAAGTTCACTGGATGCTCCATAGGGAATCTCGGAGAGCAGTTTGAGTCGGGAAACGGAGGAACCCGCCCTATTTATCTTCACTTCATGGTCCAACTGGGGCAAATAGGCATGGGTGTATGGTTTTAGGGGCACCTGAAGCGGTTCACTAATATTGTATTCATTTAGCTTAAGCCAGCGATAGCCCAGCCTCGGCAGTCTATTCATTGGCGCAGATATAGTCTTCAGCATTTGCCTCCTCCCTTACCCGATGGTACCTTCCAGTTCAAGCTGGACAAGGCGGTTCATCTCTACTGCGTATTCCAGGGGCAGCTCCTTTGAGATGGGTTCCACAAAACCCCTCACAATCATGGCTTTTGCTTCCTCTTCATCAATTCCCCTGCTCATCAAGTAATAGATAGCTTCTTCACTGATGCGGCCGATTTTGGCTTCGTGACCTAAATCAACTTCATCCGTATCCACTTGGATGATGGGAATGGTGTCGGAAACGGAGTCGTTATCTAAGATCAGTGACTCACAGTCCACCGTTGATTTAGCATGCTTCGCCCTCTCCGTTATCTTCACCAATCCCCGATAGATGGCTTTGCCGCCACCTTTGGAAATTGACTTAGAGTTAATGTTGGAGGTTGTATACGGCGCAGCATGGACCACTTTGGCGCCCGTATCCAGCGTCTGTCCAGCGCCAGCAAAGGACACTCCGATGAATTCGGCCCGTGCCCGCTCGCCGCGGAGAATGCTCATGGGATACAACATGGATACCTTGGAACCAAAGGAACCAGAAATCCACTCGATAGCACCGTCTTTGTCCACTAGGGCACGTTTGGTGTTTAGGTTGAACATGTTGCGGGACCAATTTTCGATGGTGCTGTAACGGAGCGTAGAACCTTCCCTTACAAACAGCTCAACACACCCCGCATGGAGATTGTTCACCGAATAACGGGGTGCTGAACATCCCTCGATGAAATGGAGATAGGAACCGGGTTCAGCAATTATGAGCGTGTGTTCGAACTGCCCGGCTCCTGGGGCATTGGAGCGGAAGTATGACTGCAGGGGGATTTCCACATGGACCCCTGCCGGAACATAAACAAATGAACCGCCTGACCAGACTGCTCCATGCAGCGCCGCGAATTTGTGATCGCTTGGCGGCACAAGCCGCATAAAGTGCTCCCGCACCAAGTCTTCATACTCATGCAGAGCGGTTTCCATATCTAAATAGACTACACCCTGTGCAGCTACACTATCCCTTATGCTGTGGTAGACAACCTCAGAATCGTATTGGGCACCCACTCCAGCCAGAAATTCGTGTTCTGCCTTAGGAATACCCAAAAGATCAAATGTCTGTTTTATGTCAGTGGGAATATCATCCCAGCTCAGCTTCCTTTCCACGTTAGGTTTTACATAGGTGACAATATTCTCCACATCCAATTCAGTTAGATCCGGCCCCCAAGGAGGCAGATCAAGCTCGTGATACACCTCAAGGGATTTGAGCCGAAACTCCAGCATCCAAGCGGGTTCACTCTTCTGTCTTGAGATTTCTCTTACAATTTCCTCTGTGAGACCCTTATCCGTTTTGAAACTGAAGGAGAAGGGATTCCGCTGATCGTAGATAGTGCGGTCGATATCCGCTACGTATGTCTTTTTGCGAGTCACTGCTTCTCACCCTCCTAACGGTAGGCAGCAAAGCCCGATTCTTCCACGTGGGCCAAGAGCTCCTTGCCGCCGCTCTCAACAATGCGGCCTTCTACTAAGAAATGGACACAATCCGCTGCAATGTGTTCCAAAAGACTCTGGTGGTGGGTAATGATCAGAAGTGAATTCTCGGGATTGTGAAATCCCTTGACCCCCTTGGCAACCACCTGCACCGCATCAATGTCCAGGCCAGAATCGGTCTCATCCAAAACGGCCAGGATGGGGTTGAGTATCAACATCTGGAGAATCTCGCTTTTCTTCTTTTCTCCGCCTGAAAAGCCGTGGTTGAGATAGCGCTCCGCGTATTTAGCGTCCATCTCAAGGACAGACATCTTTTCCTGCAGCAGCTTATGAAACTCAAGCAATCCCGGCTGCTCACCTTCCCCAGAACCCTTCGCCGTCCGCAAAAAGTCCGCCAGGGTTATACCGGGAATTTCTTGCGGATACTGGAAGGACAAAAAGAGGCCCAACCGGGCTCGCTCATGGGGAGCCATTTCCGTAACGTCTTCCCCGCGAAACTCAATCCTTCCCCCCACTACTTCGTAAGAGGGATGACCCATCAAAACATTGGCAAGGGTTGACTTACCGGCACCGTTAGGCCCCATTAACACATGGACCTCGCCCAAACCGACTTCTAGGTCGAGGCCATTGAGTATCCTCTTACCGTCTATCTCTACCTGTAGATTCTCTATTCTCAAGAGTGGATTTGCCATTTTACTACCTCCTGCCAGGATTCGAAAACTTTCCCTTCTGCAAGGATAACATATTTTAATTGCGTTCGCAACTAAACCAAAACTAGGCTAAGCTGTAAACAGGTAGAAAAAAATGGGGCATATGCCCCATCTACAGACCACAACCATCAGCTTTTGGGCGTCAGGCATCCAGATCCTTGATCAGTTCGATTTCGTCTCTAATTGGTATACCGTAATTCCCAATTAAGGGGATTTCGGGTTTGATCTCCCGTGACTTCTCAATGGCATTGGGGATGAGGCGAAAAAGGACAAATCCCCGTTTTTGGTAAAACCTTAGAGCATTTATATTGTCATTTGTCGTTGTGAGCCTAATCCTTCTGCAACCGTTTTCCCTAGCAGCCTTTTCCACTTCCTTGATTAGGGCTGTGCCAATTCCCCTGCCCACTTCCAGACAGTCCAAGGAGGTTATCTCACAGTCGCTGCCGTGAAAAGTATAGGTGACGAGGCCAATTATCTCCTGCGCCTCGTCAAGGAGTGCAAACCCATCCAAGTCGGAACACTCGTAGATACCGCTGGATATGACCATTTGGCTGCTGCCCCAGCGGCCCACGAAAAACTCTTTCACTTTATCCTCCGGTAACTCTTCAATTGGGTGAAACTTCATCTCAACACCTCAACAGAATATTACAGCCCATCGCCGGCTGGTGCAGGCATCTTCTCAATCCCTATCCCAGCAGCCTCAAATAATTCCAGGGCATCTTTTGAGCGGTAATCGTGTCGGTAATACACCTTCTGAACGCCGCCAAGGTTTATCAAGCGCTTGGCACACATGACACAAGGGAGATGGGTGACAAACACAATCTTTTTTGTTTCCCGCGGCACATCGCAGTTAATAACCGCGTTTTCTTCCGAGTGAAGACAGCCACAGTTACCCGGTGTTTCCCGGTCGCACCTATTGGGCAGTCCGGTTGCATTACCGTTATAACCCAAGCTGACTACCTTGCGGAAGTCCTCACTTGTGATTACGGTGCCCACCTGTAACCGCTGACAAGTTGACCGTGTTGCAATTATTTCAGCCAACTTCATATATACCTCTTGAAAGGATGGGCGTTTCCTCTCCAATTCCGGCACTAGCTGCACCCCCCACTTTTGCTCAATATCTGTACTCTTGTCCGTCCACTTCTATCGTCCTGTGCAGTTCTTCCTTGTTCCACGCTTTCCGAATCTCGATCAGGTTGAGGACATTATAGCCCAGTTTAGCCAAAAAGGCGATTATTTTCTTATTGTTGGGATGGACCCAGTTATACAAAGTGTCCTGCCCCAAATCTGCGGCCAATTTCTCTGCCTGACTATAAAGCATAGTCGCTACTCCTTGCCGCCTCATTTCAGGCAATACATACATATACTCCGCCCAGACGACATCTCCATCAACCCGGCAGACGATGTAGCCAAGCAGCTTTCCACCCTCACCTTCCGCCACGAAAATGGGCATGTCTTTTGCCAAATAGGAATTCAACTCTTCTTCAGCATTACCCAGGTCGACCTCAGTTGTCTCCTCTTTAAGCTGACTAAGCTCAACTCTGAAGGCGGCTATGAGCCAAACAAGCTCAGGCTTGTCGCGTTCTTCCACTGGGCGGATAGTGAACGGCTTTCGTTCAGAGTAGTACCACCTAAGGGCCTGCGCCTCCACGCGCTTAACAAAGGAATCCTTGCCGTCCATATAAGCGTTAATGTCATTGGGAAAAGTTCGCGCCAGATTCTGCTTCAACTCTCCGTATTCTGCAGCTACATCTGGATGAGCACGGAGGTAATCTCGTAGTGCGAGATGACGATCTATGTCATGCCGGTTCCCTTCCGCAAAAATGTGAACATGATGGGTTCTAACCAGGTTTCCTTTGCGGAAATAACGGCGTCCTGGGATACCATACTCGCCCATAACCTCGTAGCCTAAGGCAGCAAACCCTTCACTGAAGGCATCTACCTTTTCTATATCCTTCACTACCGGCATGATGTCAATAATGGGCTTGGCAGCTAAGTTTTCCACAGCAGTGCTGCCAATGTGATGTATTGCTACCAGTTCTGACCCGAGAATCTTTTTAACTCGTTCCGCTTCCACGCTGAAAAGTTCGGGCCAACGCGGATCCGGCTCCACAACTCTCACTTCCATAAATCTTCCTCCCCTGCATCTAGACTACCTTTGCCGCTTTGGTTATGGTAGTTGCGTAGAACCATACCCTCAACGCGGGTCATCCCGAATTTCTCATAGAAAGGAACTACAGTATTATCACAGCAGACATCGATCATATAGAGGTGGTCCAAAGTATTCAGCATTCTCGCGACCAGCTGTTTTCCAATACCGCGGCCTCTGTAGGCTGGCAGAACCTCAAGCAGAGGTATATAAGCCGAAAGGACCCCATCGCTGATGGCGGTAACGAACCCGATAATTTCATTTCTCTCTTGATCGATGGCCACAAGGGACTTATAACTCTGAGCCAGAATGCTGCGGTGAACTACCTCAGAAGGTGGATTTGGCCAGCCTTCAAAGAACCCCTTGCCCAGCTTGATATGACTAAGTTCGGCCGAATAGAGTTCGTAAGCGATCATACAGCCCCTCCCGTTCCATACTACTCAACATACCCATTCTGAGTCCCTTCAGCTACAAGCTCATCGCTAACCTTGTTCAATGTTGCGTCTGAAGTAGACGACCCGTTCCGTTTCTTCAAAACCAAGGCTGAGATGGAACCTATGGCTGTCCTCGTTGTCCAACAGTGCATCGCTGGCCAATTCCCTGCACCCATGCTCAGCCGCCCAAACTTGACACATATCAACCAAAGACCCCGCGATACCCCGCCTGCGGTAGGCAGGCAGCACAAAAAGCCCCTCCAGAAACCCAACCGGGCTCGTACTAGTTCCGTTTACGTAGTCATGGCGCAGGGCAGCATGGACCACCCCTACAGGCCTTTCACCGACTAGAGCGAGAAAAAAGACTTGGTCTCGATCCTGCAGGAGACGCTCATTTTCTGCCAACAGCTCTGCCGCCTCTGCGTCATACAGTTGCACGAGCAGGTCAGTGACTGCGTGAACGTCATCCAAAGCCGCTTGCCTATACTTAACCTCTTCAGTAGACAACTCCCTGCGCTCCTTTCCCAGACTTTAGATCCTATCCAACTTTCCATACTTCTCTGCAATCTTCACCAAGAGGGAAACACACTGATCCATGGCCTGAACCGAGGCGTATTCCAGCTTAGAATGGTGGTTATGACTACCCGTACCCAGATTAGGGCAGGGCAGGCCCAGAAATGACAGTCTAGCCCCATCCGTTCCGCCCCTAACCGGGATGGTAATTGGCGTGCCGCCCATTTCCCGTACCGCTTCATAGGCTGTTTCAATCAGATGCCAATGCTGTTTCACCTGTTCGACCATGTTTTTGTAGCTATCCACGATGGATACGGTTACGGTTCCCTCCCCGTAATTCTGGTTTAGCCACTCAGCTGCCCGTTTTATCCTGGCCTTTTGTTCGGCAAACTGAGCCGCTGCGTGATCACGCAGCAGGTAAACCAGTTTCGCCTCTTCCACGCTGCCCTCCATCTGGATCAAGTGATAAAAGCCCTCATATCCTTCTGTATGCTCTGGCCTCTGGACGGCAGGCAGTAGGGCGTTAAACTCCATGGCAATTAGGGCTGCGTTAAGCATTTTGTTCTTGGCGGTACCGGGATGGATGTTGCGGCCTTTCACAGTTACGGTGGCAGTAGCGGCGTTAAACGTCTCATAGACCACTTCACCGAAGGCTCCACCATCGACCGTGTAGGCGAAGTCAGCTCCGAAACGTTCCACATCGAAACGATCCGCACCCCTGCCTATCTCTTCGTCGGGAGTGAAACCGATTTTTACCGTACCGTGCTTAATATCGGGGTCATTCAGAAGTGTTTCAGCCATAGTGAGGATTTCCGCAATTCCAGCCCGGTTGTCAGCACCCAGCAGTGTGGTTCCATCGGTTACAATTAGATCGTGGCCCCTATAGGTTTGGAGCGTTTCGTACTCCATTGGGCTCAAAACAATGTTCTCCTCACTATTCAGGACAATATCTCCCCCGTCGTAGTTCTCAACGATGCGGGGTTTGATATCGGTATAGGGAACATCGCGCACCACGTCCATATGGGCAATAAATCCAATTACAGGACCATCCCAGTTTTCTATATTGCTCTCTATTGTCCCAAAGACGTAACCATTCTCGTCCATGTGGGCATCTTCAATCCCAATGGCCAGCATTTCCTCTACCAGGGCCTTACCAAACGTAAGCTGCTCTGGGCTGCTGGGAAAACTCTGGCTTGAACTATCCGATGCCGCTGGATACTTTGTGTACTTCAGCAACCTCTCATACGCTCTCATACTCGTCCTCCTTAACCAGGGGCAGTGCCATAACCAGCTCATCGCCGTCATCCGCCTCGAGTTTTCGCCTAAAACCCAACTTCTCGTAGAAAACTTGCAGGCTAGAATGTTGGGCCACGAAACACAACTCCACCGCCGTATAACGGTTTTGTCGCTTTATCCCTGTCAACCATAACTCAAGCGCCGCCCGGCCGTAACCCATACCCTGGAAAGAGCCC
>DGFC01000058.1:19800-30589 GCA_002391465.1 Firmicutes bacterium UBA3910 | reverse complement strand
AGATGTGTATAAGAGACAGGTACAAAACCGAAGCGGTGGTAGTAAGCGGGGTTGCCGTATATGAGGACGGCAGCATATCCCGCATCCTTGGCAAGCTCCAGTGTATGCCTGATTAAGGCACTGCCCACACCCTGTCTTTGATATTCAGGCAAGACAGAGAGAGGCCCAAAGCCGATTACAACCCTTTCTCCACCGTCGTTTAGTACGATTTTCGCTTTGGTGTAAGCAATGTGACCCACAATCTTCCCTTCAACTTCCGCAACCATGTTCAACTCAGGCAGAAAGCACTCACTGGTGCGCAGAATGTGGAGCAGGTAATGCTCATCGCAGCCGGGCATATACACATTCCAAAAGGCTTCCCGGGTAAGCTCTTCCACTTCCCGCTGTTCAGAAACCTGCTCTGGGCGAATCTTAATCTCCAAGACTCTTCCCCACCTTTCCAAGTTATTTCTGCTATAGATTCTGCCCGGGGTGGACCAACACCTCCCATACTGACAATTTTTGCCTAAATCTAAGGGATAATAGGAAAAACCAGAGGCGGATGCCTCTGGTCCCTCAACTAATGTTCTTTAGCCAAAGCGGCCGGTGATATAATCTTCCGTTCTATTGTCCTTGGGATTGGCAAACAGCTGGTCGGTTGGGCTGTGCTCGATGAGCTCGCCCATGAGAAAAAAGGCGGTGTAGTCGGACACCCTGGCCGCCTGCTCCATGTTATGGGAAACCAAAATCACGGTGTAGTCTTCCTTTAGGGAGATGAGCAGTTCCTCCACTACCCTGGCTGCCACCGGATCCAGGGCAGACGTGGGCTCATCCATCAGGATAATTTCAGGCTGGAGGGCAATGGCCCGGGCAATGCAGAGGCGCTGCTGCTGGCCACCTGACAGGGCAAAGGCTGGATCCTTCAGGCGGTGGGAAACCTCGTCCCACAGGCCGACACGTTTCAAACTCTCCGCTGCAATTTCTTCCCTATCCCGCCGCCGCTTCACTCCATGGAACTTCAACGCCCAGGTGATGTTGTCGATTATGGACATTGGAAAGGGGTTGGGCCTCTGGAAAACCATACCCACCGTTTTGCGCAGGGCAATAGTGTTGATTTCCTCTCCATAAATGTTGCTGCCGTTAATCAGCACATCCCCTTGTACTGTTACACCATCAATGGAATCATTCATGCGGTTCAGAGTACGGAGGAAGGTAGATTTCCCGCATCCCGATGGGCCGATCAAGGCGGTAATGGCCTTACTGTCAATGGAAATGGAAATGGATTTTAGTGCGGCAAAATCATCGTAATAGACCCAAAGATCCTTAGTGGCAATACCCATAGAATTCCTCTCCATTTCTTACGAACGCTCGCTGTAGCGGGAGCGAGCCAGTGTACGTACTAGAATATTGAGACCAGTCACAAGCAGAACCAAAACCAGTGCACCGGACCAAGCTTGACCGTTCCAGTCTGTAAAGGGGGAAATGGCGTAGTTGTAGATCTGCACCGTCAAGGTGGAGATGGGCCCGTTCAACCCATTGTGCCAGAAACGGTTGTTGAGGGCGGTAAACAGGAGGGGTGCTGTTTCCCCGGCAATACGGGCGATGCCCAGCATTACGCCTGTCATAATCGGCCCTCTGGCGCTGCGCAGCACGATACCCAAAACCACCCGCCACTGGGGTTGGCCTAAGGCCAAACCCGCCTCCTTCACGTCCTGGGGCACTGTTAACAGGGCTTCCTCGGTCGTTCTGGTGAGAAAAGGAATGAGCATCATGGCCAAGGCTGCCGCTCCAGCAACAGCGGAAAAACTGCCCATGGGAATGACCACAACGGCGTAAGCCACGATACCGATTACAATCGACGGAACACCCTGCAGCACATCGGCAAAAAACCGTACAACCGCCGCCAGCTTCGTTTTGCGGCCATATTCGGCCAGGTAGATGCCGGCCAAGACTGCAATTGGGACCCCAATCAGACCGGCTAAGCCAACCACAATACCGCTGCCCACGATAGAGTTGGCCATACCGCCCCCCGGCTGACCTACCGGTTTGGGCAACTCCGTGAGAAACTGAACGTTCAGGTACTGCACCCCTTTGTACACCAGATAAACGGAAATGCTGATCAGGGGCAGAATGGTAATGAGTACGCTCAGAATAGGCAGAATTGTCATCAGTTTATCCGTTAACTTGCGACGCTTGTTCATTATTTCTGCACCCCCTTATGCTTTGTCCGAGTGGTTAAGAACTTGGCTAAGACGTTAATCAACAGTGTGACAAGGAACAACAGCAAGCCAATTTCCATCAGTGCACTTACGTGAAGGGGCGACACTGCCTCACCAAATTCATTTGCGATCAAGCTGGCCATGGTTTGGGCCGGCATAAAAAGGGATGCACTGATCTGGGGCATGTTACCGATTACCATGGTCACCGCCATCGTTTCCCCTAACGCCCTGCCCAATCCGAGCATCACCGCTGCAATAATCCCCGACTTGTTGTAGGGCAGCACTACGTTTTTGATCGTCTCCCAATGGCTGGCTCCCAGGGCGTAGCTTGCTTCCCTCTGGTGATTGGGCACAGCCGCCAAGGCATCCCTGCTCAAACTGGTGATAGTAGGAATAATCATGATGGCGAGAATAATAGCGGCTGCCAGCAGGCTGTAACCAAAGGGCGGGCCTTGGAAGATGGGCAGAAAACCGAACCATCTCTGGAAAAACGGCTGGCTCTGCCGGACCAGCGGCACCAAGACGAAAATGCCCCATAGGCCGTAGATAACGCTGGGAATGGAGGCCAGAACCTCCACCAAAAAGATGATGGGACGCCGCAGTTTGGCGGTGGCAATCTCAGACAGGAAAATGGCCACCCCCAAGCTCAGCGGAACTGCGATTAGCAGAGCCAAGAGCGATGATACCACGGTACCGAAAACGAAGGGCAGGGCACCGTAGTCATGGAAGACCGGATCCCAAACACTGCTGAGCACAAAACCCAAGCGATAACGGCTGATTGCCTCCCAGGCATTTGTGGTCAACTGGTAGACAATAACTACCACCAAGGCTAAAACGGCTAAGGCTGCCAAAAGGGAAATGTGTTTGAAGGCCCGATCCTGGATGGTAGCCGCCAACATTCTCTTATCCTGTTTGTGTTCGCCCTGGGCCCCGGGGGAGGAATCTCTCCCCAGGTGGCCCTTGTGCAGTTGTTGCATCATAGCTGTCCCCTCTGTTTGTTACGTTGTACTTCTATCTACTGTAAGAACGGTGTGCCGTTGAAATGAAGCTGTTTAAGAGTATCCTTCACCATTTCTGCTACTTCCGCCGGTAAGGGTGCGTAGTGCAGTTCTTCTGCATACGGAGCACCTTCCGTTACTGCCCAGAGGAGGAACTCTGCCAGCTTGCCACCAACAGCCTCGTCGAAGGCGTTTTCGTAAACCAAGAGCCAGGTAAAGGTAGCGATGGGGTAGGCCTGTTCACCTGCGGCGTTAACAATGGAAACCCGGAAGTCACTGGGCATGTCCACACCGGCAGCTGCCAAGCTAGCGCCTTCCAATGATGGCATAATGTAGTTGCCTGCCTTGTTCTGTAGGGCAGCCTGGGACAGGTTGTTCTGTTCAGCGTAAGCCTGCTCAACATAACCAATTGCACCGGGCAGTTGGCGGACCAGTCCTGCCACACCTTCGTTACCCTTGGCACCTAGGCCAACGGGCCACCTTAGGGCGTTACCGGCACCCACTCTGTTTTTCCAAGTTTCACTGACACTGCTTAAATAGTCGCTGAAGGTAAAAGTGGTACCGCTGCCGTCTGACCTTCTGGCCACTGCAATGGACAGATGCGGCAGAACGATATCCGAGTTTATTTCTGCAATACGGGCATCGTTCCAGTTGGTGATTTCACCGAGGTAAATGTCGGCTAGAATGTCACCTGTCAATTTCAAACCCGAATCCACTCCCGGAATGTTGTACACAACCGATACTGCACCAATAACAGTGGGAATGTGCAGCAGTTTGCGATCCAACTCAGCCAAAGCTTCATCGGTCATGGGACCATCTGTTGCACCAAAATCTACCGTGCGGGCAGTAATCTGGCTGATTCCACCGCCGCTGCCGATGGATTGATAGTTAATCTGTACCGCTGGGTCGATCTGGCGATACTCATCAAACCAACGGGAATAAATTGGGAACGGGAACGATGCCCCGGCTCCATTGATCTGCAGGTTCGCCAAGGCTGTACCTGCTGTACTCAAGGTCAACATCAAAACTAAAGCAACAACCAAACTTCTTTTACCCATGTGGGTACCTCCTCATATTTGCGATTTTGCTTTCACTTCCAATTCTAAGGGAGCTCTGTAAAGTACACTATCTGCCCATTATCAAGTCTAGGTAAAGTGGAAGAACGGGTATAAAAAAGGGGCAGTTCCGTTGAACTGCCCCAATCTAACTGTTACAGCACCCTTACATTGGGAAAACCAGGGTGATTGTGGTACCTTTGTTTTCAGCACTTGACAGTCGGATTTCCCCGTTGTGGTAGCCTGCTCCATGCTTGACAATCGCCAGCCCAAGCCCGGTCCCGCCTGTCCTCTTGGCGTGGCTTTTATCAACGCGGTAGAATCGTTCAAAGATCCTTGGCTGGTGTTCCCGGGGGATGCCGATACCGTTATCGGCCACTTCCAGCACCGCCCGTTCCCCCTCTCTCCTGCAGCGAATCTCCACTTGACCCCCTGGTCCCCGGCTGTATCTAATACCGTTATGGCAGAGGTTATAGAGCATGTCAAAGAGAATGGCCCGATCCCCATAAATGGAAACTGACTCTCCCGTAACGGAAATGGTTACTCCGCCCCTTTCCGCAAGAGGTTCTAGAAGGTCTGCCACCGTTCTGGCCAGTTCTAAGAGATCAACATCTTCTTTCGGATGGAGCTCCACCTTTTCATCGAGGCGGGAGACCTTGAGAATATCTTCCACCAACGCGATCATCCGCTGCGTTTCTGCGTAGATGCGCTCCACAAACCGCTGCCTATCTTCAGGTTTCACCATGTCGTTTTTCAGCAGCTCGGCGTAATTGGAAATGGCAGTTAGGGGCGTCTTTAACTCATGGGAGACGTTGGCGGAGAATTCTTTCCGCATCTGCTCCGCCGCGTATTTCTGTGTAATATCCCAGAACAGGAGGACTAAGCCATTCACACCTTCTGACTCTTCCGTCCTGAAGACGGGGTTTACAAACACCTGGTAGCGCCGCTCTTCCATGGCCAGTACGATTTCGCTTTTCTCGCCCCCCAGACCCTGCTGAATCGCTTCTTGCAGCGAAAGGTCGCGGGTAAGCTGCCACACGCTCCTGCCTATATAGTCACGGGACGAACCGGCATCGGGCTTTAAAATATAGAGAGCACTGGGGTTTACCGTCACCACGTGGGCCTCGCTGTCCAAAATGAGCAGTCCTTCAGACATATACTCGGTTATGGTCTGAAACTCTTCCTGTCTGTGTTCCCGCTCCGCCAGCTGCTGCGCGATCACTTCTCGCTGCCGGTCGATCCGCCGAAGGAGGGGGACTAACTCCTCGTAGGTCTCGTTAGACAAAGGCTCCTCAAGGTTGAGGTTGTTGATGGGCGTCACAATGCTTTTCACCATCCCATCGGCAAAGAAAGAAGCAATCACCACCGCCGCCACGATTATGATACCTACGAGGGACACTAAGCGATAAAGGGTATAAATGGGACTTTCGGTTGTCTTGGCAAAGCGCAGTACTGTTCCGTCTTCCCAGAGAACGGCATGATAAAAGGTGACCTCAGAAAGGGTCTTGGAAAGGCGGTAACCTTCTCCAACCCCATCTGCCAAAGCAAGCTGCACTTCTCTCCTGGCCAAGTGGTTCTCCATTTCCTGAGCCACAGCCCGGTTGTCAAAGAGGACTTGTCCATCCCCGGCGATCAGGGTAAGGCGCAGGGGCCCGGCCTCAACCGCTGAAGAGGAAAGCAGTTCATCCAGACTGCGTCCTTCTGCAAGCAGGCCCAAGATAAAGGCTGCCCCTTCCCGCAGCTCCTGCCGCGTGTTGTCGTTGATAATATAGTGCATTGCGGCTACCGTGAAGACCGCAGTAATCAGGACCGCAATCAGGCTCACGATAATAGTCTTTCGCAGAATTAGGCGTCCCATTTTTATTCCCCTTCGCTGGACAGCTTGTACCCAACACCTCGAACCGTTTTGATCATCTTCCCTAGATCACCCAGCTTCTGGCGGATTGTCCCAATATGCACATCAACCGTTCTCGTTTCACCTTGAAAGTCATAACCCCAGACCTGATCGAGCAGTTCATCCCGGGTAAAAACCCGGTCAACATTGCTCATGAACAGATAAAGTACTTCAAACTCCTTGAGAGTGAATTCGACCGATTTACCTTCAGCCAACACACTGCGTTTCAGGCGATCGATGGTGAGACCACCGACGGTGATTTGATCAAGGTCCTCTTCCACATCATGGGCAGTCCTGCGCAGAACCGCGTTAATACGGGAAATAAGCTCCATTACGCCAAAGGGTTTGGCGATGTAATCATCTGCACCGCTGTCCAGGCCAATCACCTTCTCGAATTCGGCCCCTTTGGCCGTCAGCATTATCACTGGGATTTTTCTAGTCCGCTCCTTGCTGCGCAGGCGCCGTAGGATTTGGAGCCCGTCTTCCCCGGGCAGCATGATGTCCAACAGCACCAAATCGGGGAGTGCTTCCTCCAGCCTAGCGTAAAAGGACTCCCCGTCTTCAAATCCTTCCGCGGTAAAGCCCGTCGCTGTTAAGGCGTACAAAACGGAGTCCCGAATGGCCTGATCATCTTCCACATAAAACACTGTGCTCATACCATCACCTACTTCGGTAAGTTTGGGTCACGCCGGTGATGACCTGTTATTGAGTATTCCACCCATTCTGCGATGTTTTCGGCGTGGTCGCCGATGCGCTCCAGGTATTTGGCAATCATCAAAAGATCCAAAGCCTGGCTGCCGTTTTTGGGGTCTTCCAGGATTAACTGAATCAGGTCCTCCTTCACCGTATCGAAAAGTCCATCCACAATATCATCGGCGGCAATTACCGACTGCACCCTGGAGAGGTCCTTTTCCACAAAGGCATCAATGGCCCCTGTCACCATGCGACCTGTTTCTTCCGCCATTTGGGCAATGTGCTCCAACCGCTTGATGTAAGAGGTGTCACTGAGAAGGATGGCCAGCTCCGAAATATCCATCGTCTGATCGCCGATTCTCTCCAGATCGGTAATCATCTTCAGGGCAGTAGATATCTGGCGCAGGTCCCTGGCCACCGGCTGCTGCTGCACTAACAGCTTCAGGCAGTGGGCTTCAATGTCCTTCTCCTTATCATCAATTTCCTGTTCGAGCCTAATTACCCGTTCCGCTTCGGCAACATCCTGTTTAAGCAGGGCCTCCGTCACACCGGCAATGGCCGCCTCCACCAAAGCCCCCATCTGTATCATTTCATTGTTCAGCTTTGCCAGCTGTGCATCAAAGTGCGATCTCATTCCTATCCCCCTAATTCTAACCAAATCTGCCCGTAATAAAGTCTTCTGTCTTGGGTGAGGCTGGGGTTTCGAACAGCTCATCTGTCTTGCTGTACTCCACCAGTTCACCAGATAAAAAGAAAGCGGTCTGATCCGAAATTCTAGCAGCCTGCTGCATGTTGTGGGTCACAATTAGGATGGTGTATTCTTCCTTCAGTCGGATTATCAGTTCCTCGATCTTGGCGGAAGCCACCGGGTCCAGCGCCGAAGTGGGCTCGTCCATGAGGATCACTTCCGGGTTCACCGCCAGGGCCCGAGCAGTACAGAGCCGCTGCTGCTGACCGCCGGACAGTTCCAAGGCGGAGCTGTGCAGCCTATCCTTAACCTCATCCCAGAGGGCTGCCTGCCTTAGGCTCCGCTCTACAACTTCATCTAGAACCGCTCTTCTCCTTTCCCCCACTAGACGCAGGCCAAAGACTATGTTCTCATAGATCGACTTGGGAAAGGGATTTGGCCTTTGAAACACCATACCCACTCTGCGCCGCAGTTCAACCACATCGTAATCCTTCAAGGGCCTGCCTAAAAACTCCAGTGCCCCTTCCAGGCGCACACCCTCAACTAAATCCGTCATGCGGTTAATCGTCTTTAAAAAAGTGGATTTCCCGCAGCCAGAAGGGCCGATGATGGCAGTCACTTCCCTGGCCGGAATTTCCATATTGATCCTGTTCAAAGCCTGATTATCTCCATACCACAGGCTCAAATCTCTGCTCATAAGTACTGGATTATCGAATGTCAACATCTTTTCAGCCACCCATATCCTAACCTTCCACATTACTCATTTCTAAGTACAGCATATGGGAGCAGTGTAAAGTGGACAATCTGGCCAGTATCAAATGTATGTAAAGTGAAGGGGAGGTAGAGCGGATGCCCCTTCCTCCCCAACCGTACTGTGCAAACCTTCTCCAGTTCTTATTTCTTCGCGATAAGCATATATCGCTTGGAGTTGGTGCAGATCCCTTTCTCTCTCTGGTTTTCTGCGATAAAATCAGCTGTGCTTCGGAAGTCCTCCGCGTCTCTGCCAAAATCGGGAATGATGGGAGTATGCTTCAGGAGGAAAATAAGATCTTCCGGCGTCTGGTAATACTCCTTTACATCATATTCAAACTCCTCAATTTCGGTAAAACCCGCCGCTGCCGCATGTGACGAGCTCCTGTAGCAGCTAAATGGGCAAAGCCTACCTGCGCAGCTCCTTCATTTAACAAGAGATCCCTCAGCTCGCGGCTGTACATGGCAAGCACCTCACATAAAACGGACCATTTCTCACCTTTTCAGAGTGTTTCTGACTTTTTTCGCCAATACCCTCCTTTATATTAGAGAAATTATTGACAATCTATTGAAATTGGACTATGATAAAAATAACACAATCAATTCCCTTTTTATGGTGGTTTAGAGAGACACCTGCCGGTAGCTCGATAAAATACCAGTGTTTGACGTTCGTACCTTTCGCGAGCCCGCAAACACTGGTTTTCTTTGTATACAGACCTTGGCGGACTGCCGCGGCCCTATGCCGTAGGGAAGGAGTAACTGCTTTGGCGGCCGTAAGACTTGAAGGTAATGACAGGCTGAACGAGCGAGCACGGAGAAAGGCACAGCACGAACTGAAGATTTACATGGAGAAGTATTTCAAATCCAAGCTGGGCAAAGGGGTTGACCATACCCGGGTCAATATTTGGGAAGACGTGGTAATAATCCGAGGCGAGGGTTTTCTTACCGACCCAGAAAAATACATTGTGGAGACAGCTGCAGGCAAAGATGTTGTCAACTCAGCACGCATCCATGTGGCCAAACAGCATGCCATTGATAACGTTCCATACATTGAAAGAATGCTCAATGCCAAGGTAGTGCACCAATCATTTCTAGTTGAGGCGGAAAAGGATTTCTGGATGCATGTGATGATTCTAGATCGCACCGTAACCCAAGAGTTATCACCAACGAATAAGTAGGTAGATCAAAGGGAAACGAAAGTGGCCTGGCGATAGACCAAGTTTTTGGCTTCCTCGGGGAAGCAGAAACTTGGTTTTTTTATTCTCCGCAGAAAGGAGGGTGCCTAAAGGAGAACGGTAATCTAGGTAAGCTCTTTTTCAACGTTATCTGAACAGCAAACATATTAGGAGGTTTTGAGTATGTCAGAAACGATGAAAGCCTTTGTCTATCACGGCCCAGAAAACATGAGCCTGGATCAAGTGCCCAAACCGAAGATCCTTAAGCCCACTGACGCTATTGTCAAGGTCACCACCTCAACCATCTGCGGTACGGACAAACATATCCGCCACGGCGGTCTGCCTGAGGTGGAGCCGGGCAGAATTATCGGTCATGAGTTCTGCGGCATTGTGGAAGAGGTTGGGCCCGCTGTAACCAAGTTCAAAAAGGGCGACCGGGTTGCAGTATCCTGCGTAACCCAATGTATGAACTGTTTTTACTGCCGCCGGGGAATGTATTCCCAGTGTGTAGACGGCAGCTGGATTTTTGGTTATATGATCGATGGCTGCCAGGCCGATTACGTACGGGTACCCTATGCTGACTCGGGCATGTACATTATCCCAGAAAGCCTCACCGATGAAGATGTGATATTCGTAGGTGACATCCTCTCCACCGGCTATTATGGCGCCGAAATGGGCCGCATTCAGCCCGGCGATACGGTAGCTGTGTTCGGTTCAGGCCCGGTTGGCATGTGCGCCATGGCAACCGCAAGGCTCTGGGGCCCCGCCAACATCATTGCGGTAGACATTGACGACTCCCGTTTGGAGTTCGCCCAAAAGAACGGCTGGGCAGATATGGGACTGAACCCCAACAAGGTGGATGTACCCCAAGCCATTAAGGACTTAACGGAGGGCCGGGGTGCGGATGTAACCATTGAAGCCAACGGTTTTGAACCTACGTTTAAAGGTGCTCTGGACAGCGTCAGACCAGGTGGTACCGTGTCCGTAATCGGCGTTTTTGAAACGCCCCAGACTGTGCCCATGAACAAACTCTGGATCAAAAACATCACCATCACCATGGGTTTGGTTAACGCCAACCGCATTCCCGAACTGATCAATCTGATCAAAGCTGGAAAGATCAACATGAAGCCCCTCATCACCCACAGCCTACCCCTTTCAGAGGTGGCTGAGGCCTACGATATCTTCGAAGAACGGCGGGACAACGCCATTAAGGTTCTCCTCAAAGCAGATATTTAACCATGGCACAACCCTAAAAAACGGTGGCCACCCCTTTCCTTGCCTGTGGGAAAGGTCGGTGGCCACCGCACTTATTCTCTCTTATTGTCTTATTGTCTTATT
>DGFC01000058.1:16180-19618 GCA_002391465.1 Firmicutes bacterium UBA3910 | reverse complement strand
CTTATTGTCTTATTGTCTTATTGCCTTATTGTTTTTTTGCTATATCGGTCTACGACAGTTGAAAACGTTCAACCAAAGCCCGCAGCTCCGCAGCCATCTCGGTTAAGCGCACTGCCGAACTTGCGATCTGCTCCACTGTGGCAGACTGTTCCTCTGTGGCCGCAGCCATCTCCTGGGCCCCCCGGTCAATGTCGAGGGTATCTTCCTTCACCCGCTCAATGCGCTCACTCACTTCATTGATGGCTTGCATGATGGTGGATAGAAGCTGGGCTGTGTGGGAAACGGTCGTGGCCGTTTCATGTACTTCCGCCACACCCATTTCCACCCCAGCAGTGGCCTGTTTGGTCTTGCTTTGAATATCGCTGATCAAATCGCGAATATCTTGGGTTGCATTATGGCTCTGCTCAGACAGCTTCCTGATTTCCCCTGCCACAACCGCAAACCCCCGTCCCTGCTCGCCCGCTCTGGCGGCTTCAATGGCCGCATTAAGCGCTAACAGGTTTGTCTGCTCAGTGATCTCAAAGATCGTCTTAACAATCAACTCGATCTTGTCTGAGCTCTCATCCAAACTTTGGACAATGTCCGCAATCTGCTGAATGCTGTTTACCATCTCATCCATTTTCGCCGTACTCTCAGCCAAAGCCGTTTCGCCATCTGAAGCCATGGATGTAATGGCTGTGGTGGCATTGGTCACTTCCACCACGTTTTGGTTCATGGAAGTAACAGTACTGGAGAACTGGTTGGCACTGCTGGCTACTTCTTCAATGGAAGCGCTTGTCTGTTCTGTTGCAGCCGAGAGGGAATTGGATGTATCGAGCACTTCTCCCACTGAACTTGTCACATTCTCAATCACTCTGCGCAGATGGCCCACCATCTGGTTGAAGGCAGCGCCCAAGGCACCGATCTCGTCGCTCCGTTCCACTCCCGTGATTTCCACCAAATGCCCGGTGGCAATCCGTTCTGCCCCTTCCTTCAGCTTAATAATGGGATTGGCCATGGAATTGGCTAACACGTAAGCTAGGATGGAACCAACCACTACCGCTACCGCGATGATCCCCCCAGCGGTTTGCGCCATGCGGGTTAAACCTGCCATCACCTCTTTTTCAGGTGCTTCCAGAGCGATCGCCCAGCCTGTTTGGGTTATGGGGGCGTAGGCAACGATGGCGTTCTCATCACCCAACCGATAGGTATCTACTCCCGCTTCGCCCATCAGCATCTCAGAGACAATGGGCCGCAGCTCCGGTTCGGCTTGGAATAAATCGGCGTTCCCTAAGTAGTCAGAGTTGGGATGACCCAGAACCATCAGTTCCTCATTGATCAACCAGCCGTAACCAAGGCCGTGGAGTGACATGCCGCCCGATACAGCTTGAAGTTCTTCCAGACTTACTGAGAAGGCCACAACTCCATTTGGTCGGCCGTTCTGGTCGTAAACTGCCCTGGCCAGCATGATGGTGGCCAGGTCGGTAACTTGGGTGACCATTGGTTGGGAATAATAGACTCCCTCTTCGGCCAAGGCTCCAAGGAAGTAGTCCCGTTCGCCAATGTTAATAACATGCCCCTCCACGGTAATGGCATCTCCATCTAGGTTGGCAAGGAGAATGCCGCCGTAGTAGGGGCGGTCTTCTATGAGGACATTCATTAACACCCTCGCTTCATCCCAATTCTGTGCCCGGACTTCGGGGATTTGGGAGAATAAGTACATATCATCTTCTATCGCAATGAACCAACGGGAAATGGCCTGGGCGTTGAGCTCAGCTATCACCTGCGCCTCCCGCAGGATATTGGAACGCATAAGCCCGCTGGCGGTAAAGTAAAAGAAAGCACTGGCACCAACGGTAACAACTAAAAAGGCCAAACTGAACAGCACAACCATTCTCGTCTTCATGCTCTTGATGGCAAACCGGCTTTTCATAAAGATCCCTCTCTCCCCCTAAGATGCTTTGGGTCCTCTCAACAGTCGGCAGCTTGTCCAACAACTATTTCCGCAGGTGTCGCAACTAGGCACAATTGTCAAAAATGCCACATATTGCAAGTTCATAATACCACGCTGATTAGACAGCCGTCAACTTAGGAATTGATTCACAAACAGTGTAACGGAGAGTACTTTGTTGTCAAAAAATATGAAAAACAATAATTGACAGCCAATGCCTAAACTTGTATTATTATCATTAGCTTGCCATGGGGCAAGCAATTTTTGTTAATGGAGTCGAGACAATGCAGGGAGTGTTGAAAGGCGAGTTGCTTACACAGGCGCAGGCGATCCGGCCGGGGGATCACCTCGTTGCCCTCTACCGCGACGAGCGGGAAGTGATGGGCTATGTAACCGCCTTTATTCAGTCCTCCCTGGCCAAGAACGCACGCTGTATCTACATCACCGGAGCAATGGATACGCCTGAACTCCTGAGTCAGTGGGCCGAGCTCTGGACCCAGGGTAACAAGGACGGTGAGCTCCTCTTTGTGGACCGCTCAGACGTCTACACCCAAAACGGCGCCTTTTCACCAGATAGGATGGTGAAGATGATCAAGACGCTGGTGGAGGATGCCCTGAAGGAAGGTTATCAGTTCTTAGCGATAACAGGTGAGCTGAGCTGGCTGGTTGAGTACCCTCAGGCAGAAGAGCTGATGGTGGAGTACGAATGGAAGCTGAACAAGAATGTGTTTGATGAATATCCCGTTTCCGCCCTCTGCCGGTACAATTTGAACATGTTCTCGGATGATTTGATCAGGAGTATCATCCAAACCCATCCCATAATCCTGTGGCAGAATAAAATCCATAACAATCCCTATTATATCCCGCCGGCCAATCCGGACGAGAGCCCAAAAGTTAAGCATCAGGTGCAAGTCTGGCTCGAGAACATAACGCGCTTTACCAACAACAAGAGCCGCTTCGAAAAGGCCTTTGCCAAAAAGCAGGAGGAAATAAGGGAGCTCCATCGGGCAATGACCGATGGCATCATCGCGGGTTTTCTGAAACTCTTGGAAACCCACGACCCTTATACCAAGGATCACTGCACTAACGTAGCTTCCTTAGCGTACAAGCTCGCCGATAAGCTCAACATGGACGAGGAGTTTAAGACCAAGCTGTATTACGCTGCCCTAATCCATGATATCGGCAAAACGATCATACCTAAGGAGATTCTCAACAAACCGGGCCAACTCACTTTAACAGAGTACGAGCAGATCAAAATGCACCCTCTCTTTGGCGCTAATGCTTTGGCCCAGGTAAGTTCGCTGCAGGAGATCGCCTCAGCTGTCCGCTACCATCATGAACGCTACGACGGCGGAGGTTATCCCGAAGGCTTAGCAGGTACAGATATTCCCCTCATGGCCAGAATCATCGCTATTTGCGATGCCTATGATGCCATGACCAATGACCGCCCTTACAGGCGGGCCCGCAGCCACAAGGATGCGGTAAGGGAAATTATGCAGGCGGCAGGG
>DGFC01000058.1:391-15870 GCA_002391465.1 Firmicutes bacterium UBA3910 | reverse complement strand
AGCAGAGATAGATTCCCTGCTGGGTTTTTCTATGGATAGGACTTACCCCTCCCCGCGGCGAATTATTTACCTGAAAGCGTACGTAGAACAATGGACCAAAAATGCTCGAAAGGATGAGATGTCTTTGCAGCAAATCAAGGGAAAAATACTACCTGCTTCTTTTTTTGTGCTCTTAGTGCTGGCCGTTTTCGTGAGCGGCTGCCAGTCATCTGGAGCCAAATCCCAGGGGGTGCTTGACCCCTACGGGGAGATAATGGCCCTATCCCACCAGGTTATTGACCTAGTGCTGGACCGGGATCTGGATGGACTACAGAAGTTAATCCACCCCGACGGTTACTCCCATTTCACCAACGCCATGGGCAGTCTAGAGCGGGGTTTGGACAGGCACTGGCGACTACCGGGAGTTTCCCGTTCCAATCACTTTGTAGACTTCAAAAGCATTATGTTCACGCCCGACATGAGCCGGGCCGCGGTGGAAATCCGGTTTATGAACGTAGATTGGTATGTTGCAGAATACGTCATGGAGATGTACTTCCGGAAACACAATGGCAAATGGATGCTGGAGCTCGATTACAGTTACATAGAATAATAAGTAGGCGGGGACTATTCCCCGCCTATTTCACGTCCATCACATTATAGCACCCCGCAACAGGCGAAAGGCCTCCTACTCTTACCCCCAATCTGAACCTTACAGTTCGGGCATTGACCATCTCCTGCCCATGGGCCTTTTGAAAGCTGGGTTATGGTGCCGCAGACGATCACCTATCCTCAAAGTTTGGGCTGCGTTTTTCTAGGAAAGCCTTGAGTCCTTCCGGGCCGTCGCGGGTAGCGAAACACTGGCCAAAGAGATTCGCTTCCAAGGGGATGTCTTCCCCGCCCATGCCTACACTTGAATTAATGGCCCGTTTAGCTAGGGCTAGAATCGGTCCTGACTTTGTTACGAGTTCCTCCGCAAAAGCCTTTGTCTCGGCAAGCAGATGGTCAGGCTCCACAACTCGGCTCACAAGCCCAACCTCATGGGCTTCCTCGGCCGAATAACGGCGTCCAGTTAGGATCCATTCCTTGGCCTTGGCTGGGCCAATAATCCGGGGCAGCCTTTGGGTTCCGCCAAAACCGGGGATTATGCCCAGGTTGATTTCGGGCTGGCCAAAGGAGGCCTTAGTGGACGCAAAGCGGAAGTCGCAGGCTAAAGCAAGCTCACAGCCGCCCCCCAAGGTAAAGCCGTTCACCGCGGCAATGAATATGGCGGGGTGATCTTCAATCTTTTGAAAAACTCCGTTACCAAAGCGGGAGAACTCCTCCGCTGTCTTGGCGTCATACTGGGCCATGGTTGATACATCGGCTCCGGCCGCAAACGCCCTGCCTTGACCGGTGATGACCACTACCTTTATGCGCTCTGCCTCAAGCTTATCCAGAATAAGGTCTAATTCTGCCAAAGCCGTTTCATCCAGCACATTGAGCTCGGCCGGACGGGCAAGTTCAAGGAGGGCCCATTTTCCGTTCGGCGTTAATTCAAACCGCGTTAAGTCCATTCTTACCTCCCCGCCCATCAGTTGTAGTGATAGAAACCGGCCTTGGTCTTTCTGCCCAGTTTCCCTGCCCGCACCATTTTCCGCAAAAGCGGGGCAGGTCTGTATTTATCCTCGCCCAACTCCCGCTGGAGCGTCTCCATAATGGCCAAGCAGATGTCTAAACCGACCAAATCGGCAAGTGCTAAGGGGCCCATGGGATGGTTGGCCCCAAGCTGCATGGCCGTATCTATATCTTCAGCAGAAGCGACCCCTTCCTGCAGCAGATACACAGCCTCGTTGATCATGGGGATCAGGAGCCGATTCACCACAAAGCCTGGGGACTCATCCACCAAGACAGCCGTCTTGCCCAAAGCCTCCACAAACTCCCTAGCTTTAGCCAAGTATTCCTGCTCAGCAAAGGGCGTTTTGACCAGTTCCACCAGCTTCATGCGGGGCACCGGGTTGAAAAAGTGGATGCCCAACACCCGGGCAGGATTCTTAACTGCCGCAGCAATGGCCGTAACACTGAGGGCGGAAGTGTTGGTGGCTAAAATACACTGCTCTGAGCAAATTTCAGCGAGGGAAACGAACAGTTCCTTCTTAATCTCCAGATCCTCAGCGGCAGCCTCCAGTACAATATCGGCTTCAGCCAGATCCCTCAATTCGGTGGACAGGGTAATGTTGGCCAGGATCTGCTCCTTCTGCACTTCATCCACATAACCCCGCTCCACTCCGCGGCTCAATCTCCGGTCAATTGCCTGCAGGCCCGCTTCAGCCCGCGTCATGGCCACATCAAGCATAACCACCTGCCCCTGCTGGGCAGCAATTTCAGCAATGCCGCTCCCCATGGTACCTGCACCGATCACACCTATAATCATCTTTTCACCTCCAATTACAGCCGCTCAACCACAACAGCGTAACCCTGACCGCCGCCAATGCAGAGCGTGGCCAGGCCCAACTGGGCGTCCCGGTCCGCCATGGCGTGGAGCAAAGTGACCAAAATCCTCGCGCCGCTGGCGCCGATTGGATGCCCCAAAGCAATTGCTCCTCCGTTTACATTCACCTTCTCTGGATCCAAGCCCAGCTCCCTGGCGACCGCTATGGATTGGGCTGCAAAGGCCTCATTGGCCTCGATTAGATCCATGTCAGCAACGGTCAAACCGCATTTTTCCAGTGCCTTGCGGCTCGCTTCAACCGGACCCATACCCATGATGGCAGGGTCAACGCCGGAAGCTGCGTAGCTGAGGATGCGGGCCATCGGTTTCAGACCGTACTCCTCCGCCTTCTCCCTGGACATGACCAAAAGGGCTGCTGCCCCGTCGTTAATTCCGGAGGCGTTACCTGCCGTTACGGTACCATCGGGCTTAAAGGCGGGTCTCAGCCTGGCTAGTCCCTCCACCGTTACACCTGCCCTAGGATGTTCATCTTGGACAAACTCAATGGGATCGCCCCGCCTTTGGGGGATAATTACGGGGACTATTTCCTGAGTGAAGCGCCCCGCTGCCAACGCCTCCTGGTATTTTGCTTGGCTGTGGGCGGCAAACTCATCCTGCTCTGTACGGCTGATATTCCACTTCTCAGCGATGTTTTCTGCCGTAACGCCCATGTGCACATCACCAAAGGCACACCACAGGCCGTCCTTGATCATCACATCAACAAACTGGCTGTGTCCCATCCTTACACCCCAGCGCGCTTTTGGTTCAGCATAGGGAGCGGTGCTCATGCTTTCCATGCCGCCTACTATATAGACATGACCGTCGCCGGCCCGAATGGCCTGGGCAGCTAAGCCAACTGCCTTCAGGCCCGAGCCGCAGACCTTATTCACTGTGTGGGACGGTACGCTTACGGCTACGCCTCCTTTTATGGCAGCCTGGCGAGCCGGGTTCTGACCGGAAGCTGCCTGGAGCACGTTGCCTAAGATTACCTCATCCATGTCTGCCGGCGGGATTTGGGTACGCTCCAGTATTTCCTTAATCAGGACTGCACCCAAATCGGCCGCGGGCAAATCTTTAAGGGTACCGCCAAAACCGCCGATGGCTGTCCGGACTGCCTCAACAATTACAACTTCCTGCATAACCATCCTCCTTCACTTTTTCTGGGCACTGCGACGCCTGCGCTCTAGGTTATCAGGCTCAATTGAGCGGTTCTCCTTTGATTCCAAGAGCTGGGCAACGCCTGTGTAAGCTCCCTCTTCTCCGTTCTCAAACTCCCACGGCACCGCGTTGTACTGGGGCTCAGCGTAGGTAGCGATTACCCCTTCGTAATTACGCAGCACCACCTTCGTGGGAGACATACTGAGCAAATACTGGGGCATAACGGGCGTCTTACCCCCGCCGCCAGGCACGTCGATTACATAGGTGGGCACTGCGTAACCTGAGATATGCCCGCGCAGCGCTTCCATAATCTCGATGCCCTTGGAAACCTTTGTCCGGAAGTGTTCGATCCCCGCTGATAAATCACACTGGTAGATGTAATACGGCCTGACCCGGATCTTCACCAGTTTAAGCACCAGCTCTTTCATGGTCTCGGGGTTATCATTGACGCCGCGCAGTAAAACGCTTTGATTGCCGACGGGAATACCGGCGTCAACCAACTTTTCACAGGCCGCGGCAGCTTCTGGCGTAATTTCCTTAGCGTGGTTGAAGTGGGTGTTCAGCCAAATGGGATGGTATTTCTTCAGCATGTTAACTAGGTCGTCTGTAATCCGCTGCGGCATAACCACCGGTGTCCGAGTCCCGATTCGTATTACCTCCACGTGGGGAATCTCCCGCAGCATCTGGATAATTGTTTCTAACCTGCTGTCGGCCATAAGCAGGGCATCGCCACCGGAAAGAAGAACATCCCGCACCGCCGGCGTGTTCCGGATGTATTCCACGCCCAGTTCGATGTACTTCCAGTCCACTCCCCCGTCCCTCTGCCCCGCAAAGCGGCGTCTGGTACAGTGGCGGCAGTACATGGAGCACTGATCCGTAATTAGGAACAAGACCCGATCGGGGTAGCGGTGGGTTAACCCCGGTACAGGTGAGTCCTTCTCCTCACTGAGGGGGTCGTGCATATCCGCTGTGCCGAAATAGGTTTCGGCTATGGTGGGTATGGCCTGCCGACGAATGGGGCAGTTGGGATCGTCCGGGTCCATCAGGGAAGCGTAATAAGGCGTGATCCCCATCCTGAAAACGGTCAGAACCTTGGCGATTTCCTCCTCTTCTTGCCTGGTGAGGGGAATGTGCTGGGCGAGCCCATCCACTGTTTGAATGCGGTTTCTAACCTGCCAATGCCAATCATGCCATTCTTCTTCGCTGCAGCCCCACCGCTGCCACGGTTGAAGAATGATATCTTCCTTGCGCTGAGCTCCCAAGTCATACATCTCCTTTCGGATTCAGTGTCGAACCTAGGCAGGAATTTCCATGTCCTTCAGCTGTGTCGAGATCTCAAGCGGTGCTTCAGTGGCTGCTCTAATCTGCTCAACACTAAACTCTGGATTTTTCTCAAGCAAAATCATACTGCCGTTGTTAACCTGAAAAACACCCATGTCGGTCACAACCAAGTCTACCTGGTTGGCGGCTGTCAGGGGCAGCTGACATTCTCTGCGCAGCTTGGACTCTCCCGTTCTGGTGGTATGGAGCGTTGCCACAATAACCTTCTTGGCACCCACAACCAGATCCATGGCTCCGCCCATACCGGGTACCATTTTCCCCGGTACCATCCAGCTGGCCAAGTTGCCGTAGGCGTCCACTTCTAAGGCACCGAGCACGGTAACATCCACATGCCCGCCCCTGATGATGGCAAAGGATTCGGCACTGTCAAAGAACGCTCCCCCGGGCAGGATGGTGACTGGCTGGCCGCCGGCATTTACGATCTCCGGGTCTTCCTCTCCCTTTGCCGGCGGTGGTCCTAAGCCAATAAAACCGTTTTCGGACTGGAGTGTAATATCGATACCGGGAGGAATAAATGCGCAGACCAGTGTGGGCAGGCCGATGCCCAAATTGACCACATCACCGTCCTTCAGCTCCTGGGCAATGCGATAAGCGATTAGGTTTCTCCTATCCCTATCAGCCATCGATTTCTCCTCCCTTAACTATGAAGTCCACGAAAAAATGGGGGGTCATTACATGATCCGGATCAATCTCCCCTACTTCCACAATCTCCTCCACTTCCACGATCACCGTTTCTGCTGCCATGGCCATAATGGGGTTGAAATTGCGGGCGCTCTTCTGGTAAATCAAGTTGCCTTTCCGGTCTGCCTTCCAGGCCTTGATCAGGGCAAAGTCTGCCTTAAGGGGTTCTTCTAAGAGATAGGTTTGGCCGTCTAGAGTAATGTGCTGTTTGCCCTCTGCCACAACGGTACCCACGCCAGTGGGGGTTAGAAAGCCGCCAAGCCCTGCCCCCCCACAGCGGATTCTTTCCACCAGTGTTCCCTGGGGCACCAGCTCCACGCTGATTGTCCCCTCGATCTTCTTCTTACCCGTCTCCGGGTTGGTGCCGATATGGCTGGCGATCAGATGGGTCACCGCATCTGCTGTGATCAGCATACCGATGCCGTCACCCTGCACTCCGGTGTCGTTAGCTATAACCGTCAAATCGCCCACTCCCGTCTTGACCAGCTCCCGCACTAATCCCACTGGTGTGCCGCAGGTCATGAACCCGCCGATCATTACGCTGCTGCCGCTTGTAATTTTCGCAGCCGCTTCTTTTACCGACACAATTTTCGCCATAGCCTAGCCTCCCTCAGCTTTTTTCTCAGTCATCTCCCTTGTTTTTGGCCTCAGGCCCAATATTTCCCGCGCTCTGGCGGGAGAAGCAATTTCCCGCCCAACTTCCCGGGCAATGCGTGCGATCCGGGCAACAAGTTGGGCACTGCTTTCAGCCAGCACGCCCCGGTGCAGATAGATGTTGTCCTCAAACCCTACCCGCACATGTCCACCCATGGCAATGGCAGCCAAAGCCAGGGTTGTTTCGTGGCGGCCGATACCCGATACTGTCCAGGTTGCACCCCTTGGGATCGAGTCCACCAAGAAGCTCAAGTTCCTCACGGAAGCGGGCATGGCCCCGGGCACGCCCAAAACGAAGTTGAAATGGAGGGGTTCTGCCGCCAAACCCTGCCTGACCAGATACAGGGCGCTGGCAATCATCCCCGTTTCAAAGATCTCAAATTCCGGTTTCACTCCCCGCTCCTGCATAAGGCGTGCCGCCTCTTCTACGAAGTCTTGGGGATTGGAGAACACATCCCGACCGAAATTAACAGTACCTGTGCTTAACGTTGCCATTTCCGGATCGAGCAGAACAGGTTGGAGACGTTCTTCTGCGCTGTGCCACACCGCACCGCCTGTGGAGGGCTGGAAAATTACCGGACAGATCGCTTCCACCCGCTCTTTGATCTCCCTATACACTTGAAGATCCTGCGTTGGGCTCCCGTCGGGCAGGCGGGCATGGACATGGACTATAGCCGCCCCCGCTTCATAGCACTCCAGGGCTACTTGGGCAATTTCTTCAGGACTGATGGGTAAGTTGGGCTGCTGTTCCTTGGTAACTTCAGCCCCGGTCAAAGCAGCTGTAATTATCAGTTCGGACACACCTTCACCTCCTTCTCTGCCGATCTTTAGGTACTACACAGACTCCCTCTGCCTGGGCAACCAAAACAGGTTCCGCCAGAACGTCCATGGCGGAAGGAGGCAAGTTGGGATCCTGGGGAGAAGTGATCTCTTTGTAGGCCGCAAACTCCATTTTCCGCGAAGTGTTGCCTACTTTGGTGATGCGACCCACTACTTGAATGAAATCCCCCGCGAAAACGGGTGCTTTAAACATGACGTTGTTGTAAGTGAGAAAGAGTCCCTCGTCCCCGTCATGGCGAATTAAGAGTTCCGTGGCTAAATCGCCAAAGAGCTGCATCACAAACGCGCCGTCAACTAAATTACCTCCGTAATGGGCTTGGGAAGCGCTCACTCGCACCCTCAGCCTGCATTCCTCCATCTTAATTCCCCCTTTGACAATTTGCTAAAGCCTGCGCACCATTTCCTGTGCCAGGTAGGCGGCCACCTGCCTGGGTGTTGTACCTGGGCCGAAGCCTGCGTCAAAGCCCAGCTCTGTGGCTAAAAACTGATCGATGCGGGGGCCCCCCGCAATTATGATGAGGTCTTGTCGCAGCCCCTCCGCTTCTGCCATCTCAATCAGTTCGGTCAGGTTTTTCAGGTGCGCGTTCCGCTCGGTCACAACCTGGGACACTAAAACCGCATCGGCCCCAACTTCCCTGGCCTTGGCCAAAAGCACTTCGTTTGGCACCTGGCTGCCCAAGTTGTAGGTATCAAACATGGGATAGCGCTCCAAACCATACTCTCCGCCATAACCCTTCATATTCATAATCGCATCCAAACCCACCGTGTGGGCATCGGTACCGGTGCAGGCACCTACCACCACAATCTGGCGACCCAGTTCCTGTTCGATCAGCCCATTGATCTGATCAAAACTGAGGGCGAGCTCTTCTTCCTCCACCTGGGGTATGCGGTCCAGGTCCACTGCATGGACAACGCTGCCGTAGAGGATGAAGTAAGTGAAGCCATGCAGGTCCTTCATATGCACCACCTGCACGTCACTGAGGCCCATCTTACCTGCCAACTGCTTAGCCGCCTCCCGGGCTCTAGCTCCCGCTTTGATGGGCAGGGTGAAGCTGACCTGAACCTGTCCGTCACCCGGCGTACTGCCGTATGGTCTAATCAGATTGCCGTTTGCTGCCACATTCATCCCCCCTCACTCACCCAAACCAAGGCGCTTTTTCAGTTCAGTCAAAAAGGGATTGCTGTAATCCAAACCCTTTTTGATTACGCCATCTCGGCCCCTACCGCCCAGGCGCGGCCGCTTAATGTCAGCGAAGTAACCGGCACTAATTGCACCCTGGAGGCCCAATTGCTTGATCTCTTGCAGGAACTCCACTACCCTATCCACTATCTCTTCCGAACGTTTTTGGATTATGCCGTCCCGCTTAAAGCTGATCTCCGAGCCTAGATCCCGGGCGTTTTCCATCACGTAGCGGGCGTTTTCCAGGCTCAAAACCCGGTCAGCCACATGGGGCGTATGGATCGCTTCTGTGAGCATACCTAAAAGGTGAATGCTCTGGCCCGTAATTACCGAAGCCAGGTTAAACATGGCGTTCTGGACATGCCCCATAAAGATATCCCCGGTCATGTGCTTGGTGGGAGGCATGTATTTCAGCGGCGCTTGAGGGAATATCTGGCGGATGGTCTGGGCCACTGCCACCTCGTACAAAAAACCGTTTTTCAGCTTCGGATCCATTTCAAAGGCGTGGCCAAGGCCAAGCTGCCAGTTTTCCAGCCCAGCCGCTAAACCCAGCTGTTCATTGATGAAGTTGGAGGCTAACACAGTGTGGGCTTCCTCGTAGGCGTCCGCTGTAGTTAAGTAGTTGTCTTCCCCGGTGTTGATAATAATACCGGCGTAGGCATTGATCATGCGGGAAAAATACTGATCCGCAAACGTACGGTCCATGTTTATATCCCGAAACAAAATGCCGTACATGGCGTCATTCAGCATCATATCAAGTCGCTCAAGCGCACCCATGGCCGCGATTTCAGGCATACACAGTCCAGAGCAGTAGTTGACTAACTGGATGTAACGGCCCACCTCTTCACTTACCTCATCCAGTGCCTGCCTCATCACTTTGAAATTGGCCTGGGTTGCGTAGGTACCGCCTACTCCTTCCGTTGTGGTGCCGTAGGGAACGTAATCTAAAAGGCTTTGGCCCGTTGTGCGTATCACTGCAATAACGTCCGCTCCATGCCTGGCCGCCGTTTTGGCCTGTTCCACATCGGCAAAGATGTTGCCGGTAGCCACAATCACGTATTTTAAAGGCTCGGACCCTACGCCCAAGCGCTCCTTAGCCGCCTCCCTTTTCTTCCGCTGCTCAAATATGGCATCGAGGGCCTTGGGCACATACTCCCTCTCCACTGCTGCCCATTTCTCAGGATCCTGGGGAGGCAGGGAACAGAGATTTAGGCCTTCTCCACAGGCCTCAGCCACTGCCTGGGGCGTTTTCCCCAGGGCCACTACGGCGTTGGCGAGCCAGTAGGAAATGCCCCTATCTAACCCTCCTGCTTCTAGCACCTGATCTACTACCACGTTGGGCAGGGGTACGCCAAAGCGATCCACACCATCAATGCCGTAAAGGCGAGCTGCTGTGCGCTCAATACTTACCGTGGTATTAAGCTCTATTTCCCGCTGTACATTTTGAGCAATGGCACGGGCCAAATCCCGGGCTTGATCCACCTTTTTCTGATCCAAGACTAACAGCTCATTAACCATGCTCAGCCCCCCTTTTCACTAACTCCTGCGCCCGGAGGATTATTTTTTCATCTAAACCCAATGCTTCTGCCAAATGAACAACATCGCCCTTCAGTGTATGCGGCTCCTTAACAGGCTCCAGACGGTAATCCATAGCCTGGTGGAAAAGCTCCAAATCCAGCTCAGTATCCTCAGACCACATCTCTGCCAAACGGGCATGATCCAAGCCCCGGATGCGCAGCTGTCCCATCCCCTCCAGCTGGGCTAGGGCGGGGTAGTGGGTAGTAACCAGGGTAATAGGTGGCTGGCCGTTCAGCCTTTCCAATACAGCTTGGGCAATGGCCGCCCCCTCGGTGGGATTTGTACCGTGGGCAATCTCATCCAGGAGAATAAGCCCAGGCTGGTCGCTTACCCTTACAACTTCCCGAATAAAGGCGATCTCCCCGGCAAAACTGCTCAGACCCTTCGGGTTATCGGCCGCGGTCAACCGCGCCGCAATAAAAGTCCGGGGACTGAACTCCAGTTTCTCGGCCGGCACCAAAAGACCGAACTGGGCCATGGCCAGGAGCAGCCCAACCGTTTCCAAGCAGGCAGTTTTACCGCCCATGTTAGGCCCGGTGATCAGAGTGACTCCCCTCTTAAGTTCTAGGTCAATGGGGGTGTAAGCTAGGCCCCTCCCGGTCACGTCTTCTTCTAAGAGAAGGTGACGGCCCTGGTAGATGGAGACAACCCCATCGTCCCGCAGATTGGGTTTCACTCCCCCACAAGAAGCACAAAACTCAGCTTTGGCCAGGAGGAAGTCCAAAAACCCAAGGATGGAGAGGATTTTTCTGAGGCGCTCCTCCTGCTCTGCAATTACTCCCGTCAGCCTTTCCCTCACCCTGGCTTTGCGCTGTTCTTCTTCAGCCCGAACAGCCCGCAGCTCACGCTGGAGCTCCCGGGCTGATTCGTCCAGTCTGAGGCGGAATTTGACGCAGTCTGGGGTTTCTTCCGACCGTACCAGCTGAGGAATATTTTCTAGCACAGCAATTGTTTCCTGGTCAGATACGCTCACGGCCAGCTCATCTTCTGTGGAGAAAACGCGACCTACTGCCTGAAAAACATGGTCTTCCACCTGCTTGCGCCTTTGAGTGAGCTTATCTTCCAAAGCGAAGCGCTTGCTCCGGATCTCCGCCAGCTTCTCGTGGTAGGCGTCTGCCAGATAGAAACTCTCCGAGTCCCCCTGCCCCACACTTAAGGCGTCAAGTACTTCTGGACAGACATCCAAAGGCGCGGGAAGAACGCCCCCCCAACCTAGGCGGGCGAGTTCTCCTTTGATATCTCGGGCGACACGTAGGAGTTTTTTTATGCTATAAAAATCCGCATCGGATAGGGTGGAATCGGTCAGACTGCGGTTTATGCAGTCCGTTACATCCGGTACGTGGCTCAAAAGCGTCTTTAGTCCCACACAAGCCTTGGGGTTTTCCCGTAAAACGGCGGAGATGAGCGCCAATCTCTCCCATTCCTCAACCAGCTGACCTTTTTGGGCGGGCAAAAACGCCTCAGCCTGACGGTGCAGGGATCTGCCCAAAGCTGAGACCGGCTTGATTCTAGACCATATTTCTCCGAAACCCAACTGCCCGCGGGTATCAGCGGTGAGAAACTGCATCGGCATCCTCCTTCGCCACATAGCGGAGCCCCAGGTTTAGATCATAGCAGGGGACGGGTTCCACTACTCGGCCAACATCCTGCAAGAGGCTCAGGGGCTCGGCGCAGCCAAAACGACTGCTGTACGGGTTGACGGTTACTGCACTGATGTGCACTTGTCTGAGAACCTTGAGGGAAACACCCCGATGGGTAAGAATGTCTAGACTGCGCCTGCTTAAAAAAAGATGGGTAGCGTCGGGGACAAGTAGGGTCAGACTTGTCGGCACGTTTTTCGGCAGCACCTGGGCTAACAGCCCATCGGTAAGCATGCCGGGTACAAAGATGGTATAGATACCCTGTTCAGTGTATGTCGGCCAAGACCCACCTGTCCCCGGAGAGTCGCTGTGGTAGATTATATGCTGCGGAGTGTTACCGCAGAAAACAACAAGCTTGGCATCGTTTGGAATCGTCTCTATGGAACTAAGCAGCTGCTGGTTGTCCAAGGCAGAGAGGGTCAGCAGCTGCCACTGGAGCTTAAGGCGCCCTAGCAAATCCTCTCGATCCCAGGCCGCTTCGGTACCCACCGCTAAGATGGTGGTGTCAGTGGCAGCGGGGGCGCTGAGGGAGCGCCGGTCAAAGGCTCCATCCACCAGCAGGAGATCGTGAGGGAAAGGTTCGAGCTTTTCTTGGAGCTGTTCCAGCTCACTGCGGTTGCTGGGACCCGCCAACACAACCCGTCCCAAGCCCATGGCGCGCACAATAATAATCTCGCCAAGGCGCGATGCGATGCCTGTAGCTGCAAGGACTTCATAGTCCAAACTGCTCGCCGTCAAGAGCGAGCTCGCAGTCAGCACGATCTGGCCCGGATAGACTACAACCTGGGGTTTGGCGCGGCCAGTGATGGTGTCCCGTTCCTCCCCGTCCAGGCCGATGGAGGTGATGGCGGTGGATAGCCCCAGCCGCCTGCTCTCCCGCAGCAGGTAATTGAATGTAAAGGTTTTCCCCGTATTCTTACCCAGTCCAATGATGGAGACGGACCGGAACCGATTTGCCAAGTCCTGAGCAAGCACCGCAGATCCCCATTTCCCAGCCATTCTGCTAAACGTAAATCTCCTCAAACAACTGCCGCAGCTTGGGGTTTTCCCGCAGAACCTGCAGGGTAATCTTGGCGTGATCCTTGGTATAACCGTTGCCGATCAGCATGTTCACGTCCTTGCCCACCCCTTCCGCTCCTAAGGCAGCTGCGGTAAAACTGGTAGCCATACTGAAAAAATAAACTATGCCCCCATCCCGGGTGCATAGTATGGACGTCATTTCAGTATTGGGTATGTTTACGCAGTTAATGGTGAGATCGGCCAATTTGCCGCTGGCCTCCTGCAGCAGGGCGAGGCAGTCCACCGGCTTGGTAGCGTCTGCATTTAGGACGATATCAGCCAGTTCAAGCTTCTTGATTCTTCCTACGGCAGCTTCGCCAAAATCCATGGCGATCACGGTACCAGAAACACCAGCCCGTTTGCGGGCCTCATGTAAACATAAACAGCCCGACTTACCGCCTGCTCCCACAATCAAGACGGTATCACCGGGCTTCACAAGTTTAGCTGTTTGGGCAGGTGCGCCTGCCACATCTAAGGCAGCCAAGGCCAGTTTCTGCGGCAGATCTTCTGGCAGTACGGCGTAAATGCCTGACTCAAAGAGAATGGCCTGCCCATCAATGTCCACCTGGGCAGTCTCCAGATCAATTGCCTTGACCTTATCGATTACAAGTGGAGTTAACGTCAAAGAAACTAGAGAAGCGATGCGGTCGCCGATCTGTAGATCGGTTCGCTCCTGCAGATCTTTGCCAATTTCCTTGACCGTGCCGATAAACATGCCCCCGGATCCGGTGACAGGGTTATGGTGTTTACCCCTGGTGCGGACGATCTCCATCATAATTTCCCCGATCCTGGCTGGGTCGTCCCCGGCCTCCTGCCTAATTTGGGTGAAGCTGGCTGAGTCAATATTCAGCGTCTCCACATCAAGCAGCAGCTCATTTGGGTAACTCTCCATCCTATTATCCAAGCGCAGCGCGCCTTGGGGCAGGGCCCCAACTGGTTCAATCACCCTGTGCGTTCCGTATGGGCAGAGTACAGTCACGGTCAAACCCCCTTGTTGGTATTTACGAAGTAGTCAAGATTCCTTTACAACTTCTTCAATAACAACTGAAATTCCTCTTAAAAGGGGGCATTCCAACGATTTTTTCTTCTCTATTATTCCTCCGATTTCAAGTCATCTAAATCTTTCAATTCGTCCTGAGAAAGGGCCTCTCCCACCGGCGCCGCTTGGGGGCGTGCCCCATCGCCGTAATATTGGGAGAGCTCCGCTTGGATTCTAGCCAACTCCTGCCTTAGTTCCTCTGCGCTCCAGAGGGCACAGCCCGCCCCTCGAATAATAATCTGCTGCAGGTGGTCCGAAGTGGCTACTGTGATCAGGTGTTTGCCCCGGTTAGCATAGGCGATTTTTTCAATATACTGGTCCGCTGTTTGGGCTTCCTTGGTGAATACCACCTTGAGGCCATGGTGGTCTTCTACCTTTTCCTCCTGACCCTCTACAAGGTGGGCATCGAAAACGACCACAACGTTATGCCTGGTCACGCCTTGGTAGTTGGCTAACGCTTGGATCAGCCTCAGGCGGGCAGTATCCATGTTTTCCGTTGCATACTGCTTCAGTTCGGGCCAGGCGTGGATGATGTTATAGCCGTCCACAAGCAGATAGCTCTGGCGTATTTCCTTGGGCTGTCTCGGCTCGGTTGTCCCTTCCGTGTCCCTCGGTTTCGATACCCATTTCCGCTTCTTGCCCCGATTGGCACTTACCGTTCTTTCCAGCAGCTCATAATCGATCTCATCCAGGTCCCGGCTGGACACCCTCCTGGGCTGGACGGGCCTCTGCTCCTGTTCCCGCTCGGGCTCGGGTTCTAAGTAACGGGGCAGGTGCATGAAAGCTTTGACCCTATCCCAGGTCACATAAAAACCTCTCCCGTTAGCGAAAAAGATTGAGCCTGTGGGGTTATCCATGTCCTGCTCCGAGTCGTAGCCGATCTGGGCAATTACCTCTTCTGCGTTGTGGCAGGGGCGGTAACCGTCAAAACTCAAGAAAATGCGGCCCGTTCCCTTGGTATACGCTATTACCTCCTGGGGGTAATAGCGGAGTGTAACAACGGGACCGCTTCCCACCAGCACGGAAGTCTCGCCGTTGGCAGCCTGGATCTGATAGCTGGCGTGCATTCGCTCTAAGTCGTGAATGGCCCGTCCAACCATTTTCTCCGGTACTTCCAGCTGGAAGGAATAATAGGGTTCGAGCAGAACGGACTTGGCTTCCTTTAAGCCCTGGCGTACTGCCCGGTAGGTTGCCTGGCGGAAGTCGCCGCCCTGGGTATGGCTGAGACTCGCTCTGCCTCCTACCAACGTTATTTTCATATCAGTTATGGGCGAGCCCGTTAAAACGCCAAGGTGGGTTTTTTCCTGGAGGTGGGTCAAGATTAAACGCTGTCAATTGCCGGCCAAGACATCTTCACTCACTATAGAGTCGAACTTAAGCCCACTACCGGGCTCGCCGGGCGTAAGCAGGAGCTGCACCTCCGCATAATGCCGCAGCGGCTCGTAGTGCCCTACGCCTTCCACTCTACTTGCGATTGTTTCTCTGTAAAGGATTTTTCCAGCGCCAAAGCGCACATTTAAGCCAAAACGGCTCGCGATCAGGCTCTCCAAAATTTCCAGCTGCACTTCCCCCATGAGCTGGGCCTGGATCTCCTGGAGAGCTTCGTTCCAAACAAGGTGAAGCTCTGGCTGTTCTTCTTCCAACTCGCGCAGCTTGGGTAGGATTTCTAGGGGATTGGTTCCATCGGGCAGAACGAGCTGGTAGGAAAGGACAGGCTCTAAAAACGATGCCCCGCTGCCTGTACCGATGCCTATTCCCTCACCGGGTTTGGCCTGGGATAATCCCGTTACTGCACAGACCGAACCTGGTCCCACCTCATTTACAGTGGTGTATCTCTGCCCGGAATAAAGGCGGATTTCGTTC
>DGFC01000058.1:0-270 GCA_002391465.1 Firmicutes bacterium UBA3910 | reverse complement strand
CCTTCTCTTCCCAGTCTTCACCCTGCAGGGCATCCCGTACCCGCAGACTGCCCCCCACAATTTTCAGGTGGGTGAGGCGGTTACCCTGTTCATCCCGGGAAACCTTGAAAACTTCTGCCCCAAACTCGTTGGGATAGGTTGGCGGGGCAGCGTATGTTACTAGGCCATTGAGGAATTCTTCCACCCCGGCCAGGGTTAGGGCTGAACCATAAAAGCAGGGAAAGAGCCTACGCTCCCCCACCGCTTGGCTGATCTGATCAGTTTCGATGG
>DGFC01000012.1 GCA_002391465.1 Firmicutes bacterium UBA3910 | reverse complement strand
GATCATCCTCGACAGAACTCGGCTTACAGGTTCACTCAGATCAGGATTCTTTCCGGATACTTCTGGTATCCGGATTTTTTTATGTAAAATTTTCCTTTTTTGGGAGGAATTAACGCCAAATGGGCGAATGAAGTCATCAAAGTGGTAGTGAGTGGGGGAAAGTGGGGGGATATTTACCGGAAAGGATGTGTAGGGGATGTTCATGGGCGAATACCACCACAGCCTAGATAGCAAGGGACGCCTAATTATCCCTGCCAAGTTCCGGGAAGAATTGGGGGTAGGCGCGGTTATTACGCGCGGACTTGACAACTGTCTCTTCTTATTCCCCGCTGAAGAATGGGAAGCTCTAGAAACCAAGCTAAAGACGCTGCCACTGACCAAAGGCGGTGCTCGGCAGTTTGTTCGTTTTCTTTTCTCGGGAGCAACCGAGTGTGAAATGGATAAACAGGGCCGCATCAATCTTCCCGCTAACCTGCGGGAGTTTGCATCGATTGAGAAGGACGCGGTGGTGATTGGTGTTTCCAGCCGAATTGAGATCTGGAGTAAGGAAAATTGGGAAACCTATGTGAGTGCAGCGGAAGAGTCCTTTGAAGATATTGCTGAAAACATAGTGGATTTGGGCATTTAACCATCGAAGGATGAGCGACATGAAATTCTCCCATCAGCCGGTTTTACTGCGGGAGACAATAGAACATTTGAATCTAAAGCCGAACGGGATATACGTGGACTGTACCCTCGGTGCAGCGGGTCACAGTACTGCCATACTGGCAGCAGAGCCAACGGTTAGGCTGATCGGCATTGACCAGGATCCCCAAGCGCTTGAGCGGGCGAGTCTGCGGCTAGCGGCCTACACCGGTCAAGTCACTTTAGTCCAGGACAATTTCCGCAACTTGGAGCGAATCTTGGACGGGCTTGGGATTGGGAAAGTGGACGGCGTTCTGATGGATATTGGAGTATCCTCGCCGCAGCTTGACGATGCGGATAGGGGTTTCAGTTACCAACAGGACGCGCCCCTTGATATGAGGATGGACCCGAACCAGCCCATTGATGCCAAAACAATTGTCAATACGTATAGCGCTGAAGAGTTGACGAAAATAATCAAAATGTATGGTGAAGAACGTTGGGCTTCCCGTATCAGCGACTTTATTGTACGGGAGAGGAAACGGGCACCACTGGAAACCACAGGTGAACTAGTAGATCTAATCAAGCGGGCTATTCCCGCCAAAGCCCGGGCCACTGGACCCCATCCAGCCCGGAGAACATTTCAAGCACTGCGCATAGCGGTCAATGACGAACTCAATGCGCTTCAACAAGGGTTGGAGCAGGCGGTGGAAGTACTGGCAGCCCAGGGGCGGCTGGCCGTAATTACCTTTCACTCCTTGGAGGACAGGATAGTTAAGAACTTTTTCCAGGAAATGTTGGGTAAGTGTATCTGCCCCCCCGATTTTCCCGTATGTGTCTGCGGTAGGACACCGCAGGGGCGCCTAGTAACCAGGGGCCCCCTCCTGCCATCGCAGGAAGAGTTGGAGGATAACCCCAGGAGCAGAAGTGCCAAGCTAAGGGTCTTAGAAAAGCTTTAGGGAGGATGCGAGAAGATGTCCGGTGCTAGACAGTTAATCAATCCTTATCCGGAATATACAGAAGAGCCCAGCGAGGTAATAAGTTCCCAGCGTGAGGCAAAAACCAGGCGTATGCCTGCTACGCTGAAGATCTTCCTGGTGGCGGCCTGCTGTGTGGTTGTTTCGGTTCTTTACCTACAGCAGCAGATAACCTCATATCATCTCAACGTTGAATTAGGTTATCTTCAACAGCAGGTAAAAGAGCTCGAACAGCAGAATGATTACTTAATGCTCCATTTAGAAGCTGAACGCAGCCTGCCTAAGATCGAAGAAATTGCCCGCAGGGAGCTGGGTATGATTGACCCGGAATTGTCCATCAGTCTGGTTGTAGATCAGCTGCAAGAGGTGGATAGTGACGGACAGGGACGCTGGCTGGCTCAGGAATCGTCGGCAGATTCCCCTGGGTTCTTAGCTTCTTTGACTACTTGGCTGAACAAGGCTTTTCCGTTGGGAGGAGTTGAAGCTGGCACGTTACGACGCAAATAAATCACGGATCAGACGGACAATAGCCATATTCGCGCTGTTGTCCTTAGTCTGTCTGCTTGCTGTAGTTCGTTTATTTTATCTCCAAGTCTTTCGCGGACAGGAATACGCCCAGAGGGCAGAGGCCCAACGTATGCGCCCTCAGACAGTAGATGCTCGGAGAGGGCTGATTCTCGATAGGGATTACAAGGTATTGGCAGTCAGTATTGGAGCTGATGCGGTGTACGCGCTTCCTGAAGTCATTCAGGATGTGCAGGGGACAGCGCGGAAATTGGCTCCTTATTTGTCTGTCTCCGAAAGTGAGCTAGTACGCCTTCTGCGTAGTCGGGAGACGGGGAGTGTATGGCTTGCCCGTGGTTTGGATCCAGATACGGCAAAGGCTGTCCGTTCCCTGGCACTGCCCGGGATATATTTGGTCGAGCGTCCCCAGCGGTATTATCCCCAAGGGTCATTGGCAGCCCATGTTCTTGGGATCGCAGGATCGGATAATCAAGGTTTGGAGGGAATAGAGTATTACTACGATGAGATCCTACGGGGAGTGCCCGGCAAGGTCGTCGCGGAGCGGGACGCTTCCCAGCGTAGTATACCTGGGGGAGCGCTGAACTATATTCCTCCCGAGGCAGGCAAAGACATTGTCCTTACAATCGATTCGGTAATTCAGTACAATGCGGAACTGATCATAAGGGATGCGGTTCTCTCCAGTCAGAGCGACCGTGGACTTCTGCTGATGATGGATCCTCGCACAGGCGAGGTTTTGGCTAACGCCATATATCCCACCTTTGATCCGAATAATTATCAAAAGGTACCGATTAGCCAGCGGAGAAACGTTGCCATCACCGACCAGTATGAACCCGGATCTACCTTTAAGTTTGTCACCGCTGCCGCCGGTGTGGACCTCCATATCACAGACAGCGCCCGTATTTTCAACAGCGAACTTTACTGGGAGATTGGCGGTGGCCGGGTCCGCAATTCGGACGGCCAGGCTCGTGGCCAGATTTCCTTCCTGGAAGCGGTAGAACGTTCGGATAATATCGTTTTCGCCAAGCTGTCGGTGGAAATGGGACCCCACGCCTTTTATTCCTATATCCGCGGCTTTGGTTTTGGCGGGAGGTTGGGCGTAGATTTCCCAGGTGAAATCGCGGGTACCGTCATTCGGCCGACCGACTCCCCCACTGAGCTGCTGCAATGGGCTAACATAGGCTTTGGACAGGGGATTGCAGTCACTCCTCTTCAACTTTTGACCGCAGTGTGCGGTATCGCCAACGGTGGCCAAGTCATGAGACCCCATTTTGTGAAGGAAATCCGGGACAGCCAAGGGAAACTGATCGAAGTAATAGAACCGGAGCCCATTGGCCCTCCGCCTGTGAGTGCATATACTGCCGCCGTAATCAGCGAAATGCTGCGCTCTGTAGTGGTAAACGGCAATGGCAGCCGTGCTGATATCCCAGGTTATTTTGTGGCAGGTAAGACAGGTACCGCTCAAGTGCCAGAGGGTGGTGGCTACGGAGATGAACGGATCGCTTCGTTTGTAGGTTTTGCTCCAGTGGATGATCCGCGTGTAGCTGGGCTGGTTGTTTTATACAATCCCAAGGTTGAAGCGGCATACGGAGGTGTGCTGGGAGCACCTGTCTTCAAGGAGATAATGGAGGAGAGTTTGAACCATCTTGGTGTGAAAAAGCGGGCTCCCCAAAGCGTCTCCGCGGTTGGGACGGCGCGCTAGTTTCGCGATGAGGAGGACGAAGATGCATTTGGAA
>DGFC01000136.1 GCA_002391465.1 Firmicutes bacterium UBA3910 | reverse complement strand
TAACTTAATTGTGCACGATAGTCCTAAGTCGGTGAGCAGTGAAGCGTTCCGGACCCTGAGGACCAATCTTCAATTTACGAGCCCTGATCGGGAGTTAAAGACGGTACTGGTGACCAGTGCCGCACCTGACGATGGGAAATCAACGGTTACTGCAAACTTAGCCATCGCTTGGGCCCAGTCGGGCAGCCGGGTTGTGTTAGTGGACTGCGACCTACGAAAACCTGTCCAACATAAAATCTTTGGGCTTCGCAACTTACCAGGTCTAACAGGGTATTTGACCGAGAACGTACCCCTGGAAGAGGTTATTCTGCCAAGCCGGATCATGGATGGCTTGGACCTTATTCCGGCCGGTCCCATACCACCCAACCCTGCTGACCTTCTTCAATCCAAGCGGATGCGAGAATTACTGGCAGAGTTGCGGGGGAAATACGATTATGTTCTCTGTGACGCTGCGCCAACGGTGGCGGTAGCTGATGCAGCTGTACTGACAGGCCAGGTAGACGGCACCGTCTTGGTAATCCGCCACGGTGAAGTACCCAACGCCATGGCCCAGCAGGCTAAGTCCCTTTTGGAGAATGCCAACGGCAGGATTTTGGGTGTAGTCCTGAACAGGATCCCTCTCACCGAGAGGAGATACCAGTATTACTATTATCAGTATGGTGAAGCGGAGTAGGACAATGATTGATCTGCATACGCACATTTTACCGGGCATTGATGATGGGCCACCTGACCTGGAAACGGCGGTGGCCATGGCCCGTTATGGGCAGGAAAATGGTCTGACAGCTGTTGCTGCCACCCCCCATTTTGACGCCTTAGCCGATTGGGGAACGATTAAGACCCGGGTTGAAGAACTGCAGGGGGAGTTGGCAAAGGAGAACATTGAGCTCAACATCATCTCAGGTGCTGAGCTCTTCGTAGATGTGGCGCTGTTGGATATGGAAGTAGATCAGATTCCAACCTATGGGGATAGGGGAGAATACTGTCTTTTGGAGCTGCCCATGTACCAAACTCCTGTCTATACCGATCAGGTTATCTTCTCGCTGCAGACAAAGGGCATAACCCCCATCATCGCTCACCCTGAGCGCTATTCGGCAGTGATTGATGATCCCAATTTGGTCTTGGAGTGGTTGGAAGCTGGCTGCTTGATTCAGATGAACAGCGGCAGTATCTTAGGCCGTTTCGGTGCTAAGATCAAGGAGACTGCTGAGATCATGCTCAGCCATAACATGGTCCAATTTGTGGCTAGTGACGCCCACGGTCTGGAGCGTCGGAGTCTAAACCTGAAGGAAACATATAATGAGTTAGTGGAGATTGTCGGTCCGGAGCAAGCACGGGCCTTAGTTGAAACTAATCCAAAAGCCATGTTGGCCGGCGAGTTTTCCCTCAGTCAATATCCCCGGCCCTACGTGAAAAGACGCCGCTTTTTCTTTTTTTAGCCCGTTCGGGTATACGCCATTTGACCCCGCCGTATATTAAGCAGGGGTGAAGCCATGGTGTTCTGCAGATTTGCCCGCACAAAACGGGATGGAAGCGGCAGACTGGAGTTTTACTGCACCCGCTTAAAGTGGAGGATGGACATGGACTCACTGGAGAAATGTGTGACTTGTTCTGAGTACAATCGGACGTAGGTTGTGGTGCGCTGGGAGGAGAAGCGTGGATTTGTTCCGCTGGTTAGTTGTAATCATCTATGTTTTGGCTATTTTTATCTTTGCAGGTGATGAAATATCAAGTTCAACGTTTACCGCAGAGCTGTTAGCCAAACTGCTGCCTCACTTGGGACGGGCCGAGATTAGGGAATATGTAGTGCTTGTTCGCAAAGCTGGACATTTTCTCGCCTACGGCCTTCTCACCCTGCTGGTGTATCGAGCCGCCGCCAAGACCAAGGGAATGCAGCGTTATGCCCTGCCCGGAGCGGCGTTTTTTGCTTTAATGGTGGCAGTGGCCGATGAGAGTTATCAACAGTTTCTGGTTCACCGTACCGGCGTTTGGACAGACGTGTTGATTGATGGTTCCGGTGTAGCTGTAACTGTCTTAGGTATTGTGCTTTACGGAAAGCTTAGGAGAAAAACCAGTATGGAGGTCAGGGAGGATGCTCAGGACTAACGTTGAAAAATTGGTGGCTGTGGCGGTTCAAGGTCTGATCACCCCGCCCATGCAGAGGGGCGCTTACCGGGTGGGTAGGGAAGGAGTTCCCTTTGTCCTGCCTGGAACAGGCGGTATCAGCTACAACGTGAAAGTGGGAGATCCCGCCTTTGGCTGGGCTGGGGACCACGTGGAGCCATGTGTTTCCACCGCAGCCAGTATTGAGGAACGGGGAGGCAGTAAGAACTTAGCTTACAACACGCTCAGCTGCATAGGTAACGAAGCTATCGTTATTTCGGGTGACGCAAAGGGCGCCCGGGGTGTGGTCACGGGAAAACACGGCGGAATTGAACACGTGTTGATCGATTTTGCCGATGAAGATTTAGAGATAATGGCGTTGGAGGATAAAGTTCAAATCAGAGCTTTCGGCCTTGGCTTGGAGCTTGTGGATTACCCAGGCATTATGGTGCGCAATCTCGATCCAAGGCTCTTGGAAAAACTCGATGTGGAGGAGAGAGACGGCAAGCTGATCGTGCCCGTGGCCAAGAAGATCCCGGCTAAGCTTATGGGCTCAGGCCTGGGATCTGCTACAACCGCCTCAGGCGACTACGACCTTACCACCACCGATCAGGCAGAGATCAAACGGCTGGGTTTGGATGAACTCCGCTTCGGTGACCTGGTTGCTATAGAGGACGCGGATAACCGTTACGGACGCAGCTATCGGCAAGGGGCTTTGAGCGTGGGGATTATCGTCCATTCGGACTGCCTGTTGGCCGGTCACGGTCCGGGTGTAACCACACTCTTTACCGCAATTGATGGCAGTTTGGCTGTCCGCCTCGATCCAGATGCCAATCTGGGCCGTCTGTTTAACATAGGCCGCTATCGGTAAAAAAACCCTGCGTTTTCACGCAGGGGTTTTCCTTTTTTACAGTTCACTAAAACTCACTTCTACACATTCCGTCTTTGCGATGGCCTCCTCTATCAGTCCATCCACATCCAGTTCTGCCTCAGCCCGCAGAGCCTGTTCGATGGTGGGCCGGGTAGCGGGATTCTTTGGTACAAAAACGGTACAGCAGTCCTCGTAGGGCAAAATTGACGTCTCATAGGTACCAATTTGGACCGCTAGATTTACAATCTCCTGTTTATCCAGGCCAATGAGGGGCCGGTAAACGGGCATGGCAGTAACCGCGTTGATGGTATGGATGCTTTCCATCGTCTGGCTGGCCACCTGGCCTAGACTGTCCCCTGTAATTAGGGCGTAGGCCCGTTCCCGTTCGGCCAGAGCGGTGCCAATGCGGAGCATAAAGCGACGCATTAGAGTAATGCTCAAGGCGGGATAGGAGCTCTGCTGCAGAGCTTTTTGAATTTCACTGAAGTAGGCGATCCAGACCTTCATACTGCCTCTGCGGTTATAACGGCTGAGCTGTCGTGCCAGCTCAATAACCTTCTCCTTGGAACGCTCTGAGGTGAAGGGGTAGGAGTGGAAATGGAGTCCTTCCACCTGAACACCCCTCTTCATGGCTAAAAAGCCTGCCACCGGGCTGTCAATGCCCCCAGACAATAGGAGCAGACCCTTACCTGATGAACCGGCGGGCAGACCGCCTAGGCAGGGAATGATCTGAGAATACAGAAGCGCCCCTTCCTGGCGCACTTCCACATTTAAAACAAAGTCCGGGTTGTGTACATCCACCTGCAAATGGGGGAAGTTGGCTAAAACGTGGCCGCCAATAACCTTACTGATTTCAGGGGAAGTGAGGGGAAAGGCCTTATTGGAGCGCCTTGTCTCCACTTTGAAGGTTTTGCCCTCTGTGTCAGCCACAACCGCAACAGCACCTGCTTTAATG
>DGFC01000015.1 GCA_002391465.1 Firmicutes bacterium UBA3910 | reverse complement strand
AGATGTGTATAAGAGACAGGGAATGGACTGACCTTTTATTCAGGCAATATCAACTCTTTGGCCGACAACATCCTGCATCTCTTGGGAGACAAAGCCTTTGCACGCCGTCTCACTGCACGGGCGTCTCTTGATCTGGCGGAAAGGTTTAACTGGGCCGTGATAGCCCGGCAGACGGTGGAATGCTTTAGGCGGGCTGTGCCAGAAAAAAGCAAGGAGATAGATCTTGTCGACGGCTTGCTCGAAGGGGGGGAACTGATGCGTGAAAGCAGTAATCATGGCCGGTGGTGAGGGCAGCAGACTCAGGCCCTTGACCTGCACTTTGCCCAAGCCCATGGTGCCAATTCTGAACAGGCCCATGATGGAACACATCCTCAACCTCTTAAAACGCCACCGATTCACAGAGGTGGCCAGTACGCTCTGGTACCTTCCTGAAGGAGTTACAGCCTACTTTCAAGACGGTTCAGCCTTTGGCGTTCAGATGGAATACTACGTCGAGCGGGAACCTTTAGGCACTGCCGGCAGCGTAAAAAATGCGGCTGCCTTTCTGGATGAAACCTTTGTGGTTGTCAGCGGTGACGCCCTCACCGATATCGATTTAACCAAGGCAGTTTCCTTTCATAGGGAGAAGGGCTCCTTGGCCACGCTTGTTCTCACCAAAGTCCCCAACCCCTTGAGCTACGGTGTGGTGTTAACGGACCAAGGGGGCAGAATCACCCAGTTTCTGGAAAAGCCCACCTGGAGCCAGGTCTTTAGTGATACAGTGAACACCGGCATTTATATTCTGGAACCGGAAGTGATGGATCTGGTACAGCCAGGCCAAAAGGTCGACTTCAGCCAAGATGTGTTTCCCGAGCTCCTCAGGCGCAAAGCGCCCCTTTTCGGTTATGTGGCTGACGGCTACTGGTCCGATGTGGGCAACCTTGAGGTGTACCGGCAGAGTCAAAGGGACTGCCTGGATGGAAAAGTGCAGCTGGATCTGGCAGAGCCCTTGTCCGGCAATATTTATCTGGAAGAGGGCGCAGAGATTCACCCCTCTGCCATTGTTGAAGGCCCGAGCTACATCGGCCGGGGTGCCCGCATTGGGGAAAACGCCTATGTGGGACCATACAGCGTAATCGGCTCCTACAGCCATATTGGTGCCCAGGCCAACCTCAAGCGCAGCCTGCTGTGGTCAGGTGTGAACGTTGGCCGCCGTGTCCAGCTGAGGGGATGCATCCTGGCCAAAGATGCGGTTGTGGAAAAAGAGTGTAAGATTTACGAAGCTGCGGTGCTTGGGCCAAAAGTCAGGGTGGGTGCGATGTCCACAATTAAGCCTAACATCAAGGTCTGGCCGGAAAAGACTATTCTGAGCGGGACCGATCTGAGGGAGTCTGTAGTCTGGGACGGCCAGGAACCAAGGCCGATTTTCTCCAAACAGGGCATAACCGGTGACATTAGGGGGAACTTGAACCCAGAAACATTGATTAAGCTCGGCTTAAGCTTTGGTGCGTACCTGGGCAGGCAGAAACGGGTTTTGGTTACCAATGATTTTTCAGAGGCCGCAGATCTGGCCAAGCGGGCGTTGGCAGTGGGCCTTATGGCCGGAGGAGTAGAGACTCTGGACGGAGGCGGGGTAACGGGCCGCATTACCCGTACCATGGTGCAGGACATGGGCCTGGACGGCGCGCTGCACCTGGCCGCAGAGTCTGCAGATCCCAACGTGGTGTCGGTGGAGTATTGGGATGCCAGGGGCCGGTGGCTCTCCAAGGGTGAGCAAAGGAAAATCGAAGGAATTTTTGTCCGGGAAGACTATCCCCGCTTCGGGACGGAGGATCTGGGGGAGTATGTTCAAGTGGCAGATCTGAAGAAGCGCTATCTGGAGCGCCTGGCGCGCTGCTATCCCAGCGGCTCTCCCGGGTTTCGAGTCGGACTTTTGGTGGACCCGCCTACAGATCAGCTTGGAAAAATGGTGCGGGAGTTTTTGCTGCGGAGCGGCTATGCTGTGGTGACCGGAGAGGTGGAAGGACTTCCGACAGTCGTTGTGCACAATCATAGCTGGCATCTCCAAGACGAACAGGGTGCCAGGCTCTCTCCCCAGGACTGGTGGAAGGGATTCATCCATGCCCTTAAAGCTAGGAACCGGAAAGCTGCAGCCATACCCGTTCATCTCCCTGAGGCGGTGGCGGAAGCAGCAAGGGAACAGGGTTTGGATGTTTGCTGGACAAAAACGGAAACAGCCTATTTGATGGAGGCGGCTGCAGAGTTCGGGAATACTATGAAGGAAGGCAATCTGGAGCTATTCCCCCAGATCGAACCATTAGCCGGCATTGGAGAGATTCTGTCTTTGATCAGTTCCAGCCGGCTCCCCCTGAGCTCCTGGGGGGCGACGCCGCAGGTCAAGGCAGCTGAAGTGAAGTGCCCCTGGGACAAAAAGGGGATGGTGATGCGGAAGCTGATTGAAGGGTCTGATCCGGAGCGCACCCTGTACCTGGACGGCATTAAAGTGCGGACTGAAGGGGGCTGTCTCTTATACACATCT
>DGFC01000056.1:9776-10566 GCA_002391465.1 Firmicutes bacterium UBA3910 | reverse complement strand
AAAAACGTCCGCACCCCCAATTTATCCAAAAGTACTTGCCGCTTACAGCTGTGAACGGCAGCTAGCCTGGGACAAGTTGGCTCTAGACTGGTTGAGGCAGTGGGCAATGGGGAAATATGGAGTTCTATCAAGCCTCTGCTTGGAACTGGGTGTTCATAAGTTGGAAGAGTGCCTGGACAAGGCTGCCTTCTTTTTTAGGAGATGAATTTGTATTGGAGTTTATACGGTTTGAGGATACTATGCTGGATGCGGCGGCAGAGCTTCTCTGCGAGAATTACAGCAGTTTACGCGCAAGGGGCTTGGCGCTCCTGCCCAAAAGTTTTGAGAAGCTTGATAACGCTCGCAAGGCCCTAAAACGGATTATTACGCAATCCAAAGCGATGGGACTAGCTGCTGTGGAAAAGGGGCAGCTGCGCGCCTTTCTGATTGGGACACCTGCTGTTAACCCTATCCGCGGCCGCCATGTGTGGATTTATCCGGCTGGTTTAGGTATAGATCCTACCTGTTCCCTAGAGCTCTTGCGGGAACTTTACGCTAGGCTGGGAGAGGTTTGGGTCAGAAACGGCTTTTTCGATCACTTTATTCTCGCCCTGAATAACCCCAAATGGTTAGAGCCGTGGCTTAGACTTGGCTTTGCCTATGAGCAGGCCCATGCCCTTTTGGATCTGGACCAGTTCCCCTTTGACAGCCTATCCCCTAACCCAGAAATCACTGTGCGGAGGGCAACCGAGGCTGATCGGGAGACTGTTCAGTCCTTTTACAACATCATCCCCCGCCAGCACGCTGCCCC
>DGFC01000056.1:0-9492 GCA_002391465.1 Firmicutes bacterium UBA3910 | reverse complement strand
TATTGGATGGAGTGGATTTTCTAGCCCCTGCCGGGGCACTGCGGCTCACGGTAGCCAGCACAGTCCCAGAGGCCAGGGGCCAGGGAGTATCCAGTACTCTTCTTGGGGTAGCTCTCCAGGATGCCTACGCTCGTGGTTACCGTGTATGTGAAACGGATTGGCGCATCACCAATCTCCTTTCTTCTAGGCACTGGGAGGGTAAGGGGTTCAAGGAAGTGGCCAAGCGGCTGGTACGGAAAGTGGACCAGAGAATCGTCTGGGCCGATGGATACAATGAACTACCATAAGGTTCAGTCAGGAGTATTCTATGCACGAAAACCAGTTAGATATAAACATCGACCTTGTTAGAACAATAATCAACAAACAGTTTCCCGAATACGGAGATCTGCCCCTAACGCCGGTTAATTCCACTGGCACGGTTAACGTAATCTACAGGCTGGGCAGTGAACTTACTGTGCGCATGCCCAGACTGTCCAAGTGGTCTAAGGACATTGAAAAAGAAACAACTTGGCTGCCGAGGTTATCGCCCCATTTGTCACTAGAGATCCCAGAGCCTGTTGCGGTGGGACAGGCTACCAAGATCTATCCATCCATTTGGGCCATTTACCGCTGGATCAGCGGCGAAGTGTACAGCGATCAGTCTGTATCCGATGAAAAGGAAGCTGCGAAGCAGCTCGCTGCCTTTGTCAATGAGTTCCATAGTATTGAAGTGCCAAGTGATGCTCCTAAGGCTGGGCGCCGCCCCTTGGCTGAACTATGCGAGATTACAGAGAGGGCGGTTAGGGAGGCAGATGATCTCCTGGATGTGGAGCGGGTGCTATTGGCTTGGCGGGAGTCAGCGAAGGCGTCTCCCTGGGATGGCATCCCCGTTTGGATCCACGCCGATCTCCTGCGGCCCAATCTCCTGGTGGAAGCGGGAAGGCTAAAAGCAGTGATTGATTTCGGCAGCTGCGGGATTGGAGATCCTTGTTTCGACCTAGTTCCGGCTTGGAGCGTGTTTGGGGCAGAGGGTAGGCAGGTGTTTCAGAGCACCATCACCGCTGATCCGGACACTTGGCTGCGGGCCCGTGCCTACGCTCTCCATCAAGCTGCCTTGATCGTTCCTTATTACCGTGAAACCAACCCCGGTTTTGTGGACCTAGCCCTGCGGACGATTGAGCAAGTGCTGTTGGATATGGAATAAAAAAAGAAGCCCCGCTGGCGCGGGGCTTTGGGCGTTTTTGTGTTGACAGCAGTCAGCGAAAAGCCCAAACGGGGCGCGGTTGGAGTTCGGTCAGTTCACCGCTGCTTTTGGCGGGGAATCCTTCTAGAATCTGGTTGTCCGGGAAAACGCTGCGCTGTTTCACGAGACTGCCCGCCTTAACCAGTGTGTTTTTTCCTAGAGTGCTGTAATCGCAGACGATTGCCCCCGCTTCAATCACGCTGTTGGCGCCAATTGTGGTACCGTGGATCATGCAGCAAGGCCCGATTGTTACGTTGTCGTGGATGTTCAGTTCGTTGTCTGGCAGTAGGTGAAGTACGGTGTTTTCTAGGATATGTACGTTATTGCCGATTCTCACAGGGCCGTGGGAATCCCCGATTATTTTCACGCCCGCTCCGATTACACAGTTTTCACCGATAACCACATCTCCGGTGATTTCCGCGCTGGGGAAAACAACGGTGGAAGCGGAGACAGACGGGAACTTGCCGTTGTACTCATAGAGGTTTTGCATACCGTCACCTTCCTTACCCTCACTTTTGCTAATGTGTTCCACAGGTGTGCCTAGAGATGTATCATTTCCACGCAGGCTGGCGATGCGCTCTCTGTCTTGGGATGTTAATCTGCGAATAACGCGGCCGGGCCGTCCCACAACGACCGATTCAGAGGGAATGACCTGGCCAGCGGGGACAATGGTGCCTTCCCCGAAGATGCACCAATTACCCACCTTGGAGCCTGGTAGAAAGATTGTGCTGTTGCCGATCTCGCACAAGCTGCCTATTTCCGCCCCAATGGCGACACATCTGTGGCCGAAAATGGTTTTGCTGCCAACACTCAGTTTCTGCTCTGGCGTTCCTATTAGGACCGAGTTCTCCAGCACCCAAGTGCCATTGCCCAGGGTGATTGAGTCTTCAACTGAACGCAGAATGGAGCCTTGGGCGATGTACGCTTTGCTGCCCAGCCGTACCTGACCGATAATTCGGGCAGACCCGACGATCTTAGGTTTTGTCATACCGCACCTCCTTGTCCCTTTTTCCTGACGATTTCCAAAAATTAACTTAGGTTTATTATACCACGGGAGATGGTTCTATGCTCGCACTAGGAATTGATTTGGGCACCACCAGCATCAGTGCTGTGGTGATCAATGCTGATAGCGGACTGGTCTTGGCAGAGAAAGTTATTGCCAATGGGAGCTGGATTGCTTCCCCCAATCCTTGGGAGAGCATTCAGGACCCCATTTGGCTCCGGGATGCCTCGCTTAAGCTCCTGGACGACCTGCTTCAACGGTATCCTTCAGTGGCTGTCATCGGCCTTACCGGCCAGATGCACGGTATTCTTTACCTGGATGCGCAAGGCAACCCAGTTAGTCCCCTATACACCTGGCAGGACGGTAGGGGAGAGCTGGCTTACAATAAGCATACCAAGTGGAGCCGTCGCTTTTCGGAGTTGACGGGTTTTTCTACCGCCACTGGTTATGGTTTGGTCACTCATTTTTACAACCTCCATAACGGCCTTGTCCCCACCGAAGCAGCCCACATCTGCACCATTGGGGATTACCTTGGTCTTGTTTTGACAGGAGAGACAACGCCCACGATGCATGCTTCCAACGCGGCAAGTATAGGTGCCTTTGATCTCGTTTCCGGTTTTTTTGATCACGACGCTTTGGAAGCAAGTGGTATCGACCCAGCTATACTGCCTGAGATAACCCAAGAACCGCAAATTATCGGTAGCTTTCGGAACATTCCAGTGGCACTTGCCCTGGGAGATCACCAAGCCAGCTTTTTGGGAGCAGTGGCTGATCCGGCGGGGAGTATCCACATCAATGTGGGTACGGGTAGTCAGGTTTCGGTACTCAGTAGTACTCTGCCCAAGACGGGAGGGGACTTTGAGGTCAGACCCTTTGTGTCCGAAGACTATCTGCTCACGCAGGCAGCCCTCTGCGGCGGTCGGGCCTACGCCGTGTTAGAGGAGTTTTTCCGCAGGTATATGCTTGCAGCGGGACTGCCTGGGGAGAGTCAGTATGGGGTGATGGAAAAACTCGCGGAATGGGCTATAGCGCCGGAAAGTGAACTAAGGGTTGCTACTACCTTTTCCGGTACTCGGCGCAATCCCGACTTGCGGGGCAGCATCGAAAACATAGGTGTGGATAATTTCACCCCGGAGCATCTGATTCAAGGAGTTCTGAACGGTATTGCCCATGAACTGTACACCATGTACTTGGGGATAGCCAAGCACCTTACCCATCAGCCCAAATTCCTGGTAGGGTCCGGATCTGGGCTGCGTAAGAACAAGGTACTACAGCATCTTTTTAGCGAGAAGTTTGGCATGGAACTCCATATCCCGCCTTACAGTGAAGAGGCGGCATATGGCGTAGCTCTCTTTGCGGTGCGAGCGTTGAGTGGATTAGCTTGCGGAGGCGATGCTACAATCTAGCCTAAGAAAGACCTTGCGAAAGGGAATAGTATATGGAGTGTGAAATGATCGGCAGCGCACAGTCCGTCAGCGATGTGTTGAAAGAAGGCGTATCCCGAAACAGCTAGAGGAGTTCGAGCCTCCAGAGATATATACCTAATCCTTGGAAAGTACCGTGGCAGATATTCGCCCCATTCGAAAAGTTGAAGATCCTTATTTGTGAGAGGGGGATCGAGTCATGAAGTTTGTCTCATCCATTATAGGAGTCGCCCTTGATTGTAGGGACCCAGACGAGCTAGCTGATTTTTACGTTGAACTGCTTGGCCTGGAGAAGACCATCTCCAGCGGGAACTGGGCAGGTATCCACACCCCGCAGGGCATCATTCTAGCGTTTCAAAGGGTGGAAGAGTACGTTCCCCCGGTCTGGCCGTGGCAGGAGGGGGAGCAGCAGCAGATGTTGCACCTGGACTTTGAGGTTGATGACCTGGAAAAGGCGGTGGAGCATGCGACGAAGTGCGGTGCCAAAAAAGCAGAGGTGCAGTACTATGACTCCTCCACTGTCATGTTTGACCCTGCCGGACATCCCTTTTGCTTATCCACCGTGGAGTAGTAGCTTAGTGAATTACTGTGTGCCGCTTCGGTGGCACTTTTTTATTTGAGTAATATATTGTAGACGGGATATTTTGCCGTACTCCGTTGTTAACAAGTGATATTTCTAGGCCAATTTGTGCTTAGGTCTTTAAATTAAGGTCGGTAAATGTTAATATATTACTTAAGTGCCTGCGAGTATACCCACCTAATCTCAGCCTCGGGCATAGTGAAAAATCATAACGTCAAAAAAAAGGAAGTGATGTACAATGGCTTGGCTTGTGTTGGTGTTTATTGCCAGTGTTTTAGCCCTAGTGTACGCAGGCCTCAATTTCTACTCTGTTAAGAAGGTCGACGAAGGCACAGATTTAATGAAGGAAATTGCAGCCCGGATTCGCATGGGTGCAGTAACGTTTCTGAATTATGAGTTTCGGATTATTGCCATGATCGCCTTAGTCGTCGCTGTGTTGATGGGTATACTTGTTGGTTGGTATGTAGGTGTGGCGTTTTTAATCGGTGCAACCATGAGTTCGCTGGCCGCAGTGGTGGGTATGCGGATCGCTACATATGCCAATGTGCGGGTATCTAATACGGCCCGAACTACGAAAAAATTAGGACAGACGCTGAAGGTGGCTTTCAAGGGCGGTTCCGTCATGGGTCTCTGCGTAGGGGGCTTTGCCCTGTTAGGCCTGGTCATAGTGTATGTAGTCTTTGGGGTACTCCTCAAACAGCTGTCTGTTGAAAACGTCTACCTCTATCGAAACTGGTTGGGAATCGATTTTTCTCCCTTCACCATGACCATTTCCGGTTACGCTCTGGGTTGCTCGATTATCGCCATGTTCTTCCGGGTGGGAGGCGGCATCTACACTAAGGCGGCTGACATGGGAGCTGACCTAGTGGGTAAGGTAGAAGCGGGTATTCCCGAAGACGATCCCCGTAACCCTGCCACTATCGCGGACAACGTCGGCGACAACGTAGGGGACGTGGCCGGCCTTGGTTCTGACCTGTTGGAGAGTTTTGTGGGTGCCATTTCATCCGCAGTTATTCTAGCCTTCCATTTGTTCCTCTCCAGCGAGGCCAAAGGCAGTGGGATGACCCAGACTGCACTGCAAAGAATGTTCATGTACCCGGTGGTCGTCGCCGGTTTGGGTGTTCTCGCCTGTATCGTCGGTATTGCTTACATAATCCTGAAGGAACTGTCTGAGGATCCCCACCGCGAGCTCAACATTTCCACCTGGGTCTCTGCCGGCCTCACAATCGTGCTTTCCGGCATAGGCTGCTGGATCATGTTCGGCGGTGAAGATTTGACCGGCCTTGCTTTTAACCTGGGGACATTCTCTCCTTGGGTTGCTGCAGTGTTAGGCATTGTGGCCGGAGTTGTAATCGGTTTCATTGCCGAGTACTACACCAGTTACGATTTCAAACCAACCCAGAGCATTGCTGCTGCCAGTACCGAGGGGCCGGCCTTAACCATAACCCAGGGTATGGCGGTGGGTATGCGATCCACCATGCTTCCGGTCTTAGTGCTTGGTTCAACAGTGATCGCAGCCTACGGTGCGGCCGGAATGTACGGGATAGCCATGGCAGCAGTCGGTATGCTCTCCTTCGTTACCACTACAGTTACAGTTGATACGTATGGTCCCATCTCTGATAACGCCGGCGGTATTGCAGAAATGAGCAAGCTGGATGATGAAGTTAGGGATATAACGGACAAGCTTGACTCAGTGGGCAACACAACCGCTGCCATCGGTAAGGGCTTCGCCATCGGTTCTGCGGCTTTAGCTGCCACTTCCCTGATGGTTGCCTATATTTTCTCCTTCTCACCGCCAGAGGTGGACCCGCTGCTTGATATCATCAATCCCATGACCCTGGTAGGCGCCATGGTAGGAACTGCGCTGCCGTATTTCTTCTCCGGTATGCTGATTGAGTCAGTGACTAAGGCAGCACGGAAAATGGTTGACGAAGTACGCCGTCAGTTCAGGGAGAAACCCGGTATTCTCGATGGCACGGAAGAGCCGGACGTCAACTCCTGTATTGCCATCGCTTCCGAGGGTGCGCTGCAGGAGATGAAGCTGCCTTCGTACATGGCTGTTGCCTTTCCACTCCTGGGTGGATTTGTGTTTGGCGCCAATTTCGTTGGTGGTGTGTTGATCGGTTCGATCATGTCAGCGATTATGCTGGCCCTTTACACAGGTAACGCCGGTGGCGCTTGGGACAATGGTAAGAAGTATATCGAATCGGGTGCTTTGGAAGGCCATGAAAGGGGCGGCGATACTCATGCTGCAGCCATTGTGGGTGATACGGTAGGTGACCCCCTCAAAGATACAGTTGGGCCTTCGCTGGACATTTTGATCAAAATCATGTCCACCATCTCCCTGATTGGCGTGGCCATTTTCTCCAAGTTCAACCTGTTCAGCTGGTTGGCCAGTTTCTTTTAGTTCGTTGAGTAGGGTTTAAAACTGAAGACCGCTGACGCGTGTGTGCACGTCAGCGGTTTTTGATATCTGGGCAGAGAACGATCTTGTGGAAACCTAGTTCTTTAGGGCGCAAACGCAAACAATAAAGGGGCAAGTCAGAGCTGTTAAGGAAGGAGATAAAAAAGAGCGACTATTGGGGGTGCGATGCTTGCCAATAGTCGCGTCTATTTTCAGGATGGAAGAAAGAAGAAACTGAATGAGGGGGACCGGAAAGCAGCCGGTATTGGAAAGAAGTACATCGTCAAGGGAAAGATGTTGGTTTGAGTCGACTGCTTTTCCGGTCCCTACAGGATGCCATGAGATGCCGGAGTTGTTTGCTACGGAATCAGGCGTAGAATCGCTGCTTGGGCAAATAGCGCAACTACAACTACAGAAGAGTCTATGATGACTCCGGCAATCATGGGTTTAATACCTACACCAGCAACTTCCTGGAAACTGGTCTTCATGCCGATCGCTCCCAAGGCTGCCGCCAAGAGGAACTTGGCTAGGTTACCAGTTGTGGCAACTGCACCTGCTGAGAGCAGGCCGGTGCTGCGTACACCTACCATGAACAGGAAGCCGAGGATGAACCAGGGGAAGATATCCCGCACCCTAATTTTAGCCATTTCGCCCACTTCACCACCTGCCACTTTCTTTTTGGCGTGGATCCAGGCAAAGATAAGGACAATGGGGACAATAAATAATGTACGGGTCAATTTGACGATTGTGGCCAAGGCACCTGCTGCATCAGAGAAGGCATAGCCTGCGGCGATCACGGAAGACGTGTCGTTCACCGATGTACCTACCCAGAGCCCGAAGCCGGTGTCGCTCATGCCCAGGAGTTTACCTACCCAGGGGAAGAGAATCACGGTTAGGAGGTCAAAAACAAAGGTGGCGGATAAAGCATAGGCAATTTCCTTTTCCTTAGCCTCAATTACCGGACCAACCGTGGCGACCGCGGTGCCGCCGCAGATGGCAGTACTCACGGACAAGAGGCTGGACAGTTTCCAGTCTATCTTGAAGATTTTCCGGCAGAGGATACCTACACCAAAGGCGGTGGAAAGGGTAAACACCATCAACAGAAGGGCGTACTTACCCGCCTGCACAACTTGGGCAAAACTTAAAGAGATGCCAGTCAGGATGATTCCTGCCCTTAGGATCAGTTTGGACGTCCAGTCGACGCCTCGGTGAAAGACTTGCTGCCGTGAGATTACTGGGTTCAGCAGCATCCCTAGAATAAGGGATACTAACGCGATACCCAGGAGGTCTACAGGCATGATGCTGTTGATTAGGACCGCCGCAAGGGCCACACCTAAACAAAGAATAATACCGGGAATAATTGCTGCGTATCTTGTCATGAATAGTTCCTCCTCGTTCAACTTGATTGTATCATCCTTTTGGTATAAACTTAAATTATAAGATCTTATGCATACATAATCCCTAATTATAGGAGGCGACAGCCCTGCTGGATTTCAGACATGAAACATTTTTGCTCCTCTGCTCACTGGGCAGTTACACAAAAACCGCTGAGCGCCTGCACATGACCCAACCGGCAGTAACCCAGCATATTCAGTATTTGGAGGACAAGTACGGTAGGAAGCTTGTCACATATGAGAATAGGACATTCAGTCTCACTCCGGCAGGAGAGGAGCTGCGAGATCTGCTGGCACGTATTGCGGCCGATGCCAAACATTTCCAGCGCAGAATGGATGACGGGAGAAGCGATAGGGATGATGTCTACTTTGGCGCGACCCTCTCCATTGGCGAATATTTGATGCCAAATGTAATCGCAGAGCTTCTCCAGGCAGATCCCAGGCTTAACATCCATATGGAGGTTGACAACAGTAAGGTTCTCTTGGAGAAGCTGCAGGCAGGGGAGCTTGAATTTGCCCTTATCGAAGGGATAATCGATAAATCGAAATACCACTCCGTGGTGTTCAGTGTAGAGGAGTTCATCCCAGTATGCGCTCAAGATTCGGTATTTGCACAAGGGCCTGTTCGTTTCGGTGATCTGTTTGGCACTACCTTAGTGCTGCGGGAAGAGGGGTCAGGTACGCGGGAGATCTTTGAACTGATCCTGAAAGAGCACAACTACTCAGTAGACAGCTTCCAAAACATAATTGAAATCGGCAATATGGCAGCCATTAAGAAGCTGGTGGGTCGCAATCTTGGCATAACTTTTCTATATTCTACTGTCGCTGAGGAAGAACTGAAGCTAGGCAAGTTGAGCAAAATTGACATAGTGGGCTTTGAAGCAAAGCGGGAGTTCAACTTCGTTTTTCTAAAGGACAGCGCTTACACGGACAAGTATCTGTATTATTTACACATGATGCAGGAAGCGGCGACTAGGGTGTGCAGCGACACACCTGTCTGGTGAAAGAGTGAACTTTCCCGCGATATTTGGGAGCTCAATGGGTTTAGGACAGACGATCTAGACTATCGCCCATCATGAATCGTAGGATTATCCCTCTGTTTAGAGATTGTTTCATCCACTATTACAAAAAATCTTCTAGTAGTATGATTGGAAGAACTACAGTGCACAACGAAAAAAGCAGCCGGTTTCCTGGAGAGACGGGCAATAACGCAGGAAGTGCTTCAGACAATAATGTAGCTTTGGTTAGGGAGTCTCGCTGGTAACAGCGGCTCCCTTCTTTTTTTATATCCAATCTCTGTATCAGTTAATGCAGCGGTGATATTTCGCTTAATACCTTCTTGTGGAAAAAAATTCCATGAATAATGATCTTTGGAGACAACCATAGTATTACTGAAAGTTCAACAGTATTAGACTGACAAAAAAGGAGGAACTTGACGTGAAAAAGCTGTCTCTCATACACATCT
>DGFC01000177.1 GCA_002391465.1 Firmicutes bacterium UBA3910 | reverse complement strand
CCTTTAACGTCACGGCCATGAGCTTTGCGCCGGAAGACATTGCTGCATCAATCAAGAAGTTCATTCCCGAATTTGAACTGAGCTACGACGTGGACCCAATCCGTCAGGCAATTGCCGAATCCTGGCCCAATTCCATGGATGACAGCGCAGCGCGGGAAGAATGGGGTTGGCAGCCTAAATACGATTTAGATGCCATGACCGAGGATATGTTGAAAAACCTTAAGATAAAACTTGGACTTTAGAGCAAAAAGGCGGGGCTTTGACCCCGCCTTTTTATTTCCTTTTGCTTGCTCTTTTTATTTCTCTCTACTGCGCCTTTTGAGAAAGACGGCCAGTGCCGTTCCGGCAAGAATTAATACAATACCCATGCCTAAAACAAAGCTGCCTATAGTGGAAACGGGATTGGATGTCTGGATGTGCATCTGAAACGGATCGTGATACATGGTAGGTCCGTCAAAGAAAAAGCCTCTGGGACCCATCATGCTCCGTACCATATAGCGAGCGAGAGCCCCTAATGCGGTAAAGCCGGCACCCACTACCGCGAGATACACACCTGCTAACCAGCCGTACGCCTTAATTAAACGGCCTATAACCCCCGGCAGAGCATCGAGCCAGGTGCGCACCGGCTCAGTAGTCTCCTTACCCTCTGATGCCACAGGTTCTTCATCCCTCAGCAGCCAATCGGTGGTGACACCGAAGATATCCGCCAACATGACTATTTTACTCAGCTCGGGCACGGACTCACCCGTTTCCCATTTACTCACCGCCTGGCGAGATACTCCTATCTTCTCGGCCAGCTCCTCTTGGGACAGTCCAGCTTTTCTCCGGCAGCTATAAATCTTCTCATGCAATGCCATAAAACCCCTCCCTTGTTCCCTAGTCGCCTTTAGCTTACAAAAAACGGTGCTGTCCCGCAAGCGACCGGGCTTGACAAAACCGCAACCAGTGGTTGCAGCTTCTATTTCTTCTCTCTTTTCTAGTCATTGGTCGTCTCTTGGGTTTACATTTACCTTCTCTAACCCTGCAGCAGCCTAATCACGAATGGAACCAGAACCGGAACCACACCGGACATGACAGAACCGGAATAAATGGCAACTAACGCCGTCTCCACGTCAGTGCTTTGGCTGATAATGGGTAGAGTGACATCTAGGGCAGTTGCTCCCCCGGAGGCAACGGCCGGAAAGGGTCCTATCCTCCTAGCAATCCAGGGAATAAAGACAATGGCTAATACTTCACGGAACACATTGGTGAGCAGAACCAAAGTCGCCACCGTCAAATCATAGGTCTGGGCAATGAGCACAGAGGGCATGGAATACCAGCCGAAGCAGATAGCGGCCAAGGAAGCGTGGCCGGCCGAAACGTTCAAAAAGAGGCTTGTAGCTACCGCGCCAAGCAGGGAGCCTAGACCGGCGAGAATTGGCACCATTAGGGCTGAACGGGGCAGCTGTCTAACCCGTTCCTTCAGGTCGCCCCCCTGACCAAGTTGAAAGCCCACCGCAAACAGGAGTAAAGCCAGGGCCCCGGTTGTAAGTGTCCTCAGCCAGGGGGCATGGCTCACATCGATAAACAAAGCGCCAAGGATTATTCCAATCGTCAGGCTGATCAGGATCCTTTTAGTCACGCCCAGACCTCCTTCCCCGCACTCCCAGCCAGGTCAAGCCTACGCTGCCGACTAAAATTCCCACCGCCAGGAGAAAAGACTGCATGCCTAAACTGGGTAGGGCAGCCAAAAGATCTGGGTTGGAGCCCAGGGACAAGCCCATGGAAAGTAAGAGGAGCAGCAAAGATTGTTCACCGATTCGATCCATCACTGTCTTTTGCTTCTCGTTGAATTTAACAAATTGTGCTAGGACAAAGCCTGCGATTAAGGCACCTGCAACTAGAATCATCTGCTCTTCCCCTTTTCTGTGATTACATCGTGTTTCGCCGTTTGCCTCCTTTTCCCTCCAGCTAAGCGCAATTGGTGCAGGTACTACCTGCAGCCCGGTGGAAAATGGGAACCGCTTACTATGCCCGCCCCTCTGCCGGTACATATAGTAATACTAATCTGACAAGGGAAGTGACAACATGGATGCGGGCACGAAATTCCTAATCAACGAGATTATCTGCGAAGAGACTGCGGTCCTCACCCACCTCAACCGCGATGTGCCAATCGGGGATCTGGCCGTTCCCCCCGGTAGTGAGCTGGGCGGACAAACAGTTGTGAACGTTACTGAATGCTGTGTTGGACTGCACGAGGGCCTTTTTGGCGCAAAGATCACCCTCTTTGTCCAGGAAAGATTGAATTTAACCACGCCGGACGGCGGCTCCTTTCCCCTGGAGTTTGATTTCCCGGTGCAGAAGTTTATCCCCTTAATGACCTGCTACTCCGTGGGCTGTATCGAAACCCAAGTTGACAGCCTCAACTGCCGGGTCCAGCTCTTGGAAGTGAGCAACAATGTTCAGCTGGGCGATGACGGCACGTTCGATCAATGCCTGACGGTTACAGTACATGTTCAAATCCTGCGGGAAAGGGAGCTGTCTCTTGCCCTCTGCCCGTGCTTAACCCAGACCGGACAAGGCAGGGGAGGTGGTAATCGATGAGTCCCCTGCTCACCGGGATCTTGATCGGCTTGGCCGGATTTATCGTCCTCGCCCTAATTCTTGCAGTCGCCTTTTCCTGGGGCAGGCGCCGCAGAGCGGCGGCTGAAAGAAGGGCCGCCGACAAACCAAGCCGCATACCAACCAGCTTCACCCCTGTCCCCCGGGGCGGCGTAGCCCAAACGAGGTTTAAGGTAGTGAGCCCCACGCGGAAAGAGAGAAGACAACGGAATTAGCCTACTGCTGCAGAATGAACTTAGGTTCGTTTTGCAGCAGTCTTCTTTTTGCCAAAACGGGACTGCCTTCTCATTCCAGATCAAGGCAGTCTTAATATTTATAGAACAAACAGGCCCTAACGCTTGTAGTAACAGAAAGGAGAGGAGTCAATGGCTTTTTGCGAAAAGATTCTGGTTCCCCGGGTACTATGCGACGAGATCTTCTATATCGAAGACAACGAATTCGCGATTCCCGTGGGGGAAATCCCGGTCCCACCGGGCAGTGAGATCAGCGGCGTCGTGACAGTAACGGTGCTGGAATGCAACCCCAGGATTGACCTGGAACTCAATGCCATCTTTGCCGACCTGGTCTTCATGATCCAAAAAGAACTGGTCATCGAGCCACCCGAAGGCGAAGGCCTCCCCATTCCCTTGGAATTCGGCTTTAGGTTTGACAGCACAGTCCAGTTCCGCAAGTGTACGCCCTTGGAAATGCAGGCAATCAACCCCGATTTCCTGGAGGATGTTGTCTGCCACGTAGTATACGTTTTCGGTCTGGATGAGGTAACGGTCAATCCTTCCACGGTTGATCCCGTCACCGGTGAACTGCTCAACGATGCCACCATCGACGAGGAACTGACCATTCAGATCAAGCTGAAGCTGCTCCAGGATCGCCAGCTGATCATGTCCCTCTGCGATCCCACCCAGGGCGTGGATATTGACATTGAAACGCCGAACAACGGCTAACCAAGAAACAAGAAAGGAGTGTATGATTTGGCTGTAGATTTTATCCGCACACAAAGAATTGATGGCGAAACTGCCGGAGATCGATTTGGTGCTTACTCCATTCAGGTAGACGGAGAAGTTATCATCGGTGCAACCGGCGAATTAGCCGACGTAAACAATGACGGCATCCTCGATTTAGTAGTAGGTGCCGGCTTTGCTGAGAACGGAGAAGATATCGGTAAGGTTTATATTTTCTTCGGCAACGGGAATGGAACCTTCAATGGCGGCGCGACCCTCGATGCGGCCAACGCAGATATTATCATCACCGGACAGAACCCCCAGGACTTCTTCGGTGCCACGGTAAGGCTCGCCGATATTGACGGCGATGGGCTGCTCGATCTGGTTGTGGGAGCTCCGGGCACGGACTTTGCCGCAGTAGATGCAGGGAGCGTCTATGTCTTCCTCAACCAAGGCGGCCCCACCTGGTTCCCCAACAGTGCAGCCCTGGCCGATGTACGCATTGACGGCAATCAGGCCATGGGTGAGTTCGG
>DGFC01000077.1 GCA_002391465.1 Firmicutes bacterium UBA3910 | reverse complement strand
AGATGTGTATAAGAGACAGTCCAATACCTGGGCAATTTCTGCAACAATTTCTTTTAATGTCTGCTTCATGTTTACTCTCGTCTCCCCCTTCTAAATGCTCAAAGTAATTCTATTTTCCATTGGAATTATTAATGTCATCCACTATATTCTATTCCGGGTGGCCAATTCCTTCCCAAACAACGTACTTAAATCTGCTTTTTTTACATCGACGAATCCCAGCTAAAAAGGGGGGTATGCAAAATTCGGGGCAGAAAAGGAGGCCGAATCAAACTCAGCCTCCCGTTGCCTCCTTCTTCTATTTTGGACTACTCAAAAACCGATCCACCTCTGCCCTAGTGGGCAGGGAGGGAATGGCCCCCTTCCTGGAGACAGACAGAGCAGCTGCCGCATTGGCAAAGTGCAGCGCCTCCTCGATGGACTTCCCTTCCATCAGCGCGCAGGCCAGGGCCGCATTAAAGCAGTCACCAGCTGCCACCGTATCCACCGCCTTCACTTCATAGGCTGGTACGTGGAGCCTCCCCTCGGCTCCCACCCAGATGACTCCGGCACCGCCCAAGGTAACAAACACATTCTGCATGCCCCTCCGATGCAGGTACTCAGCTGCCTGAAAAGCTGTATCCAGATCCGTTATCTCCAGGCCTGAAAAACCTTCAGCCTCGGTTTCATTGGGAGTGAGATAAGTAGCCTTTTTGAGCACACTCTCGTGCAGATCGTGATAAGGGGCAGGATTAAGGATGACCGGAACCCCCTTCTCCTCTGCCAGGTCGAGAGCTTCACCAATCATCTCCAGATCCATTTCCAGCTGCATCAACACCATGTCAGCAGAGGCAATAACGTCTTCCATTGCCCTGAGGTCTGCTGTGCCGAAGGTGCGGTTTGCCCCCGGCACCACCACCGCCCGGTTATTGCCGCTGTCCTCCACTGTAATCAGGGCAACTCCCGTTGAGACCTGGGGATTGCGCTTAATATGGGTAGTATCCACTCCGTTTTCAGCCACTACTTTGACCAGCTCATCCCCAAAGGAGTCCGCTCCCACCATTCCCGCCATCAAAACCTCACAACCCAGCCTGGCGGCGGCCACCGCTTGATTGGCTCCCTTGCCCCCGGGATAGCGGGCAAAGTCGGTGCCCACCAAGCTCTCCCCATCAACGGGAGCCCTAGGTGCCCTCACCACTAAATCCATATTGAGACTACCGATTACCACTAACCGCTTACCCATCAGTCCAGTACCTCCCTAAGCAGCTCACTTTACCTTCTTAGCTGTTTCGTAAGCCACAAATCCTGGTCCCACTTCCGTTTCATCGACGATGACATCGATGATGGCGGGCTGGCCCTGCTTGTTCGCTTCCAAAGCCCGGGTGAGCGCTCCCCGCAGGTCCTCAGGCCGCTCCACCCGCTCGCCATAGCATTTGTAAGCCTGGGCCATGAGCACAAAATCGGGCTGCACCTTAAAGTCGGTGGCGATGTAGCGCCCGCCCAGATCGGTCTGCCCCCGTTTTGGCCAACCTAAGCTAAAACTGTTTAAGATCACCCAGGTAACTGGCGCCTTGTACTGGACTGCAGTGGGCACATCTTGGTTATACATTTGGAAAGCTCCATCGCCGGTGACGCAGACCACATTCATATTTGGCTTGGCCAGCTTCACTCCCACTGCCCCCATCACGCCCATGCCCATGCAGGTCTGCTCACCAGGGGCAATGTCCCCGTTCTTGGTTAACACTTTGTAGTAGGGGCTGTAGTAAGACCAGAGATCCTGGCTGCCGTTCTCATGAACCATAATGGTTTCTCTGCCGAACACCTGGTTGATTTCATACACCACCCGTTTACTGCGGATGGGCACTTCATCTGTTAAGCACTCAGCCTCCACCGCCTGCTCTAGCTCCCGCTTCTTAGCGGCATTGGCTGCTTTCCGCTCTGCCCACTGGGGCTGGGGCTCAAGCTCTTCCAAGAGGGCTGCCAGCACCAGCTTAGCATCGCCCAGCACCGCCACATCGGGAATCCAGTTCCGGCTCAGCTCAAAGGTTTCAATGTCGATTTGAATAAAGTTGGCATCTTCTGCCTTATGGGTCCAGGCTCCGGTCTGAAACTCCTCATTGCGGGAACCCACTGTGATTAAAAGATCAGCAGACTCGTAAGTGTCGATGCCTAAGCGATTGCGGTAGATGCCCACCTGGCCAAAGGCCAGGGGATGGTCTTCAGGAACAATGCCCCTGCCGCTGGGAGTGGTCATAATGGGAGCGCCTAAAAGCTCCGCTAAAGTCTGAACCTCTTCATGGGCCCCGGAGCGCCTAGCCCCACCGCCCGCCACGATCACCGGCCGCTCCGCCTGGGCCACGAGCTCCGCGGCCTCGGCAATCAGCTTGGGATCGCCCATGCTGCGCAGGTTCCGCTTAGCCGGGACATAGTCCGGAATTTCCACCTTAGCCCGGCCCACGTTGCGGGGAATTTCAATGTAAACTGGCCCGGGCTGGCCGTTGGTGGCCAGGGAAAAGGCTCGGTGAATCACCCAGGGAATCTTCTCCGGATTGGTGACGCTCACCGCCCACTTGGTAACCGGCTTTAATAGACCCACTTGATCTGTTTCTTGAAACGCTCCCTTTCCGTCTTTGCGCCGATCCACCCCTGGACTGAGGGCAATTACTGGGGCGCAGGCGGCCAAGGACTCCAAGAGAGGTGCTGCCAGATGGGCCACACCTGGACCTTCGCTGGCAAAGCAAACGGCCGGGCTGCCCGTTGCCAAAGCTTCCGCCATGGCCATAAAGCCCCCTGCCGCTTCGTGGCGCACCATCACTGCCTCGATCTCCGGTTCATCGTAGAGGGCATCGTAGAGGTCTGCGGGACTGCTGGGCAGTCCATAAACGAACTTGATTCCCTCTGCTTTCAAAGCGCTGACCACTGCTTCCCATCCAGTCATTACTGCCATGTCATCACCTCGAATTAATTTGTCTGTAGCTGTTTTGCTGCTCTAAAGTTGCTCGCTCCAAATCTTTACATAGCAGGTGCATCCATTTAACTTATTCGCAAGGGGTTTGAAGAACCCTCTTGTAAAACGCAATTTGTTAACCGGAAGGCTGGGCGGGCGTAAAAAAAGAGCCCGGCTGATAGCCGGACTCAAGCTTAAATCCTTATTCCATGTTGTTCAGCATCTCCACCCGGGTCGCATGCCTGCCGCCTTCAAAGGGGGTGGTGAGCCAGGTCTCAATAATCATTTTGGCCAGTTCAATGCCGACCACCCTAGCTCCGACCGCCAAAATATTGGTGTCGTTGTGCTCCCTGGAGAGCTTTGCGGAGTAGGGCTCGCTGCAGACTACAGCCCGAATGCCCTTTACCTTGTTGGCTGCAATGGAAATCCCCACACCGGTGCCGCAGAAGAGGAGTCCCTTTTCGCATTCGCCGCTGGCTACCGCCCGGGCAACCTTCTCTCCGAATACGGGGTAGTCCACCCGCTGGGCAGAATAGGTTCCGAAGTCTTTGTACTCGTATCACTTTTCTTCCAGAAACTTCTTAATCTCTTCCTTGAACTCATACGCAGCATGATCGCTGCCGATTGCTATCATCTCTCTCCCCCTGTACTAGTGATTTATCCCTGCTTAAACGGGATATAACTGCGGGCGATGGCAATGGACCTGTCTCTTATACACATCT
>DGFC01000107.1 GCA_002391465.1 Firmicutes bacterium UBA3910 | reverse complement strand
CCACTGGATTGAGGATTTCCACTATCAGCTTACCGTACTGGACACGATCACCCCGGCGCGGTTCCCAGTACTGGGCGTCGGAGCGGAGAATGGCGTCGACCAGTTCTTCATAAAGGTTGGTGTTATGCTCCGAACCGGACATCCATACCTCCGCAACTGGAAAAGTCTCCAGCACCTGGACCGCCTGGCCGATGTGGTCGGCGTGGGGGTGGGTAACGATAAAGACATCGATCCTTGGCACACCCAGCTCTTTCAGCAGAGGGACCACATCATCCCGGCCCATATCCCCCGCATCAATTAACAGGATCACGTCCTCCGTGTGGAGAAGAATAGACTCAGCTTGGTCCACATCAAGGAAATACACTTCCAGTTCGGCAGAGACGCCGAAACTTAAGGTCAAGACCAGGAACAAGACCAGCAGCAAGCCTGCGCAGCGTTTTTTATTCACTTTTAAACCACCTTTCCCTGGGCACTCACAGTTTCGTCAGCTCGCCCTCCTTCCCCTGCCGGATAGTAGGGAAGAAGAGGGGACTTCCAGACCTTTGAGGTGATCTTAGTGCTGAAAAGGGCAGCCATTGTACTTACCCTGTTTCTGGCCTTCTTTAGTCTGCTTTTGGCTAACACCAGCCGCCATCTCAGCGCCCTCTCCCGGAGCCTCAGCGGATTATATGTACGTTTCCTGGCGATAGGGGCGGTGCTGCTGCTCTGCGGTTTTTTCTTCCTGTGGAGAGAAAACAGCAGAAAGGGACGCCTAGGTCTAGTGGGGTTAGCGCTAGTCGCGGCCTGGCTCGGTTTAAATGTGTTGGTTTTCGTCTACCAAGATCAGCTGCTTTTCAGCCCCCGCAGCCTGAGTGAAGCACGGCGTGCCCGGGTTGCGGTGGAATACCCCTTGGCAGAGGAACTTTATGTACCGGGAGCAGACGGGAATGTGCTCCACGGCTGGGTTATCCCGGGCGAAGTAGAAAAGGCACCGCTCATTCTTGTTTTCCCAGGTCAAGGCAGTGAAGTATCCCGTTACCTTGACCTAAGCAGACAGGTGCCCGAGTTCAGCTGGGCCTTTTTCAACTACCGCGGTTACGGTCTAAGCGAAGGCATACCCAGCGAAAGGGGACTCTTTACCGATGCGGTTGCCCTCTACGACTGGCTCGTGGCAGAGGGTTATGCCGATCCGGGTAAAGTGTTTGCCTTGGGAGGGAGCCTGGGCACAGGCGTTGCCTCTTACTTGGCATCCCAGCGGCCCCTGCGTGGTGTAGTGCTCTTTTCGCCCTATGATAAAATTGGGGGCGGTGTGGCCCAGGACTTGATTCCCCTGGCCGCCACCGGCCCCCTCTTGCGCAATAAATTCCATGTTTCGCAATTTGCTCCCCAGATCCAAGCGCCTGTCTTGGCCCTGGTGGGTAATTCTGATTTGGTGATTGGCCCGGTCCGCTCGGAGAAGCTGCTGGCCAATTGGGGCGGAGAGACTGTTATCCACCGCCTCGAGGCCGATCACTACACCATCTACCAGCTGGACGAAAGCTGGCAGGCGGTGCGATCCTTCCTATTCGATCTGCTCTAGCTCTAGCAGGCGGAGCAGATATTCCCGCATCAGCGGCGCAGCTGTTTGCCCCCCAATGCCCCCTTCTTCCACAAGTAGGGCAAAGGCCAGTTTGCGCCCTGCCGGTACCTGTACGTGCCCTGCAAACCAAGCGTGATCTGTGCCCAGCGCGGTTTGAGCTGTTCCAGTCTTGGCACAGATCTCCAAGCCGGTACCCTTAGCTTCTGTACCCGTCCCCTCTTCAACCACATCCCTGAGCATGGCATTGATCTGTGCCACCGTCTCCGGTTTGAACACCTGGGGCTGCTCCCTTTCATCCCTTTCGGATTTTACTAGATGAAGGGATGGCAGTCTGCCCCCATTGGCGAAGATGGCGAAGAACCTGGCCATGCCCAAAGGTGTGAGCAGTACTTCATGCTGGCCTATGGCTGACCAGGCTAGAGTAACACCGCTGGTGTCGATGGTGCCGGCCTGGCCAGTCGCTGCCGGCAGCCCCATATTGATGGGCTGATCGAGCCCGGCTAGGGTGAAATACTCCCTAAAGGATTGGGCACCTAGATCGAGTCCAACCTGGGCTACAGTAGTGTTGATGGACTTGACCAGGGCTGTGTGAAGGTCATGTTCACCGAAGATCTGGTTCTGGAAGTTGCGGATGATGTTGCCGTACACCCGCAGCTCACCCGTATCCTCAAATCTACTGTCAGGTTGATACAGTCCCGTATCCAAAGCTGCAGCTACCGTCAGTACTTTCAGGGTAGAACCGGGCGGATAGCGGCCCTGCAGGGCACGGGCAAAGAGGGGCCTCTGGGGATCTCCCTCTAACTCCTGCCATCTGGCCTGGCTGATTCCCTCAGAAAACTCATTAGGATCGTAGCTGGGCGATGATGCTAACGCCAGTATCTCGCCGCTTTCAGCATCCAAAAGGACTAGGGCCCCTGCCCGATCCCCCATTACCTGGTAGGCTAATTCCTGCAGGCGAGCATCAAGGGTAAGCTGCAGATCTTCCCCCAACACCACCGGTTTTTCCGTGAGCAAGGTCCGGGACCCGGGCTCGCGCTCCACATAGAAACGGTAACCGGGTCTACCGCGGAGGATGTCATCCTGACTCATTTCCAGACCAGACCTACCCACTATCTCTCCGCTTAAATAATCTCGCTCCGGATAGGACCGGATCATGTCCGCACTAACTTGGCCTAAGTAACCGGTGATGTGGCCGGCTGCTTCTGCCAGTGGATAGGCCCTGGTTTCCACCCGTCTAAAGAAGACGCCCGGTATGGGCCGTAAAATGGGATCAACTCGTCTGTAATCTTCTTCCCTCAGATTGACCAAAGGAACAAACCAGTGGCCCTGAACGCCTGGTGCTTCATACTGCCGCCTGACGTAAGCCGGGTCCAAGCCCAGTTCCTGCTCTAAGGCCGACAGAAGCAGTTCTGGATCGGTGATCCGATCAGGCTGCACTCCCACCGCCACCAAGCTGCCTTCGCCAGCCAACACACTGCCATTGGTATCAACTATGTGGCCACGCCTTGGATCCAGGCGAAGCCTGCTGAAATTGACAGCGGTACTGTAATTGGCCAGAGGTAGATCACCGGGCCACTCCAAGAGCCAATCGGAAAAGATGTTATCCCGCCTAGCGGTGAGCGTAGATTCTGTTTTCAAAGGTTCGAAGAGATCACTCGTGTAGGTCAGCTCAAATCGGTACACAGCCTCCGTTGTGCTTTTCTCCACTTCTTGAAAGCTACTCAGTGTCACTCCGTTTAAGGCAAATGCTTCAGTAAAACGCTGAAAGGCCGGGCCCAATTCACCTGCATAGGCCTGTCC
>DGFC01000070.1:660-9849 GCA_002391465.1 Firmicutes bacterium UBA3910 | reverse complement strand
TTATGTGTATAAGAGACAGGCTGTCAACTGTCGCCAAAACTTCACCGGAAACGACCAACTCCTTGGCCCGTTGGATCTCAGATTCAAAATAACGATCTTCCTGGAGAGGAGGGATGTAACTCCGCACAAGATCATAAACTGCTGCGGCAGCGGGTGCTAGTTTTTCCCGTTCCCTAAACTCCAAAGCCTGGCAGGCACAGATCAGTTCGATTGCGAGTACGGACTGGACGTTCGGTACAATGCCGTGCAGCTTGCGGGCGGCTATGCTGCCCATACTCACATGGTCTTCTTGATTGGCCGAGGTGGGAATGGAATCGACTGAAGCTGGATGGGCTAAAACTTTGTTTTCCGAGACCAAGGCAGCCGCAGTGTACTGCACGATCATATAACCGGAATTGAGCCCGCTGGCGGGGGATAAAAAGGGCGGAAGCCCGCTGATCTGCGGATTAACAAGCCGCTCAACCCGCCGTTCAGATATGTTGGCAATTTCCGCCAAGGCAATGGCCAAGAAATCGAGGGCAAAGGCCACCGGTTGGCCGTGGAAGTTACCGGCGGAGATAACATCTCCATCCTCCGCAAAGAGAATGGGATTATCCGTGACCGAGTTAATCTCGGTATCTAGTACGCCCTCCACATAACGGTACACATCGCGGGAAGCGCCGTGAACCTGAGGGATACACCGGAGGGAATAGGCGTCCTGAACCCGGGAATGCTCCCGTTGGTAAACTAGGCGGCTCCCCGCCAAGAGCCTGCGCAGGTTCTCTGCAGCTTCGATCTGACCCGGATGGCACCGCAGAGCGTGGACCCGCTCATCAAAGGCAGAGGGAATTGCCGCAAGTGCTTCCAAAGTAAGAGCACTAATGACGTCTGCCGTCTTCAAAATGATGCCACTGTCTGCCAGGGCCTGAATGCCGAAGGCAGTCATGAACTGGGTGCCGTTAATCAAAGCCAAGCCTTCTTTTGCTTCCAGGGAAAAGGGATCCAACCCAGCCCGGGTCAGGGCTTCTTTGGCTGGCAGAAGCTCGCCTTGGTAATACGCTTGCCCTTCCCCCATCAAAACGGCGGCCATGTGGGCAAGGGGAACAAGATCGCCGCTGGCACCAACCGAACCCTGGCTGGGGACAAAGGGTATCACCCCATGGGTTACTAAGTCGACCAAACTCTGGATCAGCTCTACGCGAACGCCTGAATAGCCTTTCATCAAGGCGTTGGCTCTGAGGATGATCATCGCTTTGACAATCTGGGGTGGAAGCGGTGGACCCACCCCACAGCTGTGGCTGAGGATCAGATTGCGCTGCAGGTCATGCACATTCTCCGGGGAAATGCGCGTCTCAGCTAGTTTGCCAAATCCGGTGTTAATGCCGTAAACCGGCTCCCCTTTAGTCAACAGCCTATCCAAGAATTGTCGCGACCGAGCCACCTTTTCCAGTTGTGTCCCATCCAAAGCGATGGGAGTCCCATCCCTAACCGCTGCTGCAACTGCTTGAGCTGATAAATCATAGCCATTAAGTACCAGCATTGACATACTCCTTTTTGCCATCATCTATCTTGTTACGAATTATTCAACAAAGAAGTAACATATCCCTTGTAGTTTGGCCCATTCTTTATATTGGCGTAATACAAAACGAGGTCCATGCATCAATGCATGAACCTCGCTCTAGTTTCTTTTCCCCTAATCTCCATAACAGGCCACTTTGTTTCTACCCAAATCCTTGGCACGATAAACCGCCTCATCGGCCCAATGGAGGACCTTTTCGTATGTTTCGGGTTTTTCCACAATTGACGTGGCACATCCCACCGAAATGGTAACATAATCGGCGACCCAAGAAGCTTCGTGAGGTATCTTCAGATCCTCAATAGCAGCCCTGAGTTTTTCTCCCACAGTCTTCGCGCCGACACAATCGGTATCGGGCAGCAGTGCGACAAACTCCTCCCCGCCCCATCTAGCTAAAAGATCGCCTGGCCGCTGCAGCTTTTGATACAGCGTCTTAGCCACCAGCTTTAAAACATCATCGCCTTGGAGATGGCCGTAAGTATCGTTGTACTTCTTAAAAAGATCAAGATCGATCATGAGAACGGATAAAGGAGTCTGATAGCGCTTGGCCCGCAGCCGTTCTTCCTCAAAGGCCTCATCAAACCGCCGACGGTTGGGGACCCGAGTTAATCCATCAATCCGGCTATCCCGTTTGAGCAAGTCTTTATAGCGTTTCAGTTCAAGGTGGTTGCGGATCTTGGCCTGGACGATGGGCAGATTAAAAGGCTTGCGGATGTAATCCATGGCGCCCAGTTCAAGCCCGTATGCCTCATTTTGATCCCCTTCCAAAGCAGTTAAGAAAAGAATGGGGATATCCCGCGTCTTAGGATCGCTCTGCAGTTTCTGACAGACGGCATAACCGTCCATTTCAGGCATGATTATATCAAGCAGAATGAGATCGGGCATTTCCTCCTTAACCATCTCCAACGCTTCGATGCCGTTATAAGCCACACGAACATCGTATTCGTCTTGGAGAGAGTTGAGGAGGATCTGAGCGTTGAGGCGCACGTCTTCCACGATCAAAATACGTTGTCGTCTACCCAAATCCAGTTCGTCGTCTAAATACACTACCCTTTAACCCCCGGCACACTCCATTTTAAAACCCTGTAAAATACAATTCGCCACAATCCAGCGGATCCCTTGCATATTACTGGGAAAAAGACCAAATATTATCAACTCTCAGCAGGAACTATCCAGTTTTTGGTATTAAGAGAGGGGCGAGAAGAGCGAGACGATTGATTCCAGTACCCGCGACCCAAGCGTCTGCTCCTTAAAACGGGCGTAATCCAACTCTAGGCTAGCTGCAAAATCGGCCTGAAAGATTTCCGCGTACTCCTGGGCCAACCGATCAGATTCAAAGTAAATGAATAGTTCATCATCGCGCTCTAAGCTGCGCACGTTGAGGTTCACCGTTCCTATACACAGCTGTTCATCATCGACCAGCATCGTCTTGGCATGCATAATGCCGTTATAGCGAAAAACACGCACCCCTGCGTCAATCAGCTGGCGGAAATAATAATTCTTGATGTTATGGTGAAACAGGCCGCCAAAGGCATAATAGGCCGAGGTCATGATGCGCACATCCACACCCCTTAAAGCCAGTGTCTGCAGCATCTGAAGCACCGCTTCGGAAGGGGTGAAGTAAGGTGTTTGGATCCACAGCCTCTCTTTTGCTGAGCTGATCAGGTTGAAGTAACTGAGATTGATTACATGTTTGTCATACCGTTTGTTATACAGACCATTGGCAATAACCTGGGCCTTTAGATCGCCCTGCCCTGGAGTTTGGGGGAAGTAATGCTTCAACTTGTGGCGGAGACGCACCCTACTCTGGCGTGTGGACGCAAGCCAATCGGAAATGAAGATGTGCTGTAGGTCCACAACACTCTGTCCCGTTACCCTGACCTGGGTATCTCGCCACACCATACCCCTTACCCCGGAGACATAGTGCTCCCCAGCATTCATACCGCCCAAATAGCCGATTTCACCGTCCACAATTACTAGTTTGCGGTGATTACGATAATTCAGAGCCCTGGCATAGGGTCGGATTGCCTGGACCATACCGCCCGATCGTTTCAAAGCCCAAAACAGGGGCTTCACCCGAGTAAACAGGCAACCGAAACTATCATACAGAAGTTTGACCTCGACTCCCTCTTCCGCCTTTTCTTGGAGAATTTTAATCAACTCCTGGCCGATGGGGTCGTTATGGATCGTAAAATACTGGACGTGAATATGATCCCGGGCAGCTCGCAGATCGGCAAACAGGTCTTGGAACTTGGGCCCACCGTTGATGTAAATGGCCGCATCGTTATCCGTGGACAACAGGCTGCCACAAGACCTTCTATGAAAAGCCTGGGTTGGTGATAGGTCAAGTGTTCCGTTGTCCGCCTCTGCCTTAATTCGCTCCAGTTCGGCAAAATAAGCATTGTGTCTGCTCCGGATTCTCCTCCGCTTATAATCCCAGTACATCTCGCTGCCAAAGAGAAAATACAAGATGGCTCCGATGACCGGCAGGAAAAGTAGAACCAAGATCCAGCTGGTCCTCTGAGTTGGCTTTTTCCGGCTGAAAAAGACTAGAAAGACTATGAAGGCCAAATAGGCCATATACAAAATTGATAAAATCTGCTGCATACGCTTCACTCTTCCCTCAATATGAATACACCCTATTATTTGGCAATTCGAGCCATTTCTCCTGCAAGCAGCCCCTCTGGCCACGCCGTGCAGGAAGTACTAGTTCCGAAAAGGTCCAAAAGCATAGCACACATAGTCCGCTTTTCTCATACCCTGAAACTAATGACCCGCAGTATTGCTGCGAAATGAACGAAGGGGAGTTGTGACGTGAGAAAAGCCAGCATATTAGTGTTGAGTCTGTTGGTCGTCCTTAGTCTCTGGGTACCCTCTGTGGCTGCTGCAGAGAAAATCAAGATCGCCGGTCAATTTGGGCTGGTCTATGCCCCGTTGATGGTGGCTAAAGCACATAGGATTTTTGAAAAATACGGGGTGGAGCCGGTTTGGAAAGAATACGGATCCGGCGGTGCAGTGCGGGAGGCATTGATCTCAGGTGAAGCGGATGTGGGGTTCATGGGTATTCCCCCCTTCCTAATCGGATGGGATAAGGGCTGCCCCTGGAAAATCGCCATGGGTTTTGTGGTGGTACCGATCGGTTTAGTTACCTATGATCCGGAGATCAACAGCCTCGCGGACTTCAAACCGGAAGACAAAATCGCTGTGCCATCCCCCGGCAGTATCCAGCATATTCTCCTTGCCATGGCCTGTGAACAACAACTCGGCTCAGCCACTGCCCTAGACAATAATCTGGTTGCCATGCCTCACCCCGATGCGGCCGCAGCCTTGATTTCCAAAAAGGGCATAAAAGCCCACTTCACTACCCCGCCCTATCTATTTGAGGAGCTTTCCCAACCTGGATTCCGCCTCATCGTAGATGATGTCTCCATTTTCGGGCATCCTTTCAGTTTCAACGTTGGCCTCGCCACCGAGACGTTTTACAACCAACGTCCCGTTGCCTACAGTATCTTCGTGAATGCGATAGGTGATGCAATGGCTTGGATCAACCAAAACAAGCAGGCCGCAGCCGAACTGTTGGCGCCGGAGTTCCAGCTAAGCGTGGAAAAGACGCTGGAATACCTAGAGTGGGAAGGTATGAACTACACCACTGCCCCCTACGGACTGATGGGCTTTGCTGAGTTTATGTACGAAGCCGGTTACATCAGCAAAGTACCGGAAAGCCTGGCAGACATTGCCTTTGACAATGTGTTGGCACTAATAGGCCAGCGGGCAGGCGAAATGTCTGAGTTGGAAAAACTGCAGGGGAAATAACCGTTAAACGAAGTCACGGGGGGAAAGACCATGTTAAACAACCGCAGGAAAGTAATAAACAAAACGCTAAACCAGATTTTGTTCATCCTGGCCTTGATGCTCTGTTGGGAATTACTTGCCCGGACTGGATGGTTTCCCCCTCTCCTCTTTCCCCGTTTATCTGACGTGCTGCGGACCCTGATTACCGATATCCGCAGCGGTGAAATAGTGGGGAGACTGTACTTCTCCCTCTATCTGATCGCTCAAGGCCTAGCCCTGGCTGTTGTCACTGCCGCCGTCGCTGCCGTTCTTGCCCTCTGCTCACCAATTGTCTCCGATTGGGTCCAGGCTGTTATGGCCATCCTCCATCCCCTACCCGGTATTTCTGTCCTCCCCATCATCATTCTCTGGCTGGGTACGGGTCCCCGCTCCATAGTCGCGGTTATCTGGTTCTCTTCAGTCTGGCCACTGATAGCCAACCTCCATACCGGACTGCGATCCGTTCCGGCAACCCAGATAGAGGTGGGCCAAAACCTAGGATTAAAGGGGGTCCGCCTAATCGGCAAGGTACTGATTCCAAGCGCCTTTCCCTATATCCTCACAGGCTTGCGGGTCGCTTGGGCCCGAGCCTGGCAGGCTTCGGTAGCGGCAGAAATGGTGTTTGGCGCTTCGGGTGGAGAAGGCGGTCTCGGTTGGTTCATCTACAAAAAACGCTTTTTCATGGAGATTGCCAGCGTTTTTGGGGGCATGTTCGTTATTATCGTTGTGGGACTGATAGTGGAGAGACTCTGTTTTGAGTGGGTCGAAGCACGCACTGTGCGGCGTTGGGGTATGACGTTAGAATAAGGGGTTGAAAAAATGACTAACCAGGCAGGCTTAGTAATTGAAAACCTAAGCAAGACCTTTCACACCAAACATAAGTCCATCCAGGCCCTGAGCGGGATCAACCTGACGGTAGGCAAGGGTGAGTTTGTCAACATCATCGGACCCTCCGGTTGCGGAAAATCTACCCTGCTGCGCTGCATTGCCGCCTTCGAAAAACCCACAGAGGGAAGGCTGCTGCTCAATGGGCAGGAAAGCACCAAACCAGGAATCGATCGCATGATGGTCTTCCAAAACTTCGAGCAGCTATTTCCCTGGCTCACGGTGCGAAAAAACGTAATGTTTGCCCTCAACGCCAGCACTCGGGTCGCAAATAGAATAGAACAGCGGGAATGGGCAGATCATTACCTCAACCTTGTGGGTTTGAAGGGGTTTGAGGACTTTTACCCCCATCAGCTTTCGGGCGGCATGAAGCAGAGGGTCGCCATTGCCCGCGCCCTCTCCGTTCAGCCGGAAATCTTGCTTATGGATGAACCCTTTGGCAGTTTGGATGCCATTACCCGTTCCGCCCTGCAGAGGGAGCTGTTTCGCATCTGGCAGGAGACAAAAGTGACAATCATCTTTGTAACCCACAATATCGATGAATCGATCATTTTGGGTGATCGGATCGTGGTACTCAAAGCAAATCCAGGCCGCATCCACAGTATAGTCGAAAACCACCTACCCAGGCCCCGTTCCAAGGATGACCCCCAATTCAACCAAATGTGGGAAAAAATCCATTCACTCCTCAATGCAGAAACGGGGATCCCACCGGTAGAGGAAAGACTAACCGGCAGGGTGCGCCAGGATAGACGGCTCACAGCCGGTGCTTACCTTTCCTTAGCGGAAGAGGTCCACCGGGCAAATCCGCCTGAATAAACACTCGTAAAGAGAAGTGAAGAACAAAAATGGGCTTTTGGCAACTGCCGAAAGCCCATTCTCTGACTGTATGCTAACTGTTTTCTCTGCCCTTCTTGAGCCATTTGGCAACTTCCACCGTGCGCTTTGCTTGGTGTTTTACTGCCGGTTCCACATCTTCCACCATCTTGCCGTCCTGAGCAACGGTAACGCTGGTGCCGTAGGGGTTTCCGCCTCCCCGGAAAATGGACTCATCGGTATACCCCGGTGCGGCTACGATGGCTCCCCAATGGTACATCATGGTATACAGGGAGAGGATGGTAGCCTCTTGACCGCCATGCGGGTTCTGCGCCGATGACATGGCACTAACAACCTTATTGTTCAGTTTCCCCTGGGCCCACAGCCCACCGGTTGTGTCTAGGAACTGCTTCAATTGGGAAGCCATCACGCCAAACCTAGTGGGTACACTGAAAATGATCGCGTCTGCCCAATCAAGGTCAGCCGGTTTCACTTCAGGTACATCCTTGGTTGCCTCCAGATGGGCTTTCCAGCTTGGTACATTGTCAATTACCGATTGGGGTGCCAGTTCGGGGACTCTAAAGATCTTTACCTCTGCTCCCGCTTCCCTAGCTCCCTCCGCTGCCCACTGGGCCAGTTGATAGTTCGTGCCTCCAGAACTGTAATATACAATCGCTAGTTTGATATCACTCACAACATCTCCACCTTTCTTAAGTAAGTCTTTGTTCGTTCATCAAGTCTCTATACATCAACATACCAAAATGAGGTGATTAACTTACTTGCTTACTTAGATTCTATCACGAATGGTTATTATTAGCAACATAGTTATTTATTGTGCGAATCCCGTACTACCTAAGCATCCTTCAGTAAGGCAAGGATCTCCTCTGCGACTTGAGAAACTGAAATGTTGGTTGTATCTATCACTAGTGTGGCACGCCTGTACAAAAGGGGAAGGACGTTTTTGTAGTTGTCGATGATCTCCGCCCTCTCGGCTTCAGTCTTACCGTAAGGGTTGCTGCTTCGATTCTCCACTCTGGACAACATAACATCTAAATCACAGGTCAACAGAACAACGTGATCGAACTGCCCGTAGAACTGACCCTGGTTATCACAGCACCCGGAGAGAAACAAATGGGAATGCATGTGTTCCTCCAACAGGGATGCGACTTTCTCTATATCCCAATACCTTTCCGTACCGTCCCTACCCTGAATTTCAAGTACATAATCATAATCGGTATCTACCGCGTTATACCCCATGTTCCTCAGATGATCTAGGACAGCCGACTTGCCAACTCCCGACATCCCGGTAATGAACACAACAGCCATTGCCTACTCCAATACCAACTGCCAGGAAACACCAAATCGGTCGACAACCCAAGCAAACCGCTCGCTGAAGGGATAGGAACCGAGAGGCATAAGCACTTCGCCATCTTTGGACAGAGCCGCAAAGAGCTCGTCTACCTCTTCCTTAGTTTCACAGGTCACGTACAGAGACATTGCTGGTGTAAAGCCAAACCGGTGCGGAATGCTGCTTTCCAGGCACATAAAACGCTGTCCGTTCAGGCTGAAGATGCCGAGCATATCCCCATTGCTGTAGTCTTTCTCGATTATCTCCGAGTTCTTAAACAGGGAGACATAAAACTCCATAGCCTCCTCTGCCCTGCCATCTTGGAACAGCAGGTATGTAGTGATTTTTTGCTCTGTTCTGCTCAGATCATTCACCCCTATTATTAGTCTTTCCCATACTTTTGGTATACTGCCTCAGTGTATGCGGTTACTCTCTCATCATAGTCGGGATAAACATAGCCAAGCCGCTCCCCAACCTCCTTAGACACATCCCGAAACAACTGGAGGCAGAGAAAGAGTGACTGCCAAGCGCTTTCATAAGAATCAGTCCGGTAGGTGGAGAGCAGTCTGTCCCAGAGTTCGGCAGATACATACCTCTCCAAATATTTGCAGTTTTTGCCAACACTCAGGGAAAATCCTGTCTCAATGCCAACTTTCCAAGCCATCATCCGCAGAAGTTCAGAGCGGAGGATGTCCATGTGGGCGATGGCAAAAAGTATCTCTTTCCGGCATAGTCCTTTCACCACATAGGTGCTTAC
>DGFC01000070.1:0-432 GCA_002391465.1 Firmicutes bacterium UBA3910 | reverse complement strand
CAGCAGTCATGGTACTGACCCGGACTTGGCTTTTTAACATGGTAATCTTCGTCTGTGGGAATCACTTCCCTGGCGATTATGCCGTCCTTGTCGAGCAAAACTTTGACAAGCTTATCTCGCTGCAGATAATCGTCCAGCTCTATCAGGGGCAGGAAAGTTAAGTCGATTCTATTTCCGTCAGTGAAAAGCATCAGATAGGAGAAGCCCGGTTCATGTGGTGGAAACAGTTCCATATCCTCTGGTTTCTGCATGATGATCCTTTCGCCAAACCGATCAAGCCAATCGTCACTCCCAAGAAACGATCCCATATCGGTTACGAAATAGGTGATATCGTAATCTTGAAACTCATCTTTGGGTACATTTACATTGGCCCGTGACCCTTCCAGTGTGACAAGGCGGATGCGCTCGTCCTCCTGCGCCGTAGACAAAATG
>DGFC01000115.1:6000-10245 GCA_002391465.1 Firmicutes bacterium UBA3910 | reverse complement strand
GCAGCCAAAATTGAAGAGGCTGGTGGCAAAGTAGAGGTGATCTAGTTGCTGGCTGCATTAAGAAATTCCATGAGGATTCCGGATCTGCGGAGGAAGATTCTGTATACCGTTGCACTGCTTGCGGTTTACCGGGTTGGTTCCTACGTACCGGTTCCGGGTGTGGATGCGGCGGGACTGGCTGCCGCCCTCGGGGTTGGAGAAGGAAACATCTTTGGCTTTCTTAATCTCTTTACAGGGGGAGCTTTGGCCAGGTTTACCGTATTCGCACAGGGTGTAAGCCCTTACATTACTGCATCGATTGTACTCCAGCTGTTGACCAGCGTTATTCCGAAGTTGGAGGAGATTTCCAAGGAACCGGAAGGGAAAAAGATTATGGCCCGTTACACCCGGTATGCCACAGTCGTGCTGGCCGTGGTTCAGGCCTTTGGTACGACTATGATGGCCAAAAACTGGGGGGTTATGGCTGATCCCAGTGCCTTCCGTTTGATCTTGGTAATGCTCACTTTGACAGCGGGTACTATGTACACGGTCTGGCTCGGAGACAAGATTTCTGAGAAGGGCATCGGCAACGGGATTTCCCTCTTGATTTTCGTCAACATTGTGGCAGGGATGCCCATGGGCTTTTTCAACGCAATCCGGGCAGTTGGCCAAGGCGGTGTCAGCGTATTTGGTTTGCTGCTCTATGCTCTCATTTCGATTGTTACAATCGCGGCAGTCGTCATGATCACCCAGGGCGAACGGAGAATTCCGGTGCAGTACTCGAAGCGAGTTGTTGGCCGCAAAATGATGGGCGGTCAATCTACACACCTACCCTTGAAGGTGAACCAATCAGGTGTGATCCCAGTTATTTTCGCTTCGTCCGTACTAACTTTCCCGCTCACATTGGCCCAGTTTATTCCGGCCCTGGCTGGCGTGAACAAGTGGTTTGAGCCGGGCAAGTTCGGTTACAACATCGTTTATGTTCTGTTGATCGTGTTTTTCACGTATTTTTACACTGCAGTCAGCTTCAATCCGGTTGAGATTGCCAACAACCTGAAGAAAAACGGCGGCTACATTCCCGGACTGCGTCCCGGTAAGCCCACATCGGATTATCTGGACCGCACACTGAGTAAAATCACGCTCCCGGGTGCCGTATTCCTGTCAGTGATTGCTGTCCTGCCGTTCCTTGTTGCTGCAGTGACCAGAATTCCCAAGGAGATCCTCTTCTTTGGTGGAACAGGCTTGCTGATTGTTGTAGGTGTTGCACTTGATACGATGAAACAGATCGAGGCACATTTGCTCATGAGGCATTACCAGGGTTTCCTCAAGTAGAAGGGAGAAAAGCTATATGCGATTGGTATTGCTGGGCTTACCAGGCGCGGGAAAAGGGACCCAAGGAGAACTTATTGCCTCAAAGTACGGTATTCCGCACATTTCTACCGGACACATTATCCGCCAAGCGGTGAGTGCGGGGAGTGACTTGGGTCAGAAGGCAAATCTGTATATCAGCGGAGGCAACCTTGTTCCCGATGAACTGATGATCCAGCTTGTGTATGAGCGGATCCGTGAGCCCGACTGCACCCAGGGGTGGATCTTAGACGGATTCCCCCGCACTGTGCACCAGGCCCGGGCTTTGGACCAGTGTTTGGCTGAAGCGGGTGCGGCAGTGCAGATGGCAATTGACATCCGCATTACCCAGGAAGAAGCCATCAAACGCATTGCCCAACGGAGGATGTGCAGCCAATGCGGCGCTGTATATCACCTCAAGTATTACCGGACCAAGGGCGAAGGGGTTTGCGACATCTGCGGCGGGGATCTTTTTCGCCGCGAGGACGACAACGAAGAAACAGCCCGCAAGCGTCTGGAAGTCCACATGAGGCAGACCCACCCAGTCACCCATTATTACGCTCAAGATGGGAGATTGTACAGCATTGATGGAGTGCGTTCCATAGATGAAGTCTTTGCTGATGTGGAAAACTATCTGTCCGGGCTTGTTGAAGGCCCCGATGCTGGTGAGGTCTTATGATAATTCTTAAATCATCCGACGAGCTGCGGGCGATGCGGGCCGCGGGCAGAGTGGTGGCCCAGGCGCACGAGCTCGTGCGGGAGTTGGTTCGACCCGGGATCACCACTTGGGAGTTGGACAAAAAAGTAGAAGAGTTTCTGTTGTCACAAAAGGCGGTTCCTGCCTTTAAAGGATATCACGGGTATCCCGCTTCCATCTGCACCTCCATTAACGAAGTGGTGGTGCATGGGATCCCCTCTCGAAATGTGGTATTGGAAGAAGGTTCAATTATCAGTGTAGATATCGGGGCGTTTGTGGATGGTTACTGCGGAGACAGTGCCTGGACCTACCCGGTGGGTAAGATCGACCCAGAGGTCCAGCTTCTGCTGGAAACAACGGAAGCGGCACTTTACGCAGGGATCGAACAGGCCCGGGTGGGCAACCGCCTCTCCGATATCTCCCACGCTGTGCAGCAGCGCGTTGAAGCAGACGGTTTTTCTGTCGTTCGTGATTATGTGGGGCATGGAATAGGTCGGGATATGCATGAAGAACCGCAGATTCCAAACTTCGGCCCTCCTGGACGAGGGCCCCGTTTAAGACCTGGAATGACCCTGGCGATAGAGCCCATGGTGAACATGGGGAGTTTCCATGTGGAAGTGCTTGCCGACAATTGGACGGTTGTAACACGGGATGGTAAATGGTCTGCCCACTTTGAGCACACCATTGCCGTTACAGAAGATGCCCCCGTGATCCTTACTGTTTTGTAGGAGTGATGGAATGGGACTTCTTGAAGTGGGACAATTGGTAACGTCCAAACAAGGCAGGGATCTGGGCAGGAAATATGTGGTGATTGGCTGCTCCGATCAGAGTTTCGTGCACCTCGCCGATGGCCTCTCCCGCACTGTAGAGAGGCCCAAGCGGAAAAACATCAGACACTTGGTGGCCCACAAGGCAAGGTTGGAAGCGCCACTGGAAGATAAGAACATTCGCGCATTTATACAGCAGCACAGTGCTGAGGAGAATCAAGGAGAGGAGGGTTCAACGAGCGATGGCTAGGGATGATGCTATTGAAGTTGAAGGCACGGTTATTGAACCATTGCCAAATGCAATGTTTCGTGTAGAATTAGAGAATGGGCACAAAGTTTTGGCCCACATTTCCGGCAAGATGCGGATGAACTTTATTCGGATTCTTCCGGGCGATAGAGTTATTGTGGAACTGTCCCCCTACGACCTGACACGGGGGAGGATTACGTACCGCAAGAAGTAGGCGGTTAAAGGAGGCGCGAAACAATGAAGGTTAGACCTTCTGTGAAGCCCATGTGCGAAAAATGCAAGATTATCCGCCGCAAAGGTCGGGTTATGGTGATCTGCGAAAATCCAAGGCACAAACAAAGGCAAGGATAGTAAAAGAGGGGGTGTCAAGAAATGGCACGTATTGCAGGTGTAGATTTGCCTCGCGATAAACGAGTGGTTATAGGATTAACGTACATCTACGGCATTGGCCGGAGTACAGCTAATAAAATCGTTGAGATCTGCGGAATTGACCCCGAGACACGGGTACGCGATTTGACCGAAGAACAGGCCAACCAAATCCGCGACATCATCGAGAAGCAGTTCTTGGTAGAGGGTGACCTCCGCCGTGAATTGAACATGAACATTAAGAGACTGCGGGACATTGGTTGCTATCGTGGTATACGTCACCGCCGCGGCCTACCTGTTCGTGGGCAGCGCACAAAGACCAACGCCAGGACGCGTAAGGGTCCCAAGCGTGTTGCCGGCAAACGCAGATAGGCTCAATTGAAAGGAGGAAACATGAATGGCAAGACCACGTAGGGGTGCCCAGCGCGCACGCCGCAGGGCACGTAAGAATATACCGGTTGGAGTCGCCCATATCCGTTCTACGTTTAACAATACGATTGTGACAATCAGCGATCCGGAGGGCAATGTGATTTCCTGGGCCAGTTCAGGCAACATGGGTTTCAAGGGCTCCCGGAAAGGCACACCCTTTGCTGCAGGTATGGCCGCTGAAGCTGCCGCCGCCGCAGCGATGGAGCATGGGGTAAGGGAAGTAAGTGTTTTCGTTAAGGGGCCTGGTGCAGGTAGAGAGGCAGCAATTCGCTCACTGCAGGCTGCAGGACTTGATGTAACCACTATTAAAGACGTTACTCCCATTCCGTTTAACGGCTGTCGTCCACCGAAACGGCGCAGAGTATAATTAGTTCTGCCCATGCGTTTGCAAAGGAGGGTGCAGGAACTATGAT
>DGFC01000115.1:4971-5858 GCA_002391465.1 Firmicutes bacterium UBA3910 | reverse complement strand
AGGAGGGTGCAGGAACTATGATCGAAATTGAAAAACCTAGGATTGAAACAGTTGAGCTGACGGAGGATTACGGTAAGTTCGTCGTTGAGCCGCTGGAGCGGGGTTATGGCATTACCCTTGGTAACAGCCTGCGGAGGATTCTCCTCTCGTCCCTGCCGGGTACGGCGGTCACCTCTGTGCACATAGACGGTGTTTTGCACGAGTTCTCCACCATTGAAGGAGTAGTGGAAGACACAGTTGATATCGTGCTCAACCTAAAAAAGCTTCTGGTGAAGCTGCACACTGACGAACCCGTAACGATCCGCGTTGATACGGATCAACCCGGTCCACTCCGTGCTGGCGACATAGCCACCGATCCCAGTGTTGAAATCCTTAATCCTGACTTGGTAATCGCTACCCTGCAGGAAGGGGCTAAACTGGGCATGGACATTACGGTGGCTAAGGGACGCGGCTATGTGAGCGCTGAGAAGAATAAAGAGCCCGATCATCCCATCGGCTTGATTCCCATCGATTCCATTTTTACTCCCGTCAATAGGGTAGTTTACACAGTGGAAGATACGCGGGTTGGCCAGGTCACAGACTTTGACCGCCTGGTCCTGGAAGTATGGACTAACCGTGTTATCGCACCGGACAGCGCAGTCAGTTTAGCCGCCAAGATCCTGATGGAGCATATCAAACTGTTCATCAACCTCACTGAGGGCGTGGGCAGTGTGGAAATCATGGTTGAAAAAGAAGAGGAAAGCATGGATCGGCTCATGGAAATGACAGTGGAAGAACTGGATCTTTCTGTCCGCTCTTACAACTGCCTGAAACGGGCCGGTATCAATACAGTTGACGAATTGGTTCGCAAAACGGAAGAAGATCTGATGAAAGTGCGCAATCTCGGC
>DGFC01000115.1:0-4717 GCA_002391465.1 Firmicutes bacterium UBA3910 | reverse complement strand
ATGAGGTAGGTGAGCAAGATGAAGCTCAGGAAGCTAGGTAGAACAGCCAGCCATCGTAGAGCATTGCTTCGCAGCCAGGTGACATCCCTGATCCTAGAAGGCAAAATCGAAACAACTGTTTACAAAGCGAAGAGCATCAAAGCTCTGGCTGATAAAATGGTTACCCTGGGTAAACGGGGAGATATAGCCGCAAGGCGGCAGGCCGCTGCCTTTTTGATGGATCCGGCGGCAGTGAAGAAGTTGTTCGACGAGGTTGCTCCTAAGTATGGGGAGCGCAACGGTGGTTACACCAGGATTGTAAAAACCGGTTTTCGTCGGGGCGATGCGGCACCTATGGCGATCATTGAATGGGTGTAAGTTTTTTTGGCAAACAAGGTCGCAGAGGAATCCCCTCTGCGTTTTGTTTTAGCAGTAAAGGGTGATGACAGTGAGTAAGGCAATAATCAGGTTTGACCATGTCAGTTTCACCTACGGCAGAGGAGATTCGCTTGAAGAACCAGCTGCCCTGCGGGACATCAATCTGGAAATATACGAACACGAGTTTGTTGCCGTATTGGGCCACAACGGCTCCGGTAAATCGACCTTGGCCAAACACATGAACGCCCTTTTGGTGCCCGATGCGGGTACAGTTACCGTCTGTGGTTTGGACACTGCAGACGTGGATAAGGTGTGGCAGATCCGCCAGCAGGTGGGCATGGTGTTTCAAAACCCAGATAACCAGCTGGTGGCCACTACGGTGGAAGAAGATGTAGCGTTTGGCCCCGAAAATCTGGGTATTCCCAGCGCGGAAATCCAGCGGAGGGTGACGGAAGCGCTTGAAATAGTGGACATGCTTGCCTACCGGCTCCACTCACCCCACCAGCTTTCCGGTGGGCAGAAACAGAGGGTGGCCATTGCCGGCATGCTCAGTATGCTGCCCCAGTGCATCGTCCTTGATGAGCCCACCGCCATGCTTGATCCGGAGGGTCGTCGGGAAGTGATGAACACCATCCACCATCTCAACAAGGAACAGGGCATTACCGTCGTTCACATTACCCATCACATGGATGAGGTGATCAAAGCGGACCGGGTGGTGGTCATGGATGAAGGCAAAATCGCTCTGGAAGGTACGCCTAAAGAGGTTTTTGCCCAGGTTGATCTGCTGCGGCGCCTGCATCTGGATGTTCCCCAGGTCACAGACTTGGCCCAGCGTTTACAGGCACGTGGTTTTCAGATTCCCGATGGAATTTTGACAGTTGAGGAAATGGTGATGCACTTATGTCCATCAGGCTAGAGCGGGTATCATACACTTATCAGGTGGGGGCTTCCAGGGCAGTGGAGGCGCTGAAAGATGTGAGCTTAGAAATCGAGGCCGGGGAGTTTGTGGGGCTGATCGGGCCCACCGGTTCGGGTAAATCCACACTGGTCCAGCATTTTAATGGACTGCTTCTGCCCACTGAAGGCAAAGTGTTTGTGGACGGCGTCGATTTGACCAAACCCGATACTGAGCTCCGGGGCATCCGCCAAAAGGTAGGCATGGTCTTTCAGTATCCGGAACATCAGCTCTTTGGCGAGACTGTATACGAAGATGTGGGTTTTGGACCCCGTAACGGAGGTTTGAGCGAAGAGGAGATCGAAGAGCGGGTGCGGGAATCACTTGCCTATGTGGGCCTTGACTATGGGGCGCTACGGGACCGTTCGCCCTTTGAGCTTTCCGGTGGTCAAAAACGGCGAGTTGCGATAGCAGGCGTTTTAGCCATGCGTCCTTCCGTCTTGATTTTGGATGAGCCAACCGCAGGACTTGACCCCAAAGGACGCGATGAGATCCTCGATCGGGTGAAGGCACTGCAGGAAGAGCGGGGCGTGACCGTTGTTTTGGTCAGCCACAGCATGGAAGATGTGGCCCGCTTAGTGGAGCGCATCATTGTGATGGAAAAGGGCAGGGTTGCCCTGGATGGGACGCCCACCGAGGTCTTTCGCCAGGCAGAACAGCTCAAAAGCATGGGCCTGGGCGTACCCCAAGTGACAGATCTCATGCGGGAGCTGCAGAGGCGGGGTATGGAAGTTGACAGCGACATTTTCCGCGTGGAAGATGCGGAGCGGGAGATTATGCGGGTATTGGGGGAACGGATATGACCATGTTTAGGAATATTACCATCGGTCAGTACATTCCAGGCGATTCCCTGATCCACAGGCTTGATCCCCGTACCAAGATCGTTGGTACCACTGCATTGATTGTACTGTTGTTTTTGGTCAAAAGCTTTTGGGGTTATCTCCTGGTCGGCTTGGGTATAGCCTCGGTCATTTACCTGTCCCAGATTCCCTGGCGTTTTGTCCTGCGGGGACTACGCCCACTGTTTGTCATTCTGATCCTCACAGTAGGGCTCCACTTTTTCATGACCGAGGGACGGATCATCTTTCAACTGTGGTTTATCAAGGTTACATGGGAAGGCCTGATCCGGGGTTTGATGATGGGCACCCGTTTGGTTCTGCTCATTGTGGGCACGTCTATGCTGACCCTAACCACGTCGCCCATTCAGCTTACAGACGGGATTGAGAGCCTGCTGTCGCCGGGGAAAAGGATCGGTATTCCCGCCCATGAACTGGCCATGATGATGACCATTGCCCTGCGTTTTATTCCCACTCTCTTGGAAGAGACGGAGAAGATCATGAAAGCCCAGATGGCCCGGGGCGCCGACTTTCAAAGCGGCGGGCTGATGCAGCGGGCCAAGAGCTTAATACCCCTTCTTGTACCCCTCTTTGTCAACGCGTTTCGGCGGGCCGACGATTTGGCCATTGCCATGGAGGCAAGGGGTTACAGAGGTGGGGAAGGGCGCACCAAGTTTAGGGAGCTGCGCTTGAAAAAAATCGATGGCATGGCCTTCGCCATAACGATCGCCTTTGCGGTCTTAGTTGCCATTTTCTTCTGAGGAGTGGAGAATGAAAAACTTTTGTTTGATTGTACAGTATGATGGGACGGATTACGCTGGGTTCCAGGTTCAGCCTGGCCAGGCCACAATCCAGGGTGAATTGGAGCGAGCGATAAGCACACTGGCAGCAGAGGAGATCCGCATTACAGCGGCGGGCCGCACCGATGCTGGCGTTCACGCCGAAGGGCAGACAGTCAATTTCCGTACTGACAAGCTCACTGTACCGGTGGAGAGGCTGCCTTACGCCATCAACGCCCTTCTGCCCCAGGACATCCGTGTGGTTAACAGCAGACTTGTTCCCCTTGACTTTCATGCCCGTTATGATGCTTTGGAAAAAACTTATCGTTATCATGTTTACGAAGGGGAATTTCCCAATGTGTTTTGGCAGCGCTTTGCCTACTGGTCCAAAGAACTCTTGGACTGGGAGCGCATAGTTCGCTGTGGGCAGCTGCTTGTGGGCAGGCATGATTTTTCCGCCTTTGCAGCCAGCGGCAGCAGTGTGAAAACCACCGTTCGTACCATGAAGGCAGTACAGGTTGAAAGCTGCGGGCCCTTGACCATGGTGAGATTCACGGCAGATGGGTTTTTGTACAAAATGGTGAGGAACATTATGGGAACACTGCTGGAAGTGGGCCTAGGCAGGCTCAGCTTGGCCGATGTTGAGGACATTCTGGCAAGCGGAGACCGGACTCAGGCGGGAGCAACCATTTCGCCGGCTGGTCTGTTCCTGGAGCGGGTAAAATATTCTTGACACTACAGCAGGGGTATTATAAAATGAAAGATGGCAATTTTGCTTTTCTACAGCTTGTTTTGGTAACGACCAGCCCCGTTCGTTTCCAAAATGCTAACACTAACTTTTGGATACAAAGGGGGGAATCCCGAAAATGAAAACCTATGTAGCGAAGCCGCAGGAAATCGAGAGAAAATGGTATGTTGTGGATGCGGAAGGACAGGTACTTGGCCGTTTGGCTGCTCAGGTAGCAGCGATCCTGAGAGGTAAACACAAGCCGATCTACACTCCGCACGTGGACACTGGCGATCACGTTATCGTCATCAACGCTGAGAAGGTTGTTTTGACAGGCAACAAACTGCGCGCGAAGAAGTATTACCGTCATAGCGGATATGTAGGCGGGATTAAATCGATTACCGCAGGCGAATTACTTAATCGCTATCCGGAGCGGGTAATTCAAAGGGCGGTCAGGGGTATGATTCCCCGTAATCGCCTTGGACGGCAGATGATTAAGAAACTCAAGGTGTACGCAGGTCCGGACCATCCGCACCAGGCTCAGCAGCCGGAAGTCCTTGAGTTGAAATATTAAGACACGAGAGACCCTATGTGAAGGGAGGCAGATTGGATGAGTGCAGTTCAGATCTCAGAAGCCGGTTACGGAACGGGCAGAAGGAAGACATCGGTAGCCAGAGTAAGATTACTCCCCGGAAATGGCAGGATTATCATCAACAGGCGGGACATTGAGGAATACTTCGACCGCGATGTATTGCGTACCATTGTCCGCCAGCCCCTCGTACTGACTGATACAGAGGGCAAGTACGATGTAATCGTAAATGTGCACGGCGGTGGTACCACCGGCCAGGCAGGAGCGATCCGCCACGGCATTGCCCGTGCCTTAATACAGATAGATCCCGATCTAAGGGCACCCTTGAAGAAGGGCGGATTCCTCACCAGGGATCCCCGCATGAAGGAAAGAAAGAAATACGGTTTGAAGGGTGCAAGGAGAGCGCCGCAGTTCTCCAAACGCTAAACAATCGAGATTTACACCAAAACCCCCGCGTAAACGCGGGGGTTTCTT
>DGFC01000133.1:2200-10939 GCA_002391465.1 Firmicutes bacterium UBA3910 | reverse complement strand
GAAGGTTCCTTCCTGGTAGGCGTATTGGCTGCCGAAACCACCAAGACCGGCAAAGTTGGTTTTGTGGGTGGTATCCAGATTCCGGTAATCGAGAGATTCGAAGCTGGTTTCAAAGCAGGTGTTTGGTCCGTCGATCCTGACATCGAGATCATCGGCAACTATACCGGCGCATTCGACGACCCGGCCAAGGGTAAAGCAGTTACCGAGTCCATGATCCGCCGCGGTGCAGACGTTATCTTCCACGCCGCTGGTGCAACCGGCCTGGGCATGATCGAAGCCTGTGAAGAGCAGGGCGTATGGGGAATCGGTGTAGACTCCGACCAGGCTCACGTAGCACCCAACGCTGTTCTGAACTCCATGATCAAGCGGGTTGACGTTGGTGTGTTTGAGGGTACCTTGATGCTGCTCGATCCCAACTTCAAGGGACAGACCATCGCCCTCGGCCTTGATGTAGAAGGCGTAGGCATCGTAACTGGTGACACCAACAATGCTTCTCCTGAGGCAATAGCTGCCGCTCTGGAGTGGGCTGAACGGATCGCTTCCGGCGACTTTGTTGTACCGGAGTTCCCCAGCGACGTCTACAAAGTAATCAATAAGTAAATCTGTAAGAAGATGTAAATAGGATATTTGGGCGCCGGGATAAATGTCCCGGCGCCTCACACGATAGGGGGGATTTGGATGGTATCGCCCCATGAAAAGCTTGTATTGGAAATGCGGGGTATCACCAAAAGATTTCCTGGTGTTGTTGCAAATGCCGATGTGGATTTTACATTGAAGAAGGGTGAGATTCATACTTTATTGGGTGAAAACGGAGCCGGTAAAAGCACCCTGATGAAAATCCTCTATGGTTTGTACCAGGCGGACGAAGGGGAGATTTACGTCCACGGGGAAAAGCGGGAGATTAATGAGCCAAATGATGCCTTGAGCTTAGGTATCGGCATGGTTCATCAGCACTTTATGCTTATTCCCCAGTTTTCCGTTGTGGAGAATTTGGTTCTGGGGACAGAACCAAAACGCGGCGGGGTCTTTTTAGACATGGCAGCTGCTGTTAGACAGGTGGAAGACGTTTCAAGGGAATACGGCCTGGCCATTGATCCCCACGCCAAGGTTATGAATATTTCCGTAGGCATGCAGCAGCGGGTGGAAATTCTCAAAGCACTTTTACGCGGGGCTGAAATCCTGGTGTTGGATGAACCTACCGCTGTTTTGACACCCCAGGAAGTCGGGGAGCTGTTTACAATTATGCGTAACCTGACGGAAATGGGTAAGTCCATTATCTTCATCAGCCACAAGCTGAAGGAAGTAATGGAGATTTCCGATCGGGTGACCGTTATCCGCAGGGGACGGATCATCGGAAGCGTTACCACTGCGGAAACAAACGTTAACGACTTGGCCCGAATGATGGTGGGTCGCGATGTGGAACTTGTGGTGAGCAAGGAACCGGCCAAACCGGGACCGGAGATGTTCCGCATTACCGATCTCCATGTGCAGGATGATCGGCACTTACCTGCCTTATCAGGTGTTTCCCTTTCCGTTAGGGCAGGGGAAATACTGGGCATTGCCGGTGTAGACGGCAACGGTCAGAACGAACTGGCTGAGGCCATTACGGGTATGCGGAAAGCCACTTCTGGTCAGATCGTGTTAAACGGTAAAGACATTACCAATCTTTCCTCACGCCGCGTGTTTGAATCCAAGGTGGTGCACATTCCGGCGGATAGGCATCGCCATGGCCTTGTTCTGGAATTTTCCATTGCTGAGAATATGGTTTTGCGTACCTATTACGCGCCGCCGTTCAGCAACAAGACTGTCTTGGATTGGGAAGTAATCAAACAAGAGGCACGGGAATTGATTGAAGAGTACGATGTGCGCACGCCCAATGAAGACGTGCTTGCCAGTTCCCTTTCAGGCGGCAACCAGCAGAAGGTGATTGTGGCCAGGGAGTTGGCTCAGGAACCGGAGTTGATTGTAGCTGCCCAACCTACTAGGGGACTGGACGTTGGTGCCATTGAATTTGTCCACACGCGCCTAATTGAGGCCAGGGACGCCCAAAAGGCAGTGCTTCTCTTTTCCCTGGAGTTGGATGAGATCTTGGCCTTGGCGGATAGGATTGCGGTTATGTACGAAGGGCGCATCGTGGGCATTGTGGACCGGGAAGAGGCGACTGAAGAGAAACTCGGCCTCATGATGGCGGGCGTATCAGACGACCGGACAAGTGCGGTAGCCGGAGGGGGAGAGCTATGACCAAGAACAATAAGTGGTGGTCAGGGATTGCCGTTCCCTTGGCTGCTATTCTGGTAGGACTAGTAATTGGCGGAGTGCTCATGTTTATCACCGGTAATAATCCCTTTGCCGGTTACGGAGCACTGCTGAGCGGTTCCTTTGGTTCGGGTATTGACTTTTCCGAGACGCTCGTTTATGTGAATCCGTTGATTTTCGCCGGTCTGTCCATTGCGGTTGCTTACCGTGCAGGTTTGTTTAACATTGGTGCGGAGGGTCAAATCATTGTGGGTATGCTCGCCTCCGCTTTTGTGGGTTATCAGTTTGCAGGCCTACCTAGGCTGCTGCACCTACCCCTGACACTGGGGGCAGGTATGCTGGCTGGGGCACTGTGGGCATCTGTGCCCGGGTATCTGAAGGCCAAATTTGGAGTGCACGAGGTAGTAAACAGCATCATGATGAACTACATCGCCTTGCACCTTTCCCACTATTTGGTTACCGGACCCCTACAGGATCCGAATACAACCCTGCCTTACAGCCCAGATATTGCCCAAAACGCACGTCTGTGGCGCTTCCTCAGCGGCATCGGCAGCGAGTACAGGGTTAACACCGGGATTTTCATCGCCATTCTAGCCGCCTTTGTGGTCTACTGGTTGCTTTACAAAACCACAATCGGTTACGAGATTCGGGCGGTTGGCTTTAACGCCGATGCCTCCCGCTACGCAGGTATGAATACCTCCCGGGCCATGGCAACGGCCATGCTCATTTCAGGCGCTTTGGCGGGACTGGCCGGAGCGGTACAGGTAATGGGTATTCAGTACAAATTCCTGGATATCTTCGCCTTTGAGGGCTGGGGTTTTGACGGTATCGCGGTAGCTTTGGTGGCCAAGAACAATCCCATTGGTATCCTAGGCAGCGCATTTCTCTTCGGCGTGCTGCACCGCGGTTCCCAGACGATGCAGGCCTTGGCAGGTGTACCCAAGGAGACGATTGGGATCGTGCAGGCCCTAATCATCTTCATCGTAGCTGCAGAAGGCCTGGTTAAGGGTTGGATACCTGGCTTGGATAAAATCAAGGCTCTTTTCAACAGAGGAAAGGAGGCTGACGTCTAATGGGTATTGATTGGGCGAACCTACAATATTTCTTGATTGACCTATTAGCGTCCACCGTGACACTGTCAGCGCCTCTGATCATGGCTTCCATCGGCGGGGTGTTCAGTGAGCGGTCCGGGGTAGTAAACATTGGTATTGAGGGCATGATGCTCACCGGCTCCTTTGTGGGAGTGCTGTTTTCCCACTTGACCGGGAATCCCTGGATTGGCTTTTTGGCGGGTTCGTTGGCCGGTGCAGTTTTGGCAGCGCTCCATGCCTGGGTTAGCATAAAATACCATGCGGATCAGACTGTTTCAGGTGTGGCCATCAACATGTTGGCTACTGCCCTAACCGGGTTTTTACTGCGGGCCATCTTTAAACGGGCCGGCCAGACGAACAGGGTGGCAAAACTTGCCTTCTGGTCCTTCCCCTGGCTGCGGAAGATCCCGGTGATTGGTGACATTTTCGCCCGCAACACACCGCCTGTTTATTTGGCTTTCCTGATCGCCATTGTGGCCCACATCGTTTTGTTCAAGACTCCCTTGGGCCTCAGGATCCGTGCCGCCGGGGAACACCCGGAAGCAGCCGATACGGTTGGTGTGAACGTGAACCGCATTCGGTATTTTTCCGTTATTTTGAGCGGGTTTTTGGCCGGAATGGGCGGCGTCACCTTGTCCCTGGGTAACCTGTCCCTGTTTAGGGAGGGTATGAGTGCGGGTAAAGGCTTCATTTCCCTTGCCGCAATGATCTTCGGCAACTGGACGCCCTTTGGGGCGATGGGTGCTTCCCTCCTCTTTGGAGTGGCAGACGCCCTGCAGCTAACTGCCCAAAACTGGGGCTTGGTAGCTATCCCAACCGAGTTCTTTGCCATGTTCCCCTACGTGGTGACAATGGCGGCCTTGGCAGGGATTATTGGACGCTCTACCGCCCCCGCTGCCTCTGGCAAACCATACATCCGCCGGGGGTTATAAGCAAAAAGCAAGTGCGGGAGTTCTTAGGAACATCCCGCACTTTTTCATGTGCTCAATCGGTGAGGTTGTAATCCACTACTGAGAAGATGCGGTTGGGGAATTTCAGTAAGGCAGTGGGATAGGTGAAGGCCATGGTCACCATGTCGTTTGGGCCAGGCTTTTGCAGTTCAGCTTCGATCACAAGCTGGTTGGGTTCCCTTTCGATCACACCCTTTATCCTCACTCCATAACCGCCCGTTGGTTTCGGGCCCGCGGCCACTAAGACGTAGGTGTCTGTGTTGATTACCAATACGTGCAAACCTTCTGTGCGGTGGTGGTTTTCATACCAGGCGGCCAACTCCGGTTCAGATTGCAGTTCCCATCTGTTTAACAGGGTGTATTGCACCGTTTTTTCCTCCGCTTCCCAAGTGTTATCGCTCACTACCACGCAGCCGCTCCGTTGGTCCCAATAGACTTCTGCACCCAGGCTTTCTGCGCAGTAGCGGAGGGGCAGATAAAGTACCTTGCCCCTGAGGCGGGGAGCCGCTTCGAGCCAGGTTACCTCATAGCGTCCATCCTTTGTTGCAACTGCAATATCGGTATCAAGCTGCATATTGATGCGGATCCCTTCTCCCCTAAGGACAATGCCCGTTTCACCCTGCCTTTCACACTCCACGTGGAAAAGCCGCATTAGATCGATTATGGAGATGAGCATGCGGTCCCCATCTAAAAGCAGTGGGTGCTTTAACTCCACCAAGGCGTTGTTCAGAATCAGCGAGGGGGTAAGTTCCGGTCCTGCATTCCCCAAGACGCCCATGCTAAAGGAAAAAAGCAGTAGCAGTGACAGAATTACTCTACCCTTTCCCATAATTCTTGTCTCCTTTGCCAAGTTTTGGTTACTATTGTTCTGTTTTCGCTCGCCGATTCCTCCCCAGGGGCAGGAGATTGCCCTGGGCAGGACATATATACAACAGAGAAAGGGAGGATTGCCATGGGCAGCATACGCTTTATTCATACCGCCGACGTACATCTGGGGCGTATACCCCAGATTGGAGGTGCTTCCCTCCCAGATCAGCTGCGGGAACAGGTCCATGGGGCTACCTTTGCCAGTTTCAGCCGTCTCTGTGATTTGGCCCTGGCGGAAGGGGTAGATTTCGTGGTTATTGCGGGAGATCTGTACGATGGGGAAGCCAGAACGGTCAGCGCTTTAGAGTTTTTTGTGAGGCAGTGCGAGCGGCTGTACGAGGCAGGTATAGGCGTGTACGTTTTGGCGGGCAACCACGATCCCCTGCGGGAGAGGGAAGCGCTGTTCAGGCTGCCCCCAAACGTTTTCACTTTTCCCAGCAGTAAGCCTGAGGTTTTTGAGGTGAAGGATGACCAAGGAGCACCTATTGCCCGTGTAGTGGGTCAAAGTTATGAGCGCAGCGCAGAACGCAGGCGGCTGCACCAGGACTATCCCAGTCTGCCGTCGGATTTGTGGAATATTGGCGTTCTCCATACCCAGCTTGAGGGTGAGCCTTCCACCTACCTTCCCTGTTCTGTGAGTGAGTTAAGGGAGAAAAGCGGTTATCATTATTGGGCTTTAGGTCACATCCATCAACCGGGTATCCTGCATAACGCAAGGCCCCATATTGCCTACCCGGGCACACCCCAGGGTAAGCACGTGAACGAACTGGAGCGGGGCGGCTGCCTCTTGGTGGAGCTGAACGACCAGGGAGAAGATGTAATCACCCACGTGCCTCTGGCACCCATCGTCTACAAGAGAGTTACACTCAAGATAGATGAAGATCCGGTTAGCATACCTGAGACCCTGCCCGAATTGGAAGAGCGGATGGCAGCGGCGGCCCAGGAGCTTCTCTCCGAGGGGGGAGACGATGCCTATCCAATCCTTGGTTACATTGTGCAGTGGAACATTGAGGGCAGGGGAACGATCCACACTCTCCTGGCGGAGCAGCAGGACGAGGCCCATGACTCCCTCCTGGCAGGACTGCGCGGGCGATTTGCAGATGACAAGCCCTTTGTCTGGACGGAACGGATAATGTTTAGAACCAAGCCTGAGCTCGATTTGGACGAGCTTCTTAAAGGCAGCCCGGTGGTGGAGGAATTGGATCGGGTGGTGCAGCGGTGCCAGACAGAAGAAGAGCTTCAGAAGCAGCTGAAAAGGGAACTGGGGCAGATCTGGTCCGGGCACGGCGATGAGGAAGGGTATCAGGACAAGGATGACTTTGTCTTTTACTTAGACGATGAAACACTGCAGGATCTGCTGGCCGATGCCCGTCAGTTGATCCTGGAAAAACTGGCAGAGGGGAGGGAGTAGCAATTAAAATTAGGCGTTTGTACATTAGGGATTTTGGTATTTTACGCAACCAAACGCTGGCCGATCTGCACCCAGGTTTGGTGGTGATCGGCGGTTTGAACAGGGCGGGTAAATCTACGTTTATGAACGTCTTACGCTATTTAGGCTACGGCTTTCCCCGGGATGGTAGTCTGCCGCCTGCCACTGTGCAGTACGGTGTGGAGGCGGATATCAGCTTGGGAAACGCTTTGTATAACCTCAGCCTGAGCGGCTACGGGGCACCGGAGGTAAACGTCCTTTCAGGCAGGCAAACCGGTCAAGTTGATGTGCGGGAGCTGTATCCACTGGACAACTACACTTACCGCCAGCTCTTCACCATCAGCCTGGAGGAATTGAGTTCGATTCAGTCCCTGACTCCCGGGGCTAAGCGGGATCTGCAGTCCATTCTGCTGGGTGCTGGGCTGAAGGAAGTGACGCTCCTGCCCCAGTTGAAAAATGAATTTGGCCGTCAGGCGGACAGCATCGGCGGCACCAGGGGTAATCCCAGTGTGAAGTTGTTTAAACAGTTCCACCAGGCCATTTCCGAAGGCCAACAGCTGAGAAAGAGCAGTCAAGCTCATATTCACGCGTACTCTACTAATCAGACTAGGCTGGCGGAAATAGGGGAAGAGTTGGAGAGTGTAAGCGCGGAACTGGACAGGCTGGGCAAGGAAGTGCGGCGTTTGGACCTTATTAAGAACAATTTCTCCACCTACGAGGAAATGGTTCGTTTAGAAAACGAGCTGAAGTACAGACAGGCTGAACGCTGGGAGCATGTCCCAAGTGAGGATCAACTGGAGCGCGTAAGGAAGCTGGCAACAGACTGCCGGGAGCTGGAGGAAGAGATAGGGGCCAAGGAGATTTCCATAGGCCTAAGCACGGAAGCGGTAACTAAACTGATTGCCCGGGGTAATGAGCTGAATGTGTTGGCCTCGGGCGTATCGGGCATTAAAGAACGCCTCCGGCAGCTGCAGGCTGCGGAGGACAGGTACGCCCAGCAGCGACGGAATTTAGCGGATAGGATAACGAAACTCAACGTCAATTGGTCCTTAGCTGATGCAGAAGCCATCTCTGCCCTCAGGTTGGATGAGATTGAGAAGGACAACGTAAACGAGTTGGTGGAGAAGTACAGTGACTTGGTGGACGACCAAGGGGATGCCAAGCGAGAACTGAAACGCCTGAAAGAGGAAGAGGACCGGATCGCAGAAGAGATTAAGAAACTCAGCGAAGGCAAATCCGCCTTTGGCTTAGCGGCCTATGGAGTAAGCACACTGGTTGCAGCGGTGCTTGGCGTTTTAGCAGGAGTGTTCCTTAATCCGCTGGTGAGCATAGTCGCTCTAGCCCTCATTCTTGTTCTGACCGCCTCGTATTTTACCCAGCTGCGTTCTGCTAGAAGCTCACAAGAGATGCTCAGCCGCCGCCGGGAGAGGCAGGAAGAACTTAAGGCGGAGAGACAGGCAGTGGAGAGTACCTTAACTGAGTTGGCTGAGGCGGAGAAGGAATGCGCAGCCCAGCTTGAGCAGTACCAAAACGCGTTGAACCTGGAGAGTGAAGTACCCTACAAACGCTTACCCAGTTATTTAGACCAGGTGCGGAGTCTGCAGGAGCAGATCACCGAACTGAACAGGCTCAACTTGGATGTAGTGAGCCTGGGTGAGCAGCTCGATGAGGATTACCGTCGTTACCTAGAGTTCCTAACGGAACTGGCATCCGATCTGCCTGTTCAGGCCAGCGGTGAGCGGGAGCAAGACTGGAACTTGCTGTTCGTCCTCGTCCAGGATTGGCAGGCTAAGCTGGCTGAGGCAGAAGCTTTACGGAGAAAGGAGCGAGAACTGACCGCCAAACAACGTGAGATTGGAGAAATTATGGAGCGGAGCAGTTTCTCTGTTCCAGCTGCGGGATTGGATGAAGGGATTGATCTTTTCCTCGTCCAAGCAGCCCGAGCCAGGGAAACGGAGAAACTGGCCGCCAGGCTAGTTGAGCTGGAGCGGGAAGTGCGGGCCTCGTTTGCCTCCGATGCGGTGCGGGAAGCCTTTGAGCTCGAGGATGGGGCAGATGTATTGGCAGTCTTTAAGGACCATTGCAAACCTTTCCCTGCGGGGGAAGAAGCGGAGCGTGCCCATGCCGCCGCATTAAACAAAAGGAC